>NZ_CP106793.1:2261666-2595000 GCF_025642135.1 Streptomyces cynarae | reverse complement strand
GATCAGGTTCGACTTCGTCACCAGCCCGTAGTCGCGGGCCGCGGTGATCACCTTGAGGGAGCGCTCGTAGCGGAAGCCGGGGCGGATGCGCTTGAAGATCCGCGGGACGGTCTCGATGTTGTGGGCGAAGACCTCGGGGCGGGAGGAGAAGACCTCCTCGAGCTGCTCCGGGACCGCGTTGAAGTCGGGGGCGAGGAGCTCGACCTTCGTACGGCCGCCCTCGCGGTCCGCCGTCTGCCGGTGGATCTGCCGCACGGTCTCGGCGTACAGCCAGGCGCCGCCGTCCTCCAGGTCGTCGCGGGCGACGCCGGTGATGGTGGCGTAGTTCAGGTCCATGGTGACCACGGACTCACCGACGCGACGCGGTTCGTCGCGGTCGAGTGCCTCGGGCTTGCCGGTGTCGATCTGGCAGAAGTCGCAGCGGCGGGTGCACTGGTCGCCGCCGATGAGGAAGGTGGCCTCGCGGTCCTCCCAGCACTCGTAGATGTTCGGACAGCCGGCTTCCTGGCAGACCGTGTGCAGGCCCTCGCTCTTCACGAGGTTCTGCATCTTCGTGTACTCGGGACCCATTTTCGCCCGGGTCTTGATCCACTCGGGCTTGCGCTCGATGGGGGTCTGGCTGTTGCGGACCTCCAGGCGCAGCATCTTGCGTCCGTCGGGTGCGACTGCGGACACGTCGGCTCCCTGTAGCTTCGATTCTTCGGCGTACACCAGGGTACGCCCGTGGTTGTCTGCCCCCGCGTTGAGGCCAACCTGGGGGCCTCGGGGTGCATTCCCCTGCCGGGTGCGCGGGATTGGTTTCGCACACCCGGGCGCGTCCTCACGCCGAGGCCCGCTCGACCTCCCGCGGCTTCAGGTCCGCGTTCTCCAGCACGTCCCGCAGGTGCCGCTCCACCACCGGCAGCACCTCCTCGATCGTCACGTCCCGGCCCAGCTCGTTCGCCAGGGACGTGACACCCGCGTCCCGGATCCCGCACGGGATGATCTTGTCGAACCACGCGTTGTCCGGGTTCACGTTCAACGCGAAGCCGTGCATCGTGACACCCTTGGCGACGCGGATCCCGATCGCCGCGATCTTGCGGTCCTCCCGTCGCTGCCCCGCGTTGGACGGCGCGTACTCCGGGCCGTTCAGCCGCGGGTCGAACTCCTCGTCGTGCAGGCGCGGGTCGAAGTCCAGGGAGAGACCGCCCAGGGAGGGGCGCTGGTCGACCGGGTCCCCTAGAACCCACACCCCGCTCCGGCCCTCCACCCGCGTCGTCTCCAGGCCGAACTCCGCACACGTGCGGATCAGGGCCTCCTCGAGGCGCCGTACGTGGGCCACCACGTCCACTGGGCGCGGGAGCTTCTGGATCGGGTAGCCCACCAGCTGGCCCGGGCCGTGCCAGGTGATCTTGCCGCCGCGGTCCACGTCGATGACCGGCGTGCCGTCCAGGGGCCGCTCCTCGGGCGCCGTGCGCCGGCCCGCCGTATAGACCGGGGGGTGCTCCAGGAGCAGGCAGGTGTCCGGGATCTCGTCCGCGAAGCGGGCGGCGTGCACCCGGCGCTGCTCGTCCCACGCCTCCTGGTAGTCGACGGCATCGGTCCCGAACCCCATACGGACGAACCGCAACTCGCTCACGGCAAGCGCCTCCCTAGAAGCCTCGTAAGGCGCGAAACGCGCCCACGCCACTGTACGTCCGGCCCGGAGGAAGGGCGCCGCCCGGGCCACCGTCAGCTCGACCCAGCAATCCTCACACGATCGGATGAATGGGTACCGAAGAGTGCGATCGTCTGCTCACTCTCCGCTACATTCACGCCGTCACCAGGCCATAAGGGCTGTTCACAGACGATGTCAGGGCAGGCAGGAGACCGCACCGCAGATGACGGAACGACCCGCGCAGCGCACCCCCAACCGACAGCTCGCCGCGCTCATCGCAGAAGCGGGGTTCTCCAACGCAGGTCTCGCCCGTCGCGTCGACCAGCTGGGCCTCGAACACGGGCTGGATCTGAGATACGACAAGACGTCCGTGACGCGCTGGCTGCGCGGGCAGCAACCGCGCGGCACCACCCCGGCGCTGATCGCAGAGGTGTTCACCCGCAGGCTCGGACGCCGGCTCACCGCCCAGGACCTCGGGCTCGACGCCTGCGCCCCGGTGTACGCGGGGCTGGAGTTCGCCGCCACTCCGGAGGAGGCCGTCGACATCGTCAGCGGCCTGTGGCGCAAGGACTCCGGCAGCCACGCCGAGCTCCGGAAGATCGCGTTCACGCCGGCCGGGCTCGTCGTCCCCAGCCGGGACTGGCTGATCGGGCGCCCGGACGACAAGGTCGCCCGCTGCGAGAGCGTCCCCCGCATCCCCGCCCAGGGCCGCCCCGCCTCCCCCAAGTTCTCGACTCCGCTCGAACAGGGTGGACCCCCGTCCCGGCAGCGCGGCCAGTCCGAGCGCGGCCCCGGCCAGAAGGTCACCGGCGGAGACATCGCCGCCCTCCGCTCGGTCGGCGAGCTGTTCCGCGCCCTCGACAACGCCTACGGCGGAGGCCACGCCCGCCAGGCCCTCGTGCGCTACCTGGAGCACGAGGCCGAGCCGATGCTCCGCGGAACCTACGGCGAGCAGACCGGCCGCCGGCTGTTCGCGGCCGCCGCCGATCTGACCCGGCTCGCCGGCTGGACGTCGTACGACATCGGCGCGCACGGCCTCGCCCAGCGCTACTTCGTCCAGGCGCTCCGTCTCGCCCAGGCCGCCGGGGACCGGATGTACGGGGCGTACGTGCTGGTCACGATGAGCCGCCAGGCCGTCTACCTCGGCCACGGCCGCGAAGCCGTACAGCTGGCGCGCGTGGCACAGCAGGGTGTCGGCACCTCGGCGCCGCCCGTCGTGCAGGCGCTGCTGCACGCCGTGGAGGCGCGCGGGCACGGCGTGCTCGGCGAGGTGCGCGCCTGTACGTCCTCCCTCGTACGGGCCGAGCGTGCGCTGGAGTCCGCCCGGCCCGGCGACGAGGCCCCGTACTGGGCGCGGTTCTTCGACGAGGCGCAGCTCGCCGACGAGTTCGGGCACTGCCACCGGGACCTCCAGCAGTACCGGGCCGCCATCCAGCACGCCGAGCGCTCGCTGCAGCTGCGCGCGCCCGGCTACGCCCGCAGCCGGCTGTTCTGCCGGGTCGTGCTCGCCACGGCCCGGCTCGGCCTCGGCGAGCTGGACCAGGCGTGCCAGCTCGCGGCCGAGGCCGCCGGGCAGGCGGCGGAGATGCGGTCGGTGCGGGCGACGGAGTACGTACGGGACTTCGAGCGCCGCCTGGAGCCGTACAAGGACGCCGCCCCCGTGCGCGGCTACCGGGACAAGGTCGCCGCCCTGCACTGACCCCGGCGGCCGCTCAGGCCGCCGTCGGCAGCGGGTCCGCCAGCATGGTCGGAGCCGTGCCCAGGTCCGCCAGGACCGCGGAGGCGGCCCGGTGACCCGAGTGCAGTGCCCCCTGCACCGTGCCCGTGTCCCGGTGGTCGCCGCACACATACAGACCGGCCAGCAGCCGCACCGGCCGGCGTACGTCGTGCGGAGGGCGCATCACCGGGACGGCCCGCGCGGTGTGGTGCACGGCGAGCGTCTCCCACCGTGTGGTCGAGGTGCCGTACAGCCGGGTCAGATGGGCGCGTACGGCGCCGTCGACGTCCTCCGGCGGCGCGCCGAGGACGGTGGAGGAGACCAGGGGCCGGCCCGCGGGCGCCCGGGACGGGTCCACCAGGCTGACCACCGCCGTGTGCGCCACCGGGCCGTCGCGGTCCGCGTCGAGCAGCAGTGACGCGCCGGTCGGCGGCGGCTCGTCCATGGTGTGGTGGACGACCGTGACGGGATGGAACTCGGGCACGCGCAGCCCGGGCAGCAACTCGGCGGCGGCGTGCGCGTCGGTGGCCAACAGCACGGCGCGGCAGCGGAATTCGCCGTGCTCGGCGGTGGTGACCGAAGTGGTGGAGATCGAGGTGGCGCGCACGCCCGTGTGCACCGTGCCCGACGGCAGCGCCTGCGCCAGCAGCTCGGGCAGCATCTCGGCGCCGCCCTCCGGCAGGCACAGCCGACCGCTCGCGAAGGCGCGCAGCGCCAGGTCGGCGGCGCGGCTCGACATGCCGAGCTCCGGGTCGCACAACAGCGCGGCGAGCAGCGGACGCAGAAAGCCCTCGACCGTACGGGCGGGCATCCCGCGGGCCGCGAGCGCGCGCCCGGCGGTCGACTCGGGCCGCGCCAGCAGCCGTTCCACGGGGGTCGCGGCCATCCGGGCCAGTGCCGCGTTGAGCCGCGCCTGGTCCACGGCACCGCCGAGCGGGGCCGGGGATCCCGCCGCCCTCGGCCGGACGGCCCGCACGCCGGCCGTTCCGCTTCCCGAGCGGGGCGCACCGGCGAGAGCGCGAACGGCGTTGAGCGCTCCCCGTGCGCCCCCTGCCATCGGGAGAGCGCCCGCGCGCCGGTGACGGCCGCCGCTGTGCACCAGGACGCCCGGCGCGAAGGGCCGCAGGACGAGCGCGTCGAGCCCGGGAGTCAGGCCCAGTTCGGGATACGACGTGGACAGGAGCTGTCCGACGCGGTCGAGCCGGAAGCCGTCGACCTTCTCGGTCGACATCCGGCCGCCCACACCATGGGCGGCCTCCAGGACGGTGGTACTCACTCCTGCGCTGGTCAGCCGGTGGGCCGCCGCGAGGCCCGCCACCCCGGCCCCCACGATGACGACGTCCGCCTGATACACGGGCTTCAACACGTGCCCCTCCTCGAGGTTGCGCGGTCGGCGAAGACGTCATGCCCGCGACCGGCTTCAGGAATACCCGAGTTCTGCTCGAGGGTAGGGCCACGCACGGTCAAGTGAAGTCGCGCATCAACAGAGCACGGTCGCACAGCGGTCGCATATGGTCGAACGCGAAAGGTTTCGTCCGCCGGTGCGCCGTCCGGTCACCGCCCGAGCGCCGCCCGCAGCGCGTCCTCGATCTCGGGGAACGTGAACGAGAACCCCGACTCCAGCAGCCGCTTGGGCACCACCCGGGCGCTGCCGAGCACATCCCCGGCCATCTCGCCGAGCGCGAGCCGCAGTGCGGGCGCGGGCACGGAGAAGAGCGTCGGCCGGTGCAGCACCCGTCCCATGGCCGCCGTGATCTCACCGTTCGTCAGCGGCTCGGGAGCCGTCAGGTTGAACGGCCCGGACAGTCCGTCCGTGCCCAGGAGATGACGGATCGCCGCCACCTCGTCGTACAGCGAGATGAACGACCAGTACTGGCGCCCGTCTCCCATGCGCCCGCCGAGCCCCGCCTGGAAGAGGGGGAACAGTCGGCCCCACGCGCCGCCTTCACGCGCCACCACCAGTCCCGTGCGCAGAAACACCGTCCGCACGCCCGCCTCCCGGGCGGGATCCGTCGCATCCTCCCACTCCACGCACATCCGGGACAGGAAGCCGTCCCCTGGCGGAGCCTCCTCGTCGACCACTTGGTCCCCGGTCTCGCCGTAGTAGCCGATCGCGCTCGCGTTCACCAGCACGCGCGGCGGTTCGGGCAGGGAGGCGACGGCCTCCGCGAGCGCCGCCGTACCGAGCACCCTGCTGTCCCGCAGCGTCTTCTTGTACGCGTCCGTCCAGCGGTGGTCGCCGACCCCGGCCCCGGCGAGGTTGACCACCGCGTCGCACCCGGCCAGCCCGGCCGTGTCGATGTACTGCCCCTCCGGATCCCAGCAGACCTCGTCCTCGCCCCGGGCCGCGCGACGCACCAGGCGCACCACCTCATGCCCCTCCGCCGCCAGTGACCGGACCAGGGCACTGCCGATGAGTCCGGACGCACCGGCCACGGCGATCCTTGAAAGTTCCATGAAATCCATCCTGCCCGTCGCCGCTTAAAACCCCGGTCAGGACATGCGTACCCCGCCGTACAGTGACCTTCATGCCCGCTGCGTACATACGGCTCGCCACCCCCGACGACGAGGACGCGCTCGGTCGGCTCGACCGGGAGACCTGGTCCTCGCTGCACGCCGTCCAGCCCCGCCCCCAGCCGCCGTACGAGCCCTTCTACAACGAGCGGTTCGGGCCGCGGGACCACCTCGTCGCGGAACTCGGCGGCGCGCTCGTCGGCTACATCCGGCTCGGGTTTCCGACCTCGCTCGCGTGCAACTCCCACGTCCGGCAGATCCAGGGCCTGGCCGTCGCCGAGGAGGCACGCGGCGCCGGCGTCGGCCGGGCGTTGCTCCGGGCCGCCCAGGACGAGGCCCGCCGCCGCGGCGCCCGCCGTATCACCCTGCGCGTCCTCGGCCACAACACCCCCGCCCGGGGGCTCTACGAGTCCGAGGGCTTCGTGGTGGAGGGCGTCCTGCCCGAGGAGTTCCTGATCGAGGGCGAGTACGTCGACGACGTCCTCATGGGCCGCTTTCTGTGACAGCCACGGGCTCAGGGGTCCTTGCACCGCACCACGCGACCTCATCGGGCGCTCATGGCGCAAGGACCCCTCAGGACGTGACGAGCTCGCCCGTGTCCACGGGTGTCGTGGCGCTCGCCGCCCGTTGGGCGTCGCCCGTCACCTCGTCCGCCGTCAGGACGTACCCCGTCTCCTGGTCGGAGGTGGACCGGGCGAACACCACGCCGTACACCTCACCGTCGGTGGTGAGCAGCGGGCCGCCGGAGTTGCCCGGCAGGACCGTGGAGCGGATGGAGTAGATCTCCCGCGTGACGGTGCCCGTGTTGTAGATGTTCTGACCCGTCGCCTGGATCTTGTTCGCGACCGTGGCGGCCCGCAGTGTCAGGTCGCCGTCCTGCGGATAGCCCGCGACCACGGCCGCGTCACCGCGCTTGGCGTCGTCGTCGAAGCGCAGCACCGGCGCCCGCAGATCCGGCACGTACAGCACGGCCACGTCCCGGTCGGGGTCGAAGAGCACCACCCGGGCGGCGTACGCCGGACCGACGCCGCCGATGCGCACGGTCGGATGGTCGATGCCGGCCACCACGTGGGCGTTGGTCATCACATGCCGCGCCGCGTACACGAACCCGCTGCCCTCGCGGCCCTGGAGGCCCGAAGCGCCCTCGATCTTGACCGTGCTGAGCTTCGCCGCGTTCGTGGCGCTCGGTGTGACGTTGTCCCCGGAGGGCTTGGCCACCCCCGCCGTCGGCTCGTTCTCGAAGGGGTTGAAGACCTGTGGGAAGCCGGCCTGGGTGAGCGCGGAGGTGGCGCGCGAGAACCACGTGGGGGTGGTGTCCGGCATCACGTTCTGCACGGCGCCCAGCAGCCGTGAGTCCCGGATCGCCTCCGTGACCAGCGGTGAGGAGGAGGCGCCGAGGACGCTCGCGGCCACCCACGCCACGATCAGCACCGACAGCGAGTTGGCTGCCGCCCCGCCGATCCCGTCGGCCACCCTGAGCGGCCCGTGGTCCAGCTCACGCCGCAGCTTCAGCGCGAGCCGGCCCGCCAGCTCGTGGCCGATCGCCGCCGGGACCAGCACCGTGAACACCGCCGTCACCGTGGCCGCGGTCGTCCCCCGCGTCACCAGATGCATCACCCAGGGCAGGACCCACACGCCGACGACGGCGCCGCCCACGAAACCGGCCAGGGAGACACAGCCGGCCACCAGTCCGCGCCGGTAGCCGGACGCCGCGTAGGCCAGGACGACCAGCATCAGAAGGATGTCGAGCAGGTCCACGAAGCCGCCTTTCTCTTGGACCCCTTAGTACGCGCAGCGGGGTTCCGGTGATCAGCCCCACGCACGCCGCGCGCGGAAATCGGCTCCGCGCGCCGACCTGCGCTGCACCACCCGGGGGACAACCTCCGGACCGCCGGCCGGCGTGTGGTTGCCCGGGCGACCCGCGCGACGCGCACTGGTGAAAACGTCCTGGACCTGGACGATGGTTCCACCGGGTGGCACACCACACATCGCGGACGCGACGGAGGGGATGGACAGTGGGTCCATGCGTGTCTTCCGAAGAGCACGAAGGGGCAGGAAAAGACGCCCGCTCCGTTCGCTCCGTTCGGTGCGGATCTCGGGCGTCGTCCTGCTGCTGGTCGGCTGTACGCCCGGACTCACCGCCGGTGCCGCGCTGCTGATCGGGACGTTGAACACCGAAATCCCGGTCGAGGTACGGCGCCCGCGGCCGGTCGGCGCCCGCTCCGCGCTCCTGCACACGGCGCCCAGGCCGCGCATCCTGCCGAGGTCCGCCTGGGCGCAGCCGGAGGAGGGCGCCGGGAGCCGGCCGGCGCCGCGCTACGACGACAAGGTCGTCGCCGTCTTCGTGCACCACACCGCCTCGCCCAACCGGTACGACTGCGCCGACACACCCCGCATCATCCGGGCCCTTTACGCGGGCCAGATCGGCAACCGCCGCTGGGACGACATCGGCTACAACTTCCTGGTCGACCGCTGCGGCACGATCTACGAAGGCCGTTCGGGCGGCGTCGAACGCCCCGTCACCGGCGCCCACACCCAGGGCTTCAACCACCGCACCTCGGGCATCGCCGCCATCGGCACCTTCTCCCAGGGCGTGCCCGTGCCCCGGGCGATGACCGACGCGATCGCCGCCCTGGCGGCATGGAAGCTGGGCCTCGCGGACGTCGACCCGCGCGGCAAGGTCAAGCTGGTCTCCAGCAACGGCCAGAGCCGGTACCAGGAGGGCAAGACCGCCCTCCTGCCCGCCCTCGCCGGCCACAACGACGGCTACATGACCAACTGCCCCGGCGCGGCCCTCACCGCCCTGCTCCCGTCGATCAGACAGAAGGCGGCCCACCTCCAGGGCAGGAAGTGAGGGCCCGTCATGGCCTCGTGTCCCGCTTCGCCCGCGGCCCGGTCCACAGCGACGCCACAGGTCGTGCGCAGGGTCCTGAGAACCCGGCGGCCTACGGTTTTGGCAACAGCCGAACCGGAGGTGTGGACCATGAGCAGCAGCAGTACGGAGATGAAGAGGACGAGCACCTGGGCGGGGGCCGCACGCAACCCGTGGACGGTGCTCTGCGCGGTCGCGGCGGTCGTCCTGGGCCCGGCCGCGACCACGGCGTCCGCCCTCGACCAGGCCAACAAGGCGCCGCTCCACCACGCGGCGACCCCCGGCCGGGCGCCGCACCCCCACCTCCCGGGCGCCGCCCAGGCGCAGGCCTACCTGCCCTCGGAGGCCACCCGTCGGCGCGCGGCATAGCCTCAGGCCCGGAAACGCTCCCACAGTCTCGGGTAGCGCTCGGCCAGCACGGACTCGTTCTCCAGGTCGAACGGCGTGCCCTCCGGCTCCGCGGGCGTGGGCGGGATGTCCAGGTCGGGCGTCTCGGTGCCGGTGAGCTGCTCGTACGCCTCGTCCGCCGCGTAGCCGAGTTCCTCTCCGTCGCCGTCGATCTCCTCGTCGAACTCCTCCAGCAGGTCGGCGAGCGAGTCGGGATCGTGCAGGGCGCCCTCGAACATGTGCCGGCCCTGGCCGATCAGCCAGCACCGGAAGGAGTCGAACGCGTCGTCGCTGGCCCCGTCGAGCAGCACCCAGGCGGCACCCCACAGGTCCCAGCGGTAGGAGCGGTTGAACCGGGACTCGAAGTGCCGGGCGAAGTCCACGACCGACTCCGGGTCCAGCTGGAGCAGCCGCTCGACGAGCACGTCGGCCTGTTCCGCGGGGTCGCCCTCGGCGGCCTCGCGGCTCGCGTCCACCAGCTCCCAGAACTCCATCTCGTCCATCACGGGACCAGCATCGGCCTTCGGCGCAACGGGCGCACGCGGAGTGCGCCGGGACGTCAGGAGGCGTAGAGCCCCGCGAGCCGCCGAGCGTCGCTCGCGAAACGCGCCCGCAGCCCCTTCGGCGACAGCACCTCGACCTCCGGGCCCAGCGCCGTGAGCTGGGTGTGCGCGACCTCCTCGGACTCCACCGGCAGGGTCGCCCTCACCCAGCCGCGCTCGTCCGGGGCGTCCGCGTCCCGCAGCGCCTCCCGAGCCGCGGCGTGGCCGACGGCGTACGGCAGTCCTCTCACGCCGTCCTCGGACAGCCGCACCACGACCTCGGCCCGCAGGATGGACCGCGCGAACTGCTCGGCGCGCTCCGCCCAGAAGGCGGGCAGGTCGAACGCCTCGTCGCGGGCGAAGCGTTCCCCGCCCACGTCCACAGCGGTGAAGCGGTCGATGCGGTACACCCGGAAGGAGCCGTGCCCCGCGTCCCGCGCGGTGCGCCCCTGCGGCTCGCCGACGCGCGCGCACAGGTACCAGACGCCCGCCTTCAGCACGAGCCCGTAGGGCTCCAGTTCGCGCTCCACCACGTCCTCGCCGCGCCGGTAGCGCGCGGTGACCGGCCGGTCGTCCCACACGGCGTCCGCGACCGCCGGGAGCAGGGCGGGTGTCTCCGGCTCCTTGAACCAGTCGGGCGCGTCCAGATGGAACCGCTGCGCCGCCGTGCGTGGCGCGTCGCGCAGCGAGGGGAGGAGGGCAGCCGACACCTTCAGACGGGCCGCCGACGCCGCGTCCTGAAGCCCCATCTCGCGCAGCGCGCCCGGTACGCCGCTCAGGAACAGTGCCTCGGCCTCGCTGCGGGCGAGACCGGTCAGCCGGGTGCGGTACCCGCCGACCAGGCGGTAGCCGCCGATCCGTCCCCGGTCCGCGTACACGGGGATCCCCGCCTCCGACAGCGCCTGAGCGTCCCGGGTGACGGTCCGCTCGGACACCTCCAGCTCCTTCGCCAGCTCGGCGGCCGTCATGGAGGGCCGGGCCTGGAGCAGCAGCACCATTTTGATCAGACGGGCGGCACGCATGGGTTCATCATGCCGGGGACCACTGACAGGGAAGGGGCACGGCGAGACCGCCGTACCCCTTCACCGGACTAGAGCCCTTACAGGCCGTACTTCTCCCGGGCCTCCTTCACGGCCGCCGCCTTGACCTCGCCGCGCCCCGCGAGCTGGGCGAGGGCCGCGACCACGATCGACTCGGCGTCGACGCCGAAGTGGCGGCGGGCCGCCTCACGGGTGTCCGAGAGGCCGAAGCCGTCGGCGCCCAGCGAGGACCAGTCCTGCTCCACCCACTGCGCGATCTGGTCCGGGACCTGCCGCATGTAGTCGGAGACGGCCAGCACCGGGCCCTCGGCACCCTGGAGCGCCTGGCGCACGTACGGCACCCGCTCCTCGCCGCGCAGCAGGGCCGCGTCGGCCTCCAGGGCGTCGCGCCGCAGCTCGGTCCAGGAGGTCGCCGACCACACGTCCGCGGCCACGCCCCACTCCTCGGCGAGCAGCTTCTGGGCCTTCAGCGCCCAGTGGATCGCGGTGCCGGAGCCCAGCAGCTGGATGCGCGGGGCGTTGGCAACCGGGGCCAGGCCCGCGGACTCAGCCGTGTTGAAGCGGTACAGGCCCTTGACGATGCCCTCGTCGATGCCCGGGGCGGCAGGCTTCGCGGGCTGCGGCAGCGGCTCGTTGTATACGGTCAGGTAGTAGAAGACGTTCTGGTCCTCGCCCGGCGCCGCCTCGCCGTACATACGGCGCAGACCGTCCTTGACGATGACCGCGATCTCGTACGCGAACGCCGGGTCGTACGTCAGCGCCGCCGGGTTGGTCGCGGCGATGACGGGGGAGTGGCCGTCCGCGTGCTGCAGGCCCTCACCGGTCAGCGTGGTACGGCCGGCGGTGGCGCCGACGAGGAAGCCGCGGCCGAGCTGGTCGCCGAGCTGCCACATCTGGTCGGCGGTGCGCTGCCAGCCGAACATCGAGTAGAAGATGTAGAAGGGGATCATCGCCTCGCCGTGCGTCGCGTACGACGTGGAAGCGGCGATGAAGTCGGCCATCGAACCGGCCTCGGTGATCCCCTCGTTGAGGATCTGGCCGTTCTTGGCCTCCTTGTAGTACATCAGCTGGTCGCGGTCGACCGGCTCGTACGTCTGGCCCTTGGGCGAGTAGATGCCGAGGGAGGGGAAGAGGCTCTCCATGCCGAAGGTGCGCGCCTCGTCCGGGACGATCGGCACCCAGCGACTGCCGGTCTCCTTGTCGCGGACCAGGTCCTTGACCAGGCGGACGAACGCCATCGTCGTGGCCACGTTCTGCGAGCCGGAGCCCTTGTCGAAGGCGGCGAACGCCTTCTCGGCGGGCGCGGGCAGCGGGGCCACCGGGTGGACCCGGCGGGCCGGGGCCGGGCCGCCGAGGGCCGCGCGGCGCTCCTGGAGGTAGCGGACCTCGGGGGAGTCGGCCCCCGGGTGGCCGTAGGGGACCACGCCGTCGACGAAGTCGCTGTCCTTGATCGGCAGGCCGAGGCGGTCGCGCATCGCCTTGAACTCGTCCACCGTCAGCTTCTTCATCTGGTGGTTGGCGTTCTTCGACGCGAAGCCCTCACCGAGGGTGTGACCCTTGACCGTCTGGGCCAGGATCACCGTCGGCGCGCCCTTGTGCTCCACGGCGGCCTTGTACGCGGCGTAGACCTTGCGAGCCTCATGACCACCGCGGGAGATGTGGAAGCACTCGAGGATCTTGTCGTCGCTCAGCAGCTTCGCCATCTCGGCGAGCGCCGGGTCCTTGCCGAAGAAGTCCTCGCGGATGTAGGCGGCGTCGCGGGTCTGGTACGTCTGTACCTGCGCGTCCGGCACCTCGCGCAGGCGGCGTACGAGCGCGCCCGTGGTGTCGAGGGCGAACAGCTCGTCCCAGGCGGTGCCCCACAGCGTCTTGACGACGTTCCAGCCGGCGCCGCGGAACTGGGCCTCCAGCTCCTGCACGATCTTGAAGTTGGCGCGCACCGGGCCGTCGAGGCGCTGCAGGTTGCAGTTGATGACGAAGGTGAGGTTGTCCAGCTCCTCGCGGGCGGCGAGCGCGAGGGCCGCCGTCGACTCGGGCTCGTCCATCTCGCCGTCGCCGAGGAACGCCCACACGTGAGAGGCGGAGACGTCCTTGATGCCGCGGCTGGTGAGGTAGCGGTTGAAGCGCGCCTGGTAGATCGCGGAGAGCGGGCCGAGGCCCATCGACACGGTCGGGAACTCCCACAGCCAGGGCAGGCGGCGCGGGTGCGGGTAGGACGGCAGGCCGTTGCCGCCGGCCTCCTGGCGGAAGTTGTCCAGGTGCTGCTCGGTCAGGCGGCCGTCGAGGAAGGCGCGGGCGTAGATGCCGGGGGAGGCGTGGCCCTGGATGTAGAGCTGGTCGCCCGAGCCGTCGCCCTCCTTGCCCTTGAAGAAGTGGTTGAAGCCGGTCTCGTAGAGCCAGGCGGCGGAGGCGAAGGTGGCGATGTGGCCGCCGACGCCGTGTTTGCTGCCGCGCGTCACCATGGCCGCCGCGTTCCAGCGGTTCCAGGCGGTGATCCGGGCCTCCATCTCCTCGTCACCGGGCACGGACGGCTCGGCGGCGGTGGGGATGGAGTTGACGTAGTCGGTCTCGAGGAGCTTCGGCAGCGCGATGCCGCTCCCCTCGGCACGCTCCAGCGTGCGGCGCATCAGGTATGCGGCACGGTGCGGCCCGGCCGCCTTGGCGACGGCGTCCAGGGAGGCCTGCCATTCGGCGGTCTCCTCGGGGTCGCGGTCCGGGAGCTGGTCGAGCTCGCTCGGCTGGATGGCCTGGGGGTCGGTCATGTCGCCGCCTTCCTCAGTCGAAGGGGGTTCCCTCATCGGTAAGGGTCGGGGGTGCCCTTGGTCTTTGGCAGGACAGGGCGCGGGCTCCGGTGAGAGTCCACCGGGGACTCTAACTCCCTGATCGATGATCGATCAAAGGGTTGAGGGGCAAAACCTCTCGATCACGAGAAAGTCGGCACGCGGTGCCTCCAGCGGTGGCACCGGGTGACGTTGTTGGGTGGGGTTTTCGCAGGTGAGACTGCGTCTGAGCGCGGGGCCGCTCTGGTGTTCGGGGTGCCTGCGGGTGTCGAAAAGACGTCACGCCCTCGGCGCGCAGCCGAGCACGTGGGCCTTCACCAGGTCCGCGATCCTCGGGTCGCGGCGCTTGAACGCCTGTACCAGTTCCTCGTGTTCCTCCGCGTACGACTGCTGGACCGTGCCCAGCCAGCGGATCGACAGGGCCGTGAAGACCTCGATGCCCAGGCCCTCCCAGGTGTGCAGCAGCACCGAGTTGCCCGCCGCGCGGACCAGTTCCCGGTGGAAGGCCACCGTGTGCCGTACCTGCGCCGTACCGTCAGACCTGCGGTCCGCCTCGTAGAGCGCGGCCACGTGCGGTTCCAGCGCCGAGCAGTCCTCCGCCAGCCGCTGCGCCGCCAGTTCCGCCGCGATCGCCTCCAGACCGGCCCGGACCGGGTAGCTCTCCTCCAGGTCGGCCGCCGACAGGTTCCGCACCCGTACGCCCTTGTTCGGCGCCGACTCGATCAGTCGCAGCGACTCCAGCTCCCGCAGCGCCTCGCGCACGGGCGTCTGGCTGACCTCCAGCTCGGTCGCGATCCGCCGCTCCACGATCCGCTCGCCCGGCTTCCAGCGACCGCTGACGATCCCCTCCACGATGTGCTCGCGGATCTGTTCGCGCAGCGAGTGGACGACGGGCGCGGTCATGAGGGCTCCTTAGAAAGGGGCCCAGTGGCCCCCGGGGGCGTTCGACGTTTAGACAATACGGCTGCCACCGCCTGGGGGAAGGGCGCATACCGGCGCTTTTGCGCAGGTGAGACGAGGCTTACACCCGGCAAACGCGACGCCCCCGCCCGGAGAGCTCCGGACGGGGGCGTCGTACAGCCGTATCCCTGAGGGGATCAGAGGCCGAGCTCGACCTCGAACTCGCCCGCCTCCAGGATCGCCTTGACCGCCGTCAGGTAACGGGCCGCGTCGGCGCCGTCCACCAGGCGGTGGTCGTAGGACAGCGTCAGGTAGGTCATGTCGCGGACGCCGATGACCGTACCCTCCTCCGTCTCGATGACGGCCGGGCGCTTGACCGTGGCGCCGATGCCGAGGATCGCGACCTGGCCCGGCGGCACGATGATCGTGTCGAACAGGGCGCCGCGCGAACCGGTGTTGGAGATGGTGAAGGTCGCACCGGCCAGCTCGTCCGGCGTGATCTTGTTGCCGCGGACCTTGGACGCCAGGTCGGCCGTGGCCTTGGCGATACCGGCGAGGTTGAGGTCACCGGCGTTCTTGATGACCGGGGTCATCAGGCCCTTCTCGGAGTCCACCGCGATACCGACGTTCTCGGTGTCGAAGTAGGTGATGGTCCCCTCGGCCTCGTTGATCTTGGCGTTGATGACCGGGTGGGCCTTCAGCGCCTGGGCGGCCGCCTTCACGAAGAACGGCATCGGGGAGAGCTTGACGCCCTCACGGGCCGCGAACGCGTCCTTGGCGCGGGCGCGCAGCTTCATCAGGCGGGTCACGTCGACCTCGACCACCGAGGACAGCTGGGCCTGCTCGTGCAGCGCCTTGACCATGTTGTCGCCGATGACCTTGCGGATCCGCGGCATCTTGATGGTCTGGCCGCGCAGCGGGGAGACCTCGAGCGCCGGGGCAGCCTTCTTGGCGGCCGGTGCAGCGGCGGCCGGAGCCGGGGCAGCGGCGGCGGCCTTCGCGGCCTCGGCGGCGGCGATGACGTCCTGCTTGCGGATGCGGCCGCCGACACCGGTGCCCTTGACGGTGGACAGGTCGACGCCGTTCTCGGCGGCGAGCTTGCGCACCAGCGGGGTGACGTAGGCACCCTCGTCGGTCGGCTGGGCGGCCGGAGCAGCCGGGGCCGGGGAGGGCGTGGGCGCAGGTGCGGCCGCGCGGGAGCCGGAGCCGCGGGCTGGGCCGGTGCCGGGGCGGCAGCGGCGGGGGCCGCCGGGGCGGCGGGAGCCGGAGCCGGAGCGGCGGGCGCAGCCGGGGCAGCGGGAGCCGCGGGGGCGGCCGGGGCCTCGGCGGCGGGCGCCGGGGCGGGGGCGGCCGGGGCGGGGGCGGCCGCCGGAGCGGCACCCGGGGCGCCGATGACGGCGAGCTTGGCGCCGACCTCGGCGGTCTCGTCCTCACCGACGACGATCTCGAGCAGCACACCGGAGGTGGGCGCCGGGATCTCGGTGTCGACCTTGTCCGTGGAGACCTCGAGCAGCGGCTCGTCGGCCTCGACGGTGTCGCCGACCGACTTCAGCCAGCGGGTGACGGTGCCCTCGGTGACGGACTCGCCGAGCGCGGGCAGGACCACCTCGGTGCCCTCGGCGGTGCCGGCACCGGCGGCGGCCTCGGCGGTCGGGGCCGGGGCCGGGGCGGCCTGCTCGGTGGAGGGGGCGGCCGGGGCCTGGGCAGCCGGAGCGGCCGTGGGGGTCGGAGCCGGGGCGGGAGCGGCCTCGGCGGCCGGGGCCGGGGCGGCGGCCGGGGCACCGGTGCCGTCGTCGATGACGGCCAGCTCGGCGCCGACCTCCACCGTCTCGTCCTCGGCGACCTTGATGGAGGACAGCACGCCGGACGCCGGCGCCGGGATCTCGGTGTCGACCTTGTCGGTCGAGACCTCGAGCAGCGGCTCGTCGGCCTCGACGCGCTCACCCTCGGCCTTCAGCCAGCGGGTGACAGTGCCCTCGGTGACGCTCTCGCCGAGCGCCGGAAGGGTTACGGAAACCGCCATGGTTTCGGTTGCTCCTTACAAGTGCGGAAGTCTGTGTCGTCGCGTTCGTCGACCGAGGGTCAGTCGTGTGCGTGCAGAGGCTTGCCGGCCAGGGCCAGGTGGGCCTCGCCGAGCGCCTCGTTCTGCGTCGGGTGGGCGTGGATGAGCTGGGCCACCTCGGCCGGCAGCGCCTCCCAGTTGTAGATCAGCTGGGCCTCGCCGACCTGCTCGCCCATGCGGTCGCCGACCATGTGGACGCCGACCACGGCACCGTCCTTGACCTGGACGAGCTTGATCTCGCCCGCGGTCTTGAGGATCTTGCTCTTGCCGTTGCCCGCCAGGTTGTACTTCAGAGCGACGACCTTGTCCGCGCCGTAGATCTCCTTGGCCTTGGCCTCGGTGATGCCGACGGAGGCGACCTCCGGGTGGCAGTACGTCACCCGCGGCACACCGTCGTAGTCGATCGGAACGGTCTTCAGGCCCGCCAGACGCTCCGCCACCAGGATGCCCTCGGCGAAGCCGACGTGGGCCAGCTGGAGGGTCGGGACCAGGTCGCCGACGGCGGAGATGGTCGGGACGTTGGTGCGCATGTACTCGTCGACGAGGACGTAACCGCGGTCCATGGCGACCCCGGCCTCCTCGTAGCCGAGGCCCTGCGAGACCGGGCCGCGGCCGACGGCGACGAGGAGGACCTCGGCCTCGAACTCCTTGCCGTCGGCGAGGGTGACCTTCACGCCGTCCTGGGTGTACTCGGCCTTCTGGAAGAAGGTGCCGAGGTTGAACTTGATCCCGCGCTTGCGGAAGGCGCGCTCGAGAAGCTTGGAGGAGTTCTCGTCCTCGACCGGGACGAGGTGCTTGAGGCCCTCGATGATCGTGACGTCGGAACCGAAGGACTTCCACGCGGAGGCGAACTCGACGCCGATGACACCGCCGCCAAGGATGATCGCGGACTTCGGCACGCGGTCCAGGACGAGGGCGTGGTCGGAGGAGATGATGCGGTTGCCGTCGATCTCCAGACCGGGCAGCGACTTCGGCACGGAGCCGGTCGCGAGCAGGACGTGGCGGCCCTGGATCCGCTGGCCGTTGACATCGACGGAGGTCGGGGAGGACAAGTAGCCCTCGCCCTCGATGTAGGTCACCTTGCGGGAGGCGATCAGGCCCTGCAGGCCCTTGTACAGGCCCGAGATGACATCGTCCTTGTACTTGTGGACGGCCGGTACGTCGATGCCCTCGAAGCTGGTCTTGACACCGAACTGCTCGCTCTCGCGGGCCTGGTCGGCGATCTCGCCCGCGTGCAGCAGGGCCTTGGTGGGGATGCATCCCCGGTGCAGGCAGGTGCCGCCGACCTTGTCCTTCTCGATCAGGGCGACGTCCAGGCCCAGCTGCGCCCCGCGCAGGGCCGCGGCGTAACCACCGCTACCGCCGCCGAGGATCACTAGGTCGAAAACGGTGCTGGCGTCGTTCGCCACGTCACGTCCTCCATGCATGTGCGCCGTGCGCCGGTCGTCGGTGACCGGCAGGCGGCTGGTGTCCGGCCGCTTGATGCTTCGGCCCTTCGGTGGGGCCCTGTCCTGCCGAGACCCCATCTTTGCACTTGTCGGCGGCCGCCGAGACGCCGGGCCGGTGTGTGAGACGTCTGATCCGTCACGTCGCAAGGTCGCGGCGGCGGTGGTCCGTACGGATTTCGTCCAGGGCGTAACGCCGGTGCGACGACGAGGGCGCCCCCTGACCGCGTCGGTCAGGGGGCCGCCCTCATCGGTGTGTGCCGCGGTCAGCCCAGGTCGCCGGCGGCCGCCAGCTCCGCGAGCCGGACCAGGGTGCGCACCGCCGAGCCCGTGCCGCCCTTCGGGGTGTAGCCGAAGGGACCCTGCTCGTTGAAGGCCGGTCCCGCGATGTCGAGGTGGGCCCAGGTGATGCCCTCGCCGACGAACTCCCTCAGGAAGAGCCCGGCGACCAGTCCGCCGCCCATCCGCTCGCCCATGTTCGCGATGTCGGCCGTGGGGGAGTCCATGCCCTTGCGCAGGTGCTCCGGCAGCGGCATCGGCCAGGACTCCTCGCCGACCTCCTCGGCCGCCTCGTGGACTGCGGTGCGGAACGCGTCGTCGTTCGCCATGATCCCGAAGGTGCGGCTGCCGAGCGCCAGCATCATCGCGCCGGTCAGGGTGGCGACGTCCACGATCGCGTCCGGGTTCTCCTCCGAGGCCGCCCACAGCGCGTCCGCGAGGACCAGCCGGCCCTCGGCGTCGGTGTTGAGGACCTCGACGGTCTTGCCGCTGTACATGCGCAGCACGTCACCGGGGCGGGTCGCGGAGCCCGACGGCATGTTCTCGGCGAGGGCGAGCCAGCCGGTGACGTTCACCTCGAGACCGAGGCGGGCGGCGGCCACGACCGCGGCGAACACCGCCGCCGCGCCGGACATGTCGCACTTCATGGTCTCGTTGTGGCCGGCCGGCTTCAGCGAGATGCCGCCCGAGTCGTAGGTGATGCCCTTGCCGACGAAGGCCAGGTGCTTGCTCGCCTTGGAGTGCGTGTACGACAGCTTGACCAGGCGCGGGGCGGAGGCGGAGCCCGCGCCGACGCCGAGGATGCCGCCGTAACCGCCCTTGGCCAGCGCCTTCTCGTCGAGCACCTGCACCTTGATGCCGTGCTCCTTGGCCGCGGTCTGCGCGAGGGCCGCGAAGGCCGCCGGGTTCAGGTCGTTCGGCGGGGTGTTGATCAGGTCGCGGGCGCGGTTGAGCTCCTCGGTGACGGCGATGGCGCGCTCCACGGCCGCCTTGTACGCCTTGTCGCGGGGCTTGCCGCCGAGCAGGGCGACCTCGGCGAGCGGGGCCTTGCCGTTCTTGGCGTTCCGGCCGTTCTTGCCGTTCTCCTTGTACGTGTCGAAGGAGTACGCGCCGAGCAGCGCCCCCTCGCCGATGACGGCGGCGTCGGCGGCGTCCGTGATCGGCAGCGCGAAGGCGGCCTTCTTGGAGCCGTTCAGCGCGCGAGCCGCGGATCCGGCGGCGCGGCGCAGCGCCTCGGCGGTGAACGCCTCGTCCTTCTCCGGCTCGGCACCGAGGCCCACCGCCACCACGACGGGGGCCTTGAAGCCGGAGGGCGCGGGCAGCTTCGTCACCTCGCCCTCGGCACCCGAGGCGCCCAGGGTCTGCAGGATGGCGGCGAGCCTGCCGTCGTACGCCTGGTCCACGGCCTCGGCGCCCGGTGCGACGACCGGGCCCTCAGCGCCCTTCGCGACACCGACCACGATCGCGTCGGCGCGCAGGCCGGCCGCGGCGGCGGTGCTGAGAGTGAGAGCAGTCACGGTGGTGAAATCTCGCTTCCGATTGAGTTTCAGGTGGCCGAACGGATGGGGTCGGCCGGCCCGGGAACCGACCCTAGGCCCTGCCCCGTATCCGGTTTTCACCTGGGCAGGGAAACATCCGGCACGAGCCTACGCGCGGTGGCGGGTTTCCGTGGTGCCCGGCGTCGGGGATCACCGCCGGGGACGGTCACGCACTCCCCGAACTCCGCCCCGTGGGGCGTCCGGTACGACCTGAGGCGTGGCGGCAGCCGGTTCAGCCCAGTGACAGCACGACGAGTGCCGCCGTCGCGGCGGTCTCGGCGAGCCCGCCGAAGACATCACCGGTGACCCCGCCGAAGCGGCGCACGCAGTGCCGCAGCAGCAGTTCGGCGACGGCGACCGCGACGACGACCGAGAGGGCCGTACGGGCCGTGTCGTACGCCCCGAGGAGCGCCCCTCCGGCTGCCGCGGCCACGGCGACGACGACGGCCACCGCCAGTGCACCGCCCGCCGGCACCACGCCCGCGACCGCGGCCCCCAGCCCCTCGGGCCGGGCGGCCGGTATGCGGCGCGCGCGGCCAGGGTGAGGGCCAGCCGGGCCGCCGTCGCGGAGACGACCGCCGCGAGGACCCCCCGCTCCAAGGAGTGGCCGTACGCCTGCGCGAGCGCCGCCACCTGCGCCAGCAGCACGAGGACCAGCGTGATCACACCGAACGGCCCGATGTCGGACTGCTTCATGATCCGCAACGCGTCCTCGGCGGGCTTGCCGCTTCCGAGCCCGTCGGCGGTGTCGGCCAGCCCGTCCAGATGCAGCCCCCGGGTGAGCACGGCGGGCACGGCAGCCGAACCGACGGCGGCGAGCAGGGCTCCCGCACCCAGCAGATCCAGCACCGCCCCGGCCGACCCGGCGATCCCCCCGACGACGACTCCGGCGAGGGGTGCGCACAACATGCCTCCGCGCGCGGCGCCCCGGTCCCACCGGGTGACCTTGACGGGAAGCACGGTGAGGGTGCCGAAGGCGAAACGGAGGCCATGCGCGGGCGGGATCCTGGACACGGCGGCAGCGTAGCTGGCCGAGCCGACACGCCCCGGACCCTCACCCCCGGGTATCACGCAACCACGCGGCGTCCAGGGAACGTTGGCGCAGCTCCGACACCGAACACAGCAACACCACCGCCCCGATCGCCGCGATGTGCTCCTTGCCCGCGAGGTTGTCCTTCACCACCACCTCCACGACCATCGCCGCGATCACCACGCTCCCGGTGACGCGCGCGCCGTACCGCCAGCACAGGAACAGGGCCAGCCCGATCACCGCCGCCGACGGCCCGGTGTCGACGACCTGCGCGTCCGTCGCGGGCAGCCCCAGCGGATGGTGCGCGCCCAGGCCGATGCCCACGCGCGCGTACAGGGTGCCGGCCAGCGTGGCCGCGTAGGCGATGACGAGGGTGCGCCACCAGCCCAGGCAGATCTCGGCGATCCCGAAGACGAACAGTATCTGCAGCAGCGCCCCCCACACCGGCAGGTCGAGAGCCGGTACGAAGAGGGAGAGGGGGGTGCGCAGCAGGGCCAGCCACAGCGGCTCCTCGGCCCGTACGGACCCGATGTTCTGCACGAACTGAAAGCCCCACGACTGGTTCTGCACGAACTGCAGGACCGACGTGAGGCACACGGCCGTGAGCGTCGTCGGCAGCGCCCGCCAGGCGCGCCGGACGAGTGCCTGACGGACGGTGACGTACGGCGGTCCCCACTCGGCGCGGACCAGACGGGTGAGGGCGTTCATCCTGCGGTCCTCATCTGTCCGGCGCTCATCGACTCCCCGGCGCTCGACGTCTCCCCGGCGCTCGACGTCTCCCCGGCCCTCGTCATCTCCCCCGTGCTCCTCACCTGTGCGACTGGAGGTGCTTGCGGTGCAGCCACTTGGGCAGTCCCGGTGCCGCGGGGCCTGGCGTCGGATTCCCGCCTGCTCCGCGACGCCTGGCACGCACGCTCGCCGCGTTGCCGGAGCGCCCACGTGGCTCCTCCCCCAAGCTCTCGGCTTCGCTCGAGCAGGGGGGACCCCCACCGAGAAAGCTCCGGCGCCTTGCGATCGCACGCACCAGACGCAGCGGAGCCCGCCCTCCGGGCGGACGACGGGAATCCGACGCCAGGCCCCCCAGAAACCCTTCGGCCCGCGCCGACGCGATGCCGATGCGCAGCAGGTCCGCGCTCTTCTCGAAGAGCAGGAACCTCGGTTCCCAGATGGGCCGGTACTTCGCGTTGGCCCGGTACAGCGACTCGATCTGCCACCAGCGCGAGAAGAAGCTGAGCAGCGAACGCCACAGCCTGAGCACCGGTCCGGCGCCGAGCCGTGCACCACGTTCGAAGACGGAGCGGAACATGGCGAAGTTGAGTGAGACCTGCGTGACCTCGATCTCCCGGGCGCGGCGCAGCAGTTCGATGACCGTGAACTCCATGAGGCCGTTGTCGGAGTCCCGGTCGCGCCGCATCAGGTCCAGCGACAGGCCGTGCGGTCCCCACGGCACGAAGGACAGCAGCGCCCGCAGCCGTCCCTCGCCGTCCCTGCACTCCAGCATCACGCACTGCCCGTCCTCCGGGTCGCCGAGCCTGCCCAGGGCCATGCTGAAGCCCCGTTCGGTGGCTCCGTCGCGCCAGTCGTCGGCCTTCCGCAGCAGGAACGCCATCTCGTCGACGGGGATGTCCGCGTGGCGCCGGATACGGACCGTGTACCCGGCGCGTCGCACCCGGTTGCAGGCCTGGCGGACGGTGCGCATGGCCCGCCCTTCGAGGGTGAACTCGCCGACGTCCACGATGGCTTCGTCGCCGAGTTCCAGGGCGTCCAGCCCGTGCCGCGCGTAGACGGTTCCTGCCTCCTCGCTCGCGCCCATCACGGCCGGGATCCAGCCGTGCGCGCGGGCCTCGGCGAGCCAGGGCTCGATGGCCCCGGGCCAGGCCTCCGGGTCGCCGAGCGGGTCGCCGGAGGCGAGCGAGACGCCGCCGAGGACGCGGTAGGCGACGGCCGCCTTGCCGGTGGGCGACCAGATGACGCTCTTCTCACGGCGCAGTGCGAAGTACCCGAGGGAATCGCGCTCGCCGTGCCGTTCGAGCAGTGCCCGCAGCCGTTTCTCATCGTCCTCGGTGATCGGGTCGACGGCGCGCCGGGAGCGGAAGGCGGCGTACAGGACGGCGAGGACGAGCAGCGTGCTGAACACGTTGATGGTGACGTTGACCCAGTTGGGGGTGGCGATCCCCGGGTAGTGCGAGTCGTCCACGGTGACCGAGACCAGGCGCAGGGTGCCGTAGCGCCAGCGCTCCGGGAAGGTCGAACGGTGCGCGTCCGGTGCGGTGTTGGTGACGGTCACCAGGAACGCGGCGAGCAGCGAGGACGTGAGCAGACCACCGGCGGCGACGGCGGCGGCGAGCCGCGGGTTGGACCGGTCGCCCTTGGCGTAGAACTCGCGCCGGCCGACGAGGAGCGCGCCGGCGAAGGCCGCGGTGAGGACCAGGGAGATCCAGTTCTGGGCGTACTGCCGGATCTCCGGGAAGGTCATGGCGAACGCGAACAGCAGCAGGAACGGGCCGCTGAGCGCCAGGTTGAGGATCCACGCGGCCCGCTTGCGACGCCGCATGGTGACGGCGAGGAACATCGTGAACACGCCGGAGGCGAAGCCCGCGGTCAGCAGGTACGGCGTGAACAGGTTCTCCTGGTTGTGCCGTCGCACGTCCTGCCCGAAGGAGACCCAGACGGCGGAGAGGAAGTTGACGAAGGTGACGGCACGCAGGTACCAGACGGCGAACGCGGCGGCCCGCCGGGAGGCCCGCCCCCCGCCCCCCGGCCGAACCGAGCGTTCCCGTTCCGCACTAAATCGGGCATCTCCCATGAAGGGCGATGATATGGGGCACTGGGGGATGGGTGGGGGAGCGGTTCAAGGCAGAAATCGGCCAGTTCACTCCTTGTCTTCCTCGGCCTCCCCGGGCTTCTCCGGGAGCTCCGCGGCCAGCGCGGCGGCGGCCTGCACCAGGGGCAGCGCCAGCAGGGCCCCGGCTCCCTCACCGACCGTCACGCCGTGGTCGAGCAGCGGTTCCATAGCCATCCGGTCCAGGGCCTTGGCCTGGGCCGGCTCCCCGCTGTTCTGGCCCGCCAGCCACCAGTCCGGCGCGCGGAACGCGACCCGCTGCGCCACCAGCGCGCACGCCGCCGACACCACCCCGTCCAGGATCACCGGCGTCTTGCGCACCGCACACTGCAGCAGGAAGCCGGTCATCGCGGCGAGATCGGCACCGCCCACCGTCGCCAGCAGCTGCAACTGGTCCCCGAGCACGGGCCGCGCCCGCCGCAGCGCGTCCCGGATCGCCGCACACTTGCGCATCCACGCCAGGTCGTCGATCGCCAGACCCCCGCGCCCGGTCACCACGGAGGCGTCGGTCCCGCACAGCGCGGCGATCAGCACCGCCGCCGGCGTCGTCCCACCGACGCTCACATCACCGAGGACGACCAGGTCCGTCCCGGCGTCCGCCTCCTCGTCCGCGACCGCGACCCCCGCCCGGAACGCCGCCTCCGCCTCCTGAAGCGTCAGCGCGTCCTCCACGTCGATGCGTCCGCTGCCGCGCCGCACCCGGTGCCGTACGACGTCCTGCGGAAGCCCCTCGGGGTCGCAGTCCAGCGCCATGTCCACCACCCGCACGGGCACGTTCAGCTGCCGCGCCAGGATCGACGCCGGGCTGGCGCCCTCCAGGACCGCGCGCACGAGCTGGTCGGCGCCGCCCGCCGGCCGCGCCGACACGCCGAGCGAGGCGACCCCGTGGTCGCCCGCGAACAGCACCGCGCGCGGCCGCTCGATCGGCCGCACCGGCACGGCGGACTGCGCCGCCGCCAGCCACTCACCCAGGTCGTCCAGGCGCCCCAGTGCCCCGGGCGGCACGATCTGACGCTCCCGGCGCGCCTCCGCGTCGCGGCGCACCCCGCCGTCGGGGCGCTCGATCAGATCGGTGAAGTCGTCGAGATTAAGCGAGCTCATTCGCCGAACAGTACCGGCAGAGATCGAACGCCAGGGCGCCACCCGCGATCAGGGTGTGCCGTGAAGGCCACCTCTCCGGCCGTCATCCGCGCAGCGCCAGCGCCTGACCGGCCACCACCAGCAGCACATGCTCGCACTCCGCCGCGAACGCCGTGTTCAGACGGCCGAGTTCGTCGCGGTAGCGGCGGCCGGACGCGGTCGCCGGGACGATGCCGGAACCCACCTCGTTCGAGACGGCGACGACCGTCCGCCGCGTCTCACGGACCGCCGCCGCCAGTTCCTCCACCCGGGCCCGCAGCGCCCGCTCGCCGCCGGCCGCCCACTCGGCGTCGTCCCACGCGTTCACCCCGTCCATCGCGTCCGTCAGCCACAGCGACAGACAGTCGATCAGCAGCGGCGGCCCGTCCTCCTTCAGGAGCGGTACGAGGTCGCAGGTCTCGGCGGTGCGCCAGGAGCCGGGCCGCCGCTCACGGTGCGCGGCCACCCGCGCCGCCCACTCCGTGTCCCCGCCCCGCGTCCCGCCCGTCGCCACGTACAGCACGTCAGGAAACGCCTCCAGACGCCGCTCCGCCTCCACCGACTTGCCCGACCGGGCCCCGCCCAGCACGAGGGTGCGCCGCGGCACGTCCGGTACGTCCTCATAGGCGCCGACGGGCAGCACCGTGCCGTCCGGCACCGCCCGCGCCCCCGCCGCCGCGAGCCGCCGCGCCAGCTCCGCGCCCGGCGGTACGTCATGGTCCAGGTGGGCGGCGACGACGTCCGTGGTCGGCCCGAGCGCCCCCACCGCCCGCAGCTTCGCCAGCGCGTCCGGCCGCCCGACGACATCGGCGACCACCATGTCGTACGGCTCCGCCGCCCCACGAGCCCCGCGGGCGCCGCGCCCGGCGGCAGATACAGCAGCCGCATCCCGTCCGGGCCGGTCACCGCGTACCCCGTGCCCGGCGCGTCCATCGCGAGCGCCCGCACCCGGTGCCCGGTCAGCAGCGCCAACTCCCGCCCGTCCGGCACCCGCCCGGGCTGCGGCAGCCCCGCCGGGACCTCCACCGGGGGACCGTCGTGCGGATGGGTGAGCAGCACCTGCCGTACGCCCGCCAGCGACTGCCCGGCACGCGCGGCCGCGAACGCCGCGCCCGGCGTCAGGTCGAGCAGCAGCGCCCCGTCCACGAGCAAGGAGGTCGCCGCCCGCGCCTCGGGCCCCAGCGCCCGCGCGCAGGCGGCGCAGGGACAGTCGGGACGGGGGAGTCCGAGCGGGGCACCGGTACCGAGCAGAGTGAGTTCCACGGACCCGATTTTCCAGGGTCGCCGCAGGTCTTGCGCGTCCGGCTACGCTCGGATCACGAGCCGGACCAAGATCCGGCCCCTGGTTCGCAGGTGCTCACATCGTGGAGGCGTACATGCTGGCATGGACGTGGCGGTTCGAGAAGGCCGACGGGACGGAGGTCCAGCCCGCGGTCGCGCCCGAGGAGTTCACCACGCAAGGGGACGCGGAGTCCTGGATCGGGGAGCACTGGAAGGAACTGCTCGCCGGAGGCGCCGACCAGGTGCGGCTGTTCGAGGACGGCACGGAGATCTACGGGCCGATGAGCCTGCACGCCGAGGAGTAGTCCACCGGCGCGGGGCGGGGGCCCGGCCCTCGCCCATCTCCTACTGCTCGCCCAGGGTGACGTCCACCGTCTTCCGGTGACCGTCCCGCAGGAACGTCACCGTCGTCCGCTGCCCCGGCTTGTCACCGGCGAGCGCCTCCGCGAGGGACGTCACCGTGGTGATGCGCGTGTCACCGAGTCCGGTGATGATGTCGCCGGCCCTGAGCCCCGCCCTGTCGGCCGCGCCCCCGCTCTTGACGTCGACCACCGCGACCCCGGCCGGCTGGTAGCTGTCGTTCACCACCGTGCGGGCCGAGATCTCGAGGGCCGCGCGTCCCGATTCGGTGACGTGCCCGGTCCTGATGATCTGGTCGGCGACCGTCTTCACCAGGGACGCCGGGATCGCGAAGCCGATGCCGGGCGCCGCGCCGCCCCCGAGCTCCGGGTCGGTCGCGGCGAGCGTGGGAATGCCGATGACCTGGCTGCCGAGGTTGACCAGCGCGCCCCCGCTGTTGCCCGGGTTGATCGCGGCCGAGGTCTGCACCATGTTCGCGATGGTGGCGCCCGTACCCCCGTCGCCACCCTCGCTGACGGTCCGTCCGGTCGCCGACACGATCCCCTGTGTCACGCTCGACGCGAGCCCGAGCGGGGAGCCCATGGCGAGCACGATCTGCCCCACCTCGACCTTGGCCGAGTCCCCGAAGGCGGCCGCCTTCAGCCCGCGCGGCACCTTGTCCAGCCGGATGACGGCGAGGTCCTGCTCCGGGTACGAGGAGACCAACCGGGCGGTCAGGGGCTGCTCGCTGTTGGCGGTGGTCACCTCGAACGTCCGGTCGCGCCCGATCACATGGGCGTTGGTGACGATGTGCCCCTTGCCGTCGTAGACCACGCCGGATCCCAGGGCGTTGCCCGTCCGGATCTGCACGACGGACGGCAGGACGTCCTTGACGACCCGCTGGTACTCGCTCTGCAGGTCGTCCCCCGTCGTGGTCGGGGCCGCCCGTGCGCTCGCCGTGTCCTCCGTCCGGGCCGCGGACCCGGAGCCGCCGGTGCAGCCGCCGAGCAGGACCAGACAGCAGACGAGGAGCGGGGCGCACAGCCGGTACGGGACACGGGTACGGGAAGCGTCCATGCCCCGAGTGTCACCAAGGGCCGACGGCCCTGCCCCCGGTGGTCACCCGAACGGGATCGGCCGCAAGCCTCTCAGCCGCGCACGCCGCACAGATGCAGCAACGCGGCGACCCCGCGGTACGGGTCCGTCCGGCCGGCCCGCTCCTCCACCGCCAGCAGCGCCTCGACATCGGCGGGGATCGCCGCGTCGTCCGCCGCCGTGTCGGTGAAGACCCGCACCCCGTACCAGGCGTGCAGCGGTGCTCCGATCCCCGCCAGCGTCGCGGTCAACGCCGCCAGCCGGTCCGCGCGCACCTCCAGGCCGAGCCGGTTGGTGTAGGACACGGTGCCGAACGCGGCCAGCGCGCCCGCCCAGTCACCGGACAGGCCCGGCCGCATCGCCAGCGCGTCCCCGTTCCGCACCAGCAGGGAGAGCAGCCCACCGGGCGCCAGCATGCGGGCCATCCCCGCCAGCAGGGCGTCCGGCTCCTCGACGTACATCAGCACCCCGTGGCACAGCACCACGTCGAAGCTGCCCGGCAGGAAGTGCACGCCCGTGTCCCGGCCGTCACCCTCGATGATCCGCATCCGCTCCCGGATGCCCTCCGGCTCACCCGACAGGGCCTCACGGGCGACGGCGATCATCTTCTCGTCGCGCTCGAGCCCGGTCACCTGGTGCCCCGCCCGAGCCAGGCGCAGCGCCTGCGTCCCCTGGCCCATGCCCACGTCGAGCACCCGCAGCCGCTGCCCGACCGGGAACCGCCCGGCTATCTGCTCGTCCAGCTGCCGGGCCACCAGCTCCTGGCGTACGACATCACGCAGCCCCCCCAGCTTGCTCAGCCAGGCGTCCGCCGCACCCCCCGAGAAAGACGTCGTGCTCAGGGCCGCTCTCCGCGCTTGACCTGCGGCTTCGGCAGCCGAAGCCGACGCATCTGGAGGGAGCGCATCAGTGCGTAGGCGACCGCGCCCCGCTTGTTCTGGCCGGGGAAGCGCTCGTTGAGCCGCTTGCGCAGCCGGAAGGCGGAGAACACGGAGTCGACGACGATCCCCAGGATCACGATCAGCCACAGCAGCAGCGCGATCGACTGAAGCGCGCCCACCCGCACCACACTCAGCACGAGGATGACCACGGCCATGGGCAGGAAGAACTCCGCCACATTGAGCCGGGAGTCGACGTGGTCGCGCGCGAACTTGCGGACCGGGCCCTTGTCCCGAGCCGGCAGATACCGCTCGTCCCCGCCGGCCAGCGCCTGGCGCTGCCTCTCCAGCGCGGCGCGCCGCTCCTCGCGCTGCCGCTTGGCGGCGTCCTTGCGCGTCATCGAGGTGTTGGCGACGCTGCGCCGTTGGGACTGGGCCTCACTGCGCTTGGGCGTGGGCCTGCCCTTCGGGGCCTGCGGGTCACGGGGCTGCTTGGAGTCGGTCACCGGCGCCTTGTCGGCGGTCGGGGCCTTCTCTTCCTTGGCACGGCTACGGAACACAAAACCCAAGGGTACGGGGTGCCCCCGCGTGGACCCCAGCCCCGTGGGGAACGATCCGGCAACACCGCTCGTCTCCAGGGGGACAGAGCGGCCGTAAAAGGAAGACCGCCGACGTTCTTCCACAGGATGGCTGAGGGAATCCCGGCGTCTCCCCGTACGCAAGCCCGGGGGACACCTACTCCCTACGCCGGAGCGGGACCGTACGCAGTCGTCCTTGGGGATGACCGCATCCGTTCCCGAACAGTGCGGTAATGGATGCAGGGCCCGTACTGTGGGTTCTGTCGCAGGACTGTGAGCCGGAGTCGGTCAGAAGGGGGCGCGCGAAGCCCATGAGCGGTGTCATGAAGCGTATGGGGATGATCTTCCGCGCGAAGGCGAACAAGGCCCTTGACCGGGCCGAGGACCCGCGCGAGACCCTCGATTACTCGTACCAGAAGCAGCTGGAGCTGCTGCAGAAGGTGCGCCGCGGCGTGGCCGACGTGGCCACCTCGCGCAAGCGCCTGGAGCTCCAGCTCAACCAGCTCCAGCAGCAGTCGTCGAAGCTGGAGGACCAGGGCCGCAAGGCGCTCGCGCTCGGCCGCGAGGACCTCGCCCGCGAGGCGCTGTCCCGGCGGGCCGCGCTCCAGCAGCAGGTGACGGACCTGGAGTCCCAGCATCAGACGCTGCAGGGCGAGGAGGAGAAGCTCACGCTGGCGGCCCAGCGGCTGCAGGCGAAGGTGGACGCCTTCCGCACCAAGAAGGAGACCATCAAGGCGACGTACACGGCGGCCCAGGCACAGACCCGGATCGGCGAGGCGTTCTCCGGCATCTCCGAGGAGATGGGCGACGTCGGCCTCGCGATCCAGCGCGCCGAGGACAAGACGGCCCAGCTCCAGGCCCGCGCCGGCGCGATCGACGAGCTGCTGGCCTCCGGCGCCCTGGACGACCCCTCCGGCATGGCCAAGGACGACATCCAGGCCGAACTGGACCGGCTCTCCGGCGGCACGGACGTGGAGCTGGAGCTGCAGCGCATGAAGGCGGAGCTGGCGGGAGGCTCGTCCGACCAGCGCCAGGCGATCGAGGGCGGCACCGGACAGGGTCAGAACCAGTCCCAGCCGCAGGACACCCCGCGCTTCGACAAGCAGTAGCCGGTCTCGCGCCCGAGGAGGCGACATGATCGTGCGGATCATGGGTGAGGGGCAGGTACGCCTGGACGACACCCACGTCACCGAGCTGAACAAGCTGGACGACGAGCTCCTCGCGGAAATGGAGCACGGCGACGAGGCCGGCTTCCGCCGCACCCTGACGGCGCTGCTCGAGGAGGTCCGCCGTCTGGGCGCTCCGCTTCCGGACGACTCCCTGGAACCGTCGGAGCTGATCCTGCCGTCGCCGGACGCGAGCCTGGAGGAGGTCCGCGAGATGCTGAGCGGGGACGGGCTGATCCCGGGCTGACCAGGACGAGGCCGTAAGGCCGATGGCGGGGGTCTGGGGGCGGCAGCCCCCGGACGGTAGGTGCACCGCCGGGACACTCGACCCTGGTTCCGCCCGCCGCGGGCGCCCCGTACCGTGAAGCCGTGAGCACCCTGGAACGCACCCGGTGCCGGATCCGCGCCCATCCCCTCGCCCTCGACGCAGTCCTGGCCCTCGGCGTGCTGGTCGCCATGCTGGCCACCTCCTTCGCCGACCCCCACGGCGAAGGCGCCACCTGGGGCGCCCACACCCCCGACGCCCTCAGCCTCGCCCTCATGGTGCTCGGCGCGGCAGCGCTGGTCCTCCGCAGGCGGCGCCCCATGGCCGTCCTCGCCGTCACCGTCGCCCTCTCCCTCGTGGAGCTGGTCACCGCCGACCCCCGCGCCCCCGTCGCGATGTCCGCCGTCGTCGCCCTCTACACCGTCGCCTCCACCACCGACCGCCCCACCACCTGGCGCGTCGGCCTGCTGACCATGACCGTGCTCACCGGCGCCGCCATGCTCGCGGGCCCCCTGCCGTGGTACGCCCAGGAGAACCTCGGCCTGTTCGCCTGGACCGGCATGGCTGCGGCCGCCGGCGACGCCGTGCGCAGCCGCCGCGCCTTCGTGCAGGCGATCAAGGAGCGCGCCGAGCGTGCGGAGCGCACCCGTGAGGAGGAGGCCCGCCGCCGGGTCGCCGAGGAGCGGCTGCGCATCGCCCGCGACCTGCACGACGTCGTCGCCCACCACATCGCCCTGGTCAACGTGCAGGCCGGAGTCGCCGCCCACGTCATGGACAAGCGACCCGACCAGGCCAAGGAAGCCCTCGCCCACGTCCGCGAGGCCAGCCGCTCCGCACTCAACGAACTCCGCGCCACCGTCGGCCTGCTCCGCCAGTCCGGCGACCCCGAGGCCCCCACCGAACCCGCCCCCGGCCTCGCCCGCCTCGACGAGCTCGCCGACACCTTCCGCAGCGCAGGGCTCCCCGTGGAGGTCGCCCGCGCCGACGACGGCACGTCCCTGCCCGCCGCCGTGGACCTGGCCGCGTACCGCGTCATCCAGGAGGCACTCACCAACGTGCGCAAGCACGCCGGGCCCGCCGCCAAGGCAGAGGTCAGCGTCGTCCGCGTGGGACCGGACGTGGAGATCACGGTCCTCGACGACGGCCCGGGCGAGGACACCGCACCCGGCGACGACGACGGCCACGGCGGCCACGGCCTGCTCGGCATGCGGGAGCGCGTCACCGCCGTCGGCGGCTCCCTCACCACCGGTCCCCGCTACGGAGGCGGCTTCCGGGTCCATGCGATCCTGCCGGTCGAGAACCCCACGACGACCTCAGCCGGGGAGACCGTGTGACCGCCGCCCAGGGAGCGCCCGTATGACCATCCGTGTCCTGCTCGCCGACGACCAGGCGCTGCTCCGCAGCGCCTTTCGCGTGCTCGTCGACTCCGAGCCGGACATGGAGGTGGTGGGCGAGGCGTCCGACGGCGCGGAGGCGGTACGGCTGGCCGAGGAGCGCGCCGCCGACGTCGTCCTCATGGACATCCGCATGCCCGGCACGGACGGTCTCGCCGCCACCCGCCTGATCAGCGCCGATCCGGCCCTCGCCCATGTCCGGGTGGTCATACTGACGACCTTCGAGGTCGACGACTACGTCGTGCAGTCGCTGCGCGCCGGTGCGTCCGGCTTCCTCGGCAAGGGCTCCGAGCCGGAGGACCTGCTGAACGCCATCCGCGTCGCGCACGGCGGCGAGGCACTGCTGTCGCCCGCCGCCACCAAGGGGCTCATCGCCCGGTTCCTCGCCCAGGGCGACGACGACGGCCGCGACCCGGCCCACTCCGACCGGCTCGGCACCCTCACCGTCCGGGAGCGCGAGGTGCTCGTCCAGGTCGCCGGCGGTCACTCCAACGACGAGATCGCCGAGCGCCTGGAGGTCAGCCCGCTGACGGTGAAGACACACGTCAACCGAGCCATGGCAAAACTGGGCGCCCGCGACCGGGCACAGCTCGTCGTCATCGCGTACGAGTCGGGGCTGGTACGTCCGAGGACGGACTGACCCGGAGACCGGGACATCGGAGGATCACCTGTCCGTGGGATCGGGAACCGCTCCTCCACCTGGCCGATCAACTGGAGCGGAGCTGCTCGATTCGGCCGCGCCGGCGGATGCTCTGCGGATCACGGCGAGTCGGGGTGCGCGGCTGACGGGGAAGCTGACCCCGTCCTGCCGCCGCATGCCGGCCATCCGATGGCGATCCGGGGGTGGTTGCCGGGTGTGATCCAGGACATGGTCCGGTCCATCGTGGCGCGCGGCACGGAGACGCAGCCGGCTGTGGCTCCGGATCCGTTGACGTGGCGGCCGCAGGACTGTGCCGACCGGGTTCCGTATCAGCGCCTACGGCACCTTCGAGGACGGAACTCCGGGGCTCACCATTGACGGTGTTTTCATGTCGAACACCCTCGGCGGCCGGAATCTCAGAATGTTCAACGATCCGAAGACGGGTCGCCAGGTTCCCACCGGGGCGATGCCATGACGGGGCCCGAAGAACAGGAAGGAATGACCGGGGTGACAGATTGGGAGACGCCCCTGCGGCTCATGCCGCCCATGGCCGAGAGTGATACGTCGGCCGACTGGGGTCGAATGCGTGAGTCGTGGGGCAAGGAGTTCCCGTCCGACTACAAACAGTTCATTGAGGCTTACGGGGCCGGTTCGATCGAGAACTATCTGGTTGTCCTGGCTCCCGAAGCCAAAGAGGAACGACTGGCGACCGAGGGCGATGGCATGGTCCACGAGACCGCTAATGCCGAGGCTGCCTGGGCACGCGGCGAGGAGAGGTCACCCGAGTTGGCGGCGGCGACCCCTGAGCTGATCGCCTGGGGGGCCGATGCCAGCTCCGACATCCTGTGTTGGGACGCCTCTGGCGACGATCCTGACACCTGGCCGGTCCTGGTGCGCAACAGGGACGACAACCTGTGGAGCCGTTACGACTGCGGGATGGTCGAGTTCCTTTCGCGGATGCTCCGGGCGGACTTCGACGAGTGTCCGCTGGGTGGACTGTCCCTGTGGGGGAAGCAGCCTGCCACTTTCCTGAACGAGCGGGAGGAGAAGCGTCTCCTGCGGCAAGGTCTGGACCCATGGACCGGCGAGCCGGATCCCTACGCCGGGATGTTCGGCGACTGACCGGGCCGACTGAGCCGGAACCGCAGTAAGGCGAGGCCCCTGGCCGCCGTGCCCGTGCTGACCCACGACGCGCGGCGGCTCAGGGGCCTGCGCATGCCTGGAGCCTCCGCTGGGCCTGAGCGACCGCATCGACTGATCGGCAATTGATCCGGCAGGCAACGTGAACGGCGATCGCCGCCAGGGTTCCTGGGGCGATCGTCATGTACCGGAGTAGACCGCGGTGAACTGCCCGCAGCATGTTCAGCCGTTGGGCCGGGGCCCCTCCGCGCCTGGCTTTCGGCGCTGAGGCTGAGTTCGCCGGCCGCTGTCCGACGAATCTGGCAGAGGTTCACCGAGCAAGCGGTACGCGTTCGGTGGTGGCAATCCCACCAGCTTCGTCGAACGGGACGGGCACAGCGGTTGCGGCGTCACCGGGATGTGCGAAGGCGTGTACCGCGAAAGCCCGATGATCAAGCGGGAGGAGTCGGGGGCACCCGGCGCGGCGGGTGCTGCCGCCGAGGGGGCGGCACCCGCAGGGCGCCCCCATCGGCGGCAGGGAGAGAGTTACGGCAGCGCCAGCATCCGCTCCAGCGCCAGCTTCGCGAACGCCTCCGTCTCCTTGTCCACCTCGATGCGGTTGACCAGGTTCCCCTCGGCCAGGGACTCCAGCGCCCACACCAGGTGCGGCAGGTCGATGCGGTTCATCGTGGAGCAGAAGCACACCGTGCGGTCGAGGAAGACGATCTCCTTGCCCTCCGGCGCGAAACGGTTCGCCAGGCGACGGACCAGGTTGAGCTCCGTGCCGATGGCCCACTTCGAGCCCGCCGGGGCCGCTTCCAGCGTCTTGATGATGTACTCGGTCGAACCCACGTGGTCCGCCGCCGACACCACCTCGTGCCGGCACTCGGGGTGCACCAGCACGTTCACGCCGGGGATCCGCTCCCGCACGTCGTTCACCGAGTCCAGGTTGAAGCGGCCGTGCACCGAGCAGTGGCCCCGCCAGAGGATCATCTTCGCGGCGCGCAGCTGCTCGGCGGTCAGGCCGCCGTTCGGCCGGTGCGGGTTGTAGACGACGCAGTCGTCCAGGGACATGCCCATGTCGCGCACCGCGGTGTTGCGGCCCAGGTGCTGGTCCGGCAGGAACAGGACCTTCTCACCCTGCTGGAACGCCCACTCGAGTGCTCGCTTCGCGTTCGACGACGTGCAGATCGTGCCGCCGTGCTTGCCCGTGAACGCCTTGATGTCCGCGGACGAGTTCATGTACGACACCGGCACGACCTGCTCGGCGATCCCCGCCTCGGTCAGCACGTCCCAGCACTCGGCGACCTGCTCGGCCGTCGCCATGTCGGCCATGGAGCAGCCGGCCGCGAGGTCGGGCAGGACCACCTTCTGGTGGTCGGACGTCAGGATGTCCGCCGACTCCGCCATGAAGTGCACACCGCAGAAGACGATGTACTCGGCCTCCGGCCGGGCCGCGGCGTCCCGGGCCAGCTTGAAGGAGTCGCCCGTGACGTCCGCGAACTGGATGACCTCGTCGCGCTGGTAGTGGTGCCCGAGCACGAACACCTTGTCGCCCAGCTTCTCCTTGGCAGCGCGGGCGCGCTCGACCAGGTCCGGGTCGGACGGCGAGGGAAGCTCGCCGGGACACTCGACGCCCCGCTCGCTCTTCGGGTCGGCCTCACGGCCGAGGAGCAGGAGGGCGAGGGGCGTCGGCTGTACGTCGAGCTCCTGGGTCTGGGCGGTGGTCACGACACGCACCCTTTCTGTTCTGCGGCTCGCCGGCCCTTCAGGTGGGCCGGCGGGACATGCGGGACAAGCCTTTTCGTCGAATTGACGCTATCTATCATAACCGCTTCATGTCACTTTGACGATGGCGATAGCGTCGATGTGACGTGAATCCCGGCCCGCCCACCGCCGTCCCTCCACAGGCCGGTGTGCGTGTTCCGGCGTGTGTGCGAGCATGAGGAAGAAGCGAGACGCGAAAAGACGCGCGCAGGCCCGGAATGAATCCGCGGCCACGCCGGTTGCACTCGTCGGCAAGCAGTCTCCGTACAACCCGGGAGAGATGTAGATGTCCGTACAGGACGAGACCACCACCGTCACCGACGGCATCATCCTGACCGACGCCGCCGCGGCCAAGGTCAAGGCCCTGCTCGACCAGGAAGGCCGTGACGACCTGGCGCTGCGCGTCGCGGTCCAGCCCGGCGGCTGCTCCGGCCTGCGCTACCAGCTCTTCTTCGACGAGCGCTCGCTCGACGGCGACGTGGAGAAGGACTTCGGCGGGGTCAAGGTCGTCACCGACCGCATGAGCGCCCCGTACCTGGGCGGCGCGACCATCGACTTCGTCGACACCATCGAGAAGCAGGGCTTCACCATCGACAACCCGAACGCGACGGGCTCCTGCGCCTGCGGCGACTCCTTCAGCTGAGCAGCGCCCACCGGTAGGCGTACAAGGAAAGGCGGCGTCCCCCACCCGGGGGCGCCGCCTTCGTCCGTCCGCGGAGCCTCCTACCGCGCGAGCGGAGGCCCCGCCCCGTCGGCGGGCACCGTCGCCTTCGGAATCGGAGTGCCGTCCGAAGCGACCACCTGGCGGTCACCCAGCGGCGCCTTGAGGTGCAGCGTCTGGTGGTAGACCTTGGCGATCATGATGCAGACCTTGCCCCGCCAGGGCGTCTCGGTCACGGTCACCGTCACCTTGTCCGAGCCCTCGCTCACGGACGCCGCGTAGTCGGCGCACACCCCGCCCTCGTAGGCGATGGTGAGGTCCCGGCCGTCGGCGGTGTAGCCCATCACCTTCACGTCATGCTTCGCGGGTGCCGGGGACGGCGTCCCGCCCGGAGCACTCGTACCCGGGGACGGCGTCCGGCTCGGCTGCCCCGGCGGCTGCGGAGTGGTCAGATACTGCGGGTCGATCGCGGGATACGTCACCGTGAGGCCGTCCCCGTCCCCGGTCGGCCGTACCTCGAACAGCCACGACGGCACCAGCACCGCCTGGCCGTTCACGGAGTGCCGGGCCAGCCCGAACACCGCGCCCTCCACCGTCGCCGACGCCCGTTTCGGCGCCGCGGTGGACGCCCCGCACGGCTTCTCGTCCCGCTCCTTCACCGGTACCGGACTGGCGCAGCCGCCGATGCCCTTGCGGCCGTACGAGGGCGCGCCGTTCATCAGCTCCAGCGTCCGCTTCGCGTCGAGCACGGGATACACCGCCCCCTTGACCGGCGCCTTCAGATTGCCGCTGCCGCCCACCACGCGGCCGTCGGCGGCCACCTGGACACCGGTCGACCAGCCGTGCGTGGGCAGCCCGCCGACCTGCGGATCGGCGTTCACCACCCGCAGGGAGCCCAGGACCTGGTGCGCGTCTAGCTTGGCGTCGTCCTGGCCCAGCGCCTTCAGCACCGGAGCGGCGGCCCGCTTCGCCACGGCCTCGCTCACCACGGACGAGGAGCCCTCGGCGGAGCCCTGTGCGAAGGCGCACACCTTGGTGCCCCGGCACAGGTTGTCGGACCCGGGTCCGTACCGGCTGAACGTCCACATCCCCGGTGCCTGCCCGGCCACCCGCAGCAGCGGCTGCGCCCCGTCCTTGCCGCCGCCCACCGTCCAGGAGTCCCCGGCCCGCTGCGGCGTGCCGCTCACGTCCAGCGCCTCGGCGAGCCGGGCCACCTCGTCGCGCGTCACCTCGCCCTTCGCCCAGTACACGGGCGCCGACCCGGGTCCGCCGGGCAGCTTGCCCGCCGCGCGGTACGTCGTGCCGTACGGGTTGGGCTCGCCCACCGCGATGCCCGGCGAGCCGACCCCGCCACGGCCGTCGAGGGCCAGCGGCGGGGGAGCGCCGTCACCACCCGGTGCGGAGGAGCCGCCCGCCCCGCCGGCCAGGGTCGTGGCCAGATACGCCCCGCCGCCCCCGACCAGCAGGACCGCGGCCGCGACCGAGGCGACCACCACCGGGGAACGCCGTCGCGGCACGGCGCCGCCCCCACCCTCGGGGACGTCCGCCGGCTCGCTCACGTCGTCGGGTCGCTCGGTGTTCACCGCATCGCTCCTTCGGCTCCACGCTGTCCCAGGAGACCCCGCCGTGCCGGAAAAGGGGCACGGAAGGTCGTATCCCGCCTCCCTCTTACGGGGGACGGCGATGGGACGCGGCGGGGGAGCGCACGGTTCCCTCGCGGGTGCGCCGGTCGGCCGGGCGCGGCCGGACGCCGGATCAGTCCCCGTAGTCGGACATCGCGTCCAGGAGGCGGGCGGAGGCGGGCGGCACGCTGACCCCGTGGATCAGGGACGGTGAGACCGGCACGGGAGCGGCTTTCGCGGGTGCGGCCCAGTGCGGGACCATGCGGGCACAGTCGCCGCGCAGCGACGCCAGGTCTCCTTCCGGTTCCGTGCCGAGCGGTGCGGTGCCGAGGACCTCGAGCTTCGTCATGGCCGCACCGTAGGCAGGCCCGAGCCCACCGGGAAAGATCTACCATCGGGTAGTTTTGCCTGCTTCAGAGGGCCCGGTGGACCGGGTAGCGTGAACTGTCCATCCCCTCCGCCCCAGGAGCGTGTCCTAGCCGTGCGTATCGCAGTCACCGGCTCCATCGCCACCGACCACCTCATGACCTTCCCCGGCCGCTTCGCCGACCAGTTCGTCGCGGACCAGCTGCACACGGTCTCACTCTCCTTCCTGGTCGACCGCCTCGACGTACGCCGCGGCGGGGTGGGCGCGAACATCGCCTTCGGTATGGGACAGCTCGGCACCAAGCCGATCCTGGTCGGCGCGGCCGGCTCCGACTTCGACGAGTACCGTGCATGGCTGGACCGACACGGAGTGGACACGGACTCCGTGCGGATCTCGGAGACCCAGCACACGGCCCGCTTCGTGTGCACCACGGACGCCGACCACAACCAGATCGGCTCCTTCTACACCGGCGCGATGAGCGAGGCCCGGCTCATCGAGCTCAAGACGGTCGCCGACCGGGTGGGCGGCCTCGACCTGGTCCTCATCGGCGCAGACGACCCGGAGGCGATGCTGCGCCACACGGAGGAGTGCCGCTCCCGGTCCATCCCGTTCGCCGCGGACTTCTCACAGCAGATCGCCCGTATGGACGGCGACGAGATCCGGATACTGCTGGACGGGGCGACCTACCTCTTCTCCAACGAGTACGAGAAGGGGCTCATCGAGACCAAGACGGGCTGGTCGGACTCCGAGATCCTGGGCCGCGTGGGCCACCGGGTGACCACGCTCGGCTCCCGCGGCGTGCGCATCGAGCGCGTCGGTGAGGACCCGATCGAGGTCGGAGTTCCCGATGAGACGGCGAAGGTGGACCCGACCGGCGTCGGCGACGCCTTCCGGGCCGGATTCCTCTCCGGGCTGGTGTGGGGGGTCACGCTGGAGCGGGCCGCCCAGGTGGGCTGCATGCTCGCGACCCTGGTCATCGAGACGCTGGGCACGCAGGAGTACCAGCTGCGGCGGGCGCACTTCATGGAACGCTTCACCAAGGCGTACGGGGACGAGGCCGCCGCGGAGGTCCGGGAACACCTGGCCTGAGGCCGCAGCCGGGCCACGACACGCAGCTAGGAGAGCCGGCGGACCACGTAAGCCGACCCCCGTTCCGCCGGCTCCTCTCCCACGTACTCCTGCCCCCGCATCTCGCACCACGCCGGGATGTCCAGGCGCGCCGCCTCGTCGTCGGCCAGGACGCGGACCGTGCCGCCGACCGGGACGTTCCCGAAGACCTTGGCCAGCTCGATCACCGGGATCGGGCAGCGCTTGCCGAGGGCGTCGACGACCAGGGCGTCCTGTGGCCCGGCGGTCCGCGGGGAGGGCGCCCCCAGCTTCTCCCGGACCCCCGCCACCGCCTCCGGCAGCACCTTCAGGAACCGTTCGACGTCCTCCTCCGGCGTCCCCGGCGGCAGCGAGACGCGCACGTTGCCCTCGCTCAGCACCCCCATCGCCTTCAGCACGTGGCTCGGCGTCAGCGTGCTGCTCGTGCAGGAGGAACCGGACGAGACGGAGAAGCCCGCGCGGTCCAGCTCGTGCAGCAGCGTCTCTCCGTCGACATAGAGACAGGAGAAGGTGACGATCCCGGGCAGCCGGCGCACCGGATCGCCCACCACCTCCACATCGGGGACCAGCTCCGGCACCCGCGCCCGGATCCGCTCCGTCAGTTCCCGCAGCCGTCGGGCCTCCTCGGCCGCCTCCGCCCGTACCGCCCGCAACGAGGCCGCGGCCGCCACGATCGCCGGGATGTTCTCGAACCCGGCCGCCCGCCCCGACTCCCGCTCGTCCGAGGGCCCTTGGGGTGCGAACCGCACCCCCTTGCGCACCGCGAGAAGCCCGACACCCGACGGCCCGCCCCATTTGTGCGCACTGGCCGTCAGGACCGACCAGTCGCCCTCCACCGGACCCCAGCCCAGTGACTGCGCCGCGTCCACCAGTAGCGGCACCCCGGCCGCCTGGCACACCTCGGCCACCTGGGCCACCGGCTGCACCGTGCCCACCTCGTGGTTGGCCGACTGCAGGCAGGCCAGCGCGGTGTCCGGACGCAACGCGTCCGCGTACTGCCCGGAGGTGACCGCGCCCGCGCGCGAGACCGGCACCCGGGTCACCGTCCCGCCCGACGCCTCGAACACCTCCGCCGAATGAAGCACCGAGGAATGTTCGACCGCTGACACGATCAGGTGGTGTCCGACCCGGCGGCGCCCCGCCAGCGCCCCCTCGATCCCCGCGTGCACCGCCCGCGTCCCGGAGGAGGTGAAGGCCAGCTCGTCCGGACGGCAGCCCACCGCATCGGCGGCCGCCTCCCGCGCCGCGTCCAGCAGCAACCGCGCCCGCCGCCCCTCGCGGTACAGGCGTGCGGGATCGGCCCACCCCTCATCGAGCGAGGCCAGCAGAGCCTGCCGGGCAACGGGATGGAGGGGAGCACCGGAAGCAGCATCGAAGTAACCCACACAGCAACGCTAGAACGCCGGGCAAGTGCAGCCGACCTCAAGGGGTCGGAGCCCGCCGCGGGGCTGCGTCGATGTGCGGCTCCGCCGCGATGGGGGTCCCCCTGTTCGAGCGAAGTCGAGAACTTGGGGGAGCGATCGACCCGAAACCACCCGCACCCGCCACACAAGCCGTATCCCCGAGCTGTTGGGCGCCCCATTTGCCACACTCCACCCCTTCGGGGCGACCCGGCGGCGCGTACGGCACCCTCCCCGCAACCCGCCGGAAGGCGTCCAGTAGGGTTTGGTCCGCATAAACATCCAAACCCCTGCCCGACGCAGGGCGGCGACCGACCAGCGAGAAGGCCGCAGCCAACCGCGCGGGCGAGACTCTCGGGAAGGCGCTACGTGAGTCCCAACGGCTCCGACCGCTCGCCGCGGCGCCCGATGCGGCGGAAGCTGCTGCAGGCACTGACCGCGGGCCTGGTCCTGGCGACCGCAACCGGTTGCACATACAAGGACTTCCCCCGCCTTGGTATGCCCACCCCGACCACGGAAGAGGCTCCGAGGATCCTCTCCCTGTGGCAGGGGTCCTGGGCGGCCGCGCTCGCCGTCGGCGTGCTGGTGTGGGGCTTGATCCTGTGGAGCGCGATGTTCCACCGTCGCAGCCGCACCAAGGTCGAGGTTCCCCAGCAGACCCGGTACAACATGCCGATCGAGGCGTTGTACACGGTCGTCCCGCTCATCATCGTCTCGGTGCTCTTCTACTTCACCGCCCGCGACGAGTCGAAGCTCCTCAGCCTCTCCAAGAAGCCCGACGTCACCGTGAACGTCATCGGCTACCAGTGGAGCTGGGGCTTCAACTACATCACCCCCGTGGACGGGGTGACGGGCGACGCGAAGACCGACAAGAACCTGGTCGCGATTCCGGACCGGTTCAAGAACGACTTCCCGGCGAACGCCGGCGGTGTCTACGACTTCGGCACGCCCGCCACGCGGAACCCGCAGACGGGCAACCCCGGTCCCACCCTGTGGCTCCCCAAGGGCAAGACCGTCCGCTTCATCCTCACCTCGCGTGACGTCATCCACTCCTTCTGGGTGCTGCCGTTCCTGATGAAGCAGGACGTCATCCCGGGCCACACCAACGCCTTCGAGGTGACCCCCAACCAGGAGGGCACCTTCCGGGGCAAGTGCGCCGAGCTCTGCGGCGTCGACCACTCCCGGATGCTGTTCAACGTGAAGGTCGTCTCGCCCGCAGCGTACGAGCAGCACCTCAAGGACCTCGCGAAGAAGGGGCAGACCGGTTACATTCCCGCCGGCATCGCGCAGACGAGCCACGAGAAGAACCGGGAGACGAACAACCTGTGAGCATCCTCAACGAACCCCAGGGTGCCGCGGCAGCAGAGTCGTACGAGAACGAGCTGCCGGTACGGCGCAGGCGACCCGGTAACGTCGTCATCAAGTGGCTGACGACCACCGACCACAAGACGATCGGCACGCTGTATCTGACGACGTCGTTCGCGTTCTTCCTGATCGGCGGCGTGATGGCGCTGCTCATGCGCGCCGAGCTGGCCCGTCCGGGCCTGCAGATCATGTCGAACGAGCAGTTCAACCAGGCGTTCACGATGCACGGCACGATCATGCTGCTGATGTTCGCGACGCCGCTGTTCGCCGGCTTCGCGAACTGGATCATGCCGCTCCAGATCGGCGCGCCCGACGTGGCGTTCCCGCGGCTGAACATGTTCGCCTACTGGCTCTACCTGTTCGGCTCGCTCATCGCGGTCGGCGGCTTCCTCACCCCGCAGGGCGCGGCCGACTTCGGCTGGTTCGCCTACAGCCCGCTGTCGGACGCGGTCCGCTCGCCGGGTGTCGGCGCCGACATGTGGATCATGGGTCTGGCCTTCTCCGGCTTCGGCACGATCCTCGGCTCGGTCAACTTCATCACCACGATCATCTGCATGCGCGCCCCCGGCATGACGATGTTCCGCATGCCGATCTTCGTGTGGAACGTGCTGCTGACCGGTGTGCTCGTGCTGCTGGCCTTCCCGGTCCTGGCGGCCGCGCTGTTCGCCCTGGAGGCGGACCGCAAGTTCGGCGCCCACGTCTTCGACGCGGCCAACGGCGGCGCACTGCTGTGGCAACACCTCTTCTGGTTCTTCGGCCATCCAGAGGTGTACATCATCGCGCTACCGTTCTTCGGAATCATTTCCGAGGTCATCCCGGTCTTCAGCCGTAAGCCGATGTTCGGCTACATGGGCCTCATCGGCGCCACCATCGCCATCGCCGGTCTGTCCGTGACGGTGTGGGCGCACCACATGTACGTCACCGGTGGCGTACTGCTTCCGTTCTTCTCCTTCATGACGTTCCTCATCGCCGTACCCACCGGCGTGAAGTTCTTCAACTGGATCGGAACGATGTGGAAGGGCTCGCTGTCCTTCGAGACGCCGATGCTCTGGGCGACCGGCTTCCTGATCACCTTCACGTTCGGTGGTCTGACCGGTGTCATCCTGGCCTCGCCGCCGATGGACTTCCACATCTCGGACTCGTACTTCGTGGTGGCGCACTTCCACTACGTGGTCTTCGGCACCGTCGTCTTCGCGATGTTCTCCGGCTTCCACTTCTGGTGGCCGAAGTTCACCGGCAAGATGCTCGACGAGCGCCTGGGCAAGATCACGTTCTGGACGCTGTTCATCGGCTTCCACGGCACGTTCCTGGTGCAGCACTGGCTGGGCGCCGAGGGCATGCCGCGTCGTTACGCGGACTACCTCGCCGCCGACGGCTTCACCGCCCTGAACACGATCTCGACGATCTCCTCCTTCCTGCTCGGCCTGTCGATCCTGCCGTTCCTCTACAACGTGTGGAAGACGGCCAAGTATGGCAAGCCGGTCGGTGTCGACGACCCGTGGGGCTACGGCCGTTCGCTGGAGTGGGCGACCTCCTGCCCGCCGCCGCGGCACAACTTCCTCACGCTGCCGCGGATCCGCTCCGAATCGCCCGCCTTCGACCTGCACCACCCGGAGATCGCCGCGCTCGAGCAGCTCGAGTACGCGGGTGCCGGCAGCAAGGGCGTCGCTGGTGGCAAGGAGGCCGGCAAGTGAAGATCCAGGGCAAGATGTTCCTGTGGCTGTCCGTCTTCATCCTCGTCATGGCCATCATCTACGGCCTGTGGTCGAAGGAGCCGGCCGGCACCACCGCGCTCTTCCTGGCCTTCGGCCTGAGCGTGATGATCGGCTACTACCTGGCCTTCACGGCCCGGCGGGTCGACGCGGGAGCGCAGGACGACCAGGAGGCCGACGTCGCCGACGACGCCGGTGAGATCGGCTTCTTCAGCCCGCACAGCTGGCAGCCGCTCGCCCTCGGTGTCGGTGGAGCGTTCGCCTTCCTGGCGATCGCGATCGGCTGGTGGCTGCTGTACTTCTCGGCCCCGCTGATCCTGGTGGGCCTGTGGGGCTGGGTCTTCGAGTACTACCGCGGGGAGAACCGCACCCAGTAACACGCACCGAGCGCGACGGGAGCCCGGACACACCGCCTGGAGTGTCCGGGCTCCCTCTTTTGCCGCGTCTGACGTCCCCCACACGGATTGCCCGGCGCGCCATGCTTGACGGACGTTCCTAGCGTGAGGGCATGAGCCACACAGCGTTCTTGAGGAACGGCACGGTCGTCGGCTGCACCTTGCTGGTGATCGCCCTCGGTGCGGGTCTCGTCGCCTGCGGCGGGGACGGGGACCCGGCGGCGAAGCCGTACGACGCGGCGGACGACATCGCCTTCAACGCACCGGTCGGCGACGGCAAGCAGGTCGACCCGGACAAACCACTGGAGATCACCGCCTCGGGTTCGGACGCGCGCATCACGGACGTCACCGCCACCGACTCCCGAGGACGCTACGTCGCCGGCGAACTCTCCGCCGACGGCAGCCGCTGGCACAGCACCTCACCGCTGGCCGCGGGCACCCACTACACGGTGCAGGTCAGCACGGAGGACGAGGACGGCAACCCGGGCCGCAAGACCCTGGAGTTCGACACCGGCACCCCGAAGACCAGCAAGGTCCTGAACGTCACCTTCGGCCCCGACTCCGGGACCTACGGCGTCGGCCAGCCCGTCACGGCCACCCTCAGCCAGCCCGTCAAGGACAGGGCACAGCGGGCCATCGTCGAGCGTGCCCTCAGGGTGGACTCTGTGCCCGCCGTGGAGGGCTCCTGGTACTGGGTGGACGACAAGACGCTGCACTACCGCCCCAAGGACTACTGGCCCGTCCACGCCACCGTCACGGCCTACAGCAACCTCGCCGGCGTGAAGATCGCCGAACGCCTCTGGGGCGGCGACACCAAGCCCGTGAAGCTGACCACGGGAGACAGCGTCATCGCCGTCACGGACTCCGGGTCACACCGGATGACGGTCTACAAGAACGGCCAGGTGATCAAGCAGATCCCCATCACCACCGGCAAGCCCGGCTACGAGACCCGCAACGGCGTCAAGGTGATCCTGAACAAGAGCTACGTCGTACGGATGCGCGGGACCACCATCGGCATCTCGGCGGGCTCCAGCGACTCCTACGACCTGAACGTCTACTGGGCGGCCCGGGTCACCTGGAGCGGCGAGTACGTGCACGCCGCCCCCTGGTCCGTGGGCTCCCAGGGGTACGCCAACGTCAGCCACGGCTGCACGGGGATGAGCACCTCGTACGCCCAGTGGTTCTACAACACGGTCCGGCAGGGCGACATCGTCCAGGTCGTCAACTCGGGCGGCAAACAGATGGAACCGTTCGGCAACGGCTTCGGCGACTGGAACGTGGACTGGGAGAAGTGGCAGAAGGGCAGCGCCCTGACCCCCGACACCTCGAACCCCGCGATGACGGCACGACTGAGCCCGGAGAGCGTCTGAGCGCCCCTGGAAGGGGCGCGAGGCAAAACGCCGGGAACCGAGCTCTCAGGCGCTCGAAAGGGCCCTGCGCCGCAACAGCCCGGCCAGAGCAGAGGCGAACTCGACAGGTTCGACCGGCAGCGCCACCGCCGCATCCGCGCGGCTCCAGGTCGCGAGCCACGCATCCTGAGGCCGAGCGATCAGCACCAGCACCGGCGGACAATTGAAGATCTCGTCCTTGATCTGCCGGCACACGCCCATGCCCCCCATCGGCACGGCCTCGCCGTCCAGCACGCACACGTCGATGCCGCCCTTGTCCAGCTCCCTGAGCACGGCCTCCGGCGTGGCGCACTCCACGAACTCCACCTCGGGAACGTCCGGAGCCGGCCTGCGGCCGGAGGCCAGCCGCACCTGGGCGCGGGTGTTGGAGTCGTCGCTGTAGACCAGCACCGTGGCGGTCGGCTGCATGCTTCCCTCCGGGACGTCGTCGTCGTACGGAACGGACCATCGGTGCGGATGCTACCCCCTGGAACACCGGGCCGACACCGGCGCGCACCCCCCTTCGGTGCGCCCATCCGGGCACTACAGACGGTACGGACACTCCGAACGGCACCCCCCGGAGTGAGGGCGAGATAAGCGACCGACATAATGTCGGTCGTGGCGACAGCAACGACAGTAGAAACCGGGCACGCGCACCCGTCGGTCAACCGGCCGAACCTCACCAGCGTCGGAACCATCATCTGGCTGAGTTCCGAGCTGATGTTCTTCGCGGCCCTCTTCGCGATGTACTTCACCCTGCGATCGGTGACCGGGCCGGCTCACTGGAAGGAGATGGCGAGCCATCTCAACTTCCCGTTCTCGGCGACGAACACCACGATCCTGGTGCTCTCCTCCCTGACCTGCCAGCTCGGCGTGTTCGCCGCCGAGCGCGGGGACGTGAAGAAGCTCCGGGGCTGGTTCATCGTCACCTTCATCATGGGTGCGATCTTCGTCGGCGGTCAGATCTTCGAGTACACCGAGCTGGTCAAGAAGGACGGCCTCTCGCTGTCCTCGGACCCGTACGGCTCGGTGTTCTACCTGACCACCGGCTTCCACGGCCTGCACGTGACGGGTGGTCTCATCGCCTTCCTGCTGGTCCTCGGCCGCACCTACGCGGCGCGCAGGTTCACCCATGAGCAGGCGACCGCCGCCATCGTCGTGTCCTACTACTGGCACTTCGTCGATGTCGTCTGGATCGGCCTCTTCGCCACGATCTACATGATCCGGTAGTCGGCCGCCGCGCGGCGGACGGTCCCCGACCGGGGGAGCCGATCGCCCCCGACGACCCGATCCACCTCCAGAAGCATCGACGCAGAAGATCCTGACACCGGGGTAATCCGTGAAAAAGCTCTCCGCACGACGACGCCATCCGCTGGCGGCTGTCGTCGTCCTACTCCTCGCGCTGGCGGCCACCGGGGGGCTGTACGCAGCGTTCGCGCCCGCGACCCAGGCGCAGGCCGATACGACCGCCCAGTCCCTCGCCATCGACGAGGGCAAGAAGCTCTACCAGGTGGGCTGCGCCAGCTGCCACGGCACCAACGGTCAGGGCAGCTCCGACGGTCCGAGCCTGGTGGGCGTGGGTGCCGCGGCCGTCGACTTCCAGGTCGGCACCGGTCGTATGCCGGCGGCCACCTCGCAGGGCGCCCAGGTGCCGCGGAAGAAGCCGATCTACAACCAGACCCAGATCGACCAGCTCGCGGCGTACATCTCGTCCCTCGGCGCCGGACCGGCGATCCCGACGAAGAACGACTACAGCCCGGAAGGCGCCGACATCGCCAAGGGCGGTGAGCTCTTCCGTACGAACTGCGCGCAGTGCCACAACTTCACCGGTGAGGGCGGCGCGCTGACGCACGGCAAGTTCGCCCCGAGCCTCGAGGGTGTCGCCCCCAAGCACATCTACGAGGCCATGCTGACGGGCCCGCAGAACATGCCGTCCTTCCCGGACACCACGCTGTCGCAGCAGAACAAGAAGGACATCATCGCGTACCTGAACGCGGTCAACGGTGACCAGACCGAGAACCCCGGCGGTCTCAAGCTGGGCGGCCTCGGCCCGGTCTCCGAGGGCCTGTTCGCCTGGATCTTCGGCCTCGGCGCGCTGATCGTCGTCGCCGTCTGGGTCGCCGCTCGGACCGCAAAGGCCAAGAAGTCATGAGTAGCCACGACATTCCAGAAGAGAACCTGCCCGCTGAGCAGGACACCGAGTCCGGTGCGGTAGCCGTCGCGGACGAGGAGAACCCGTTCGCCGACCCGGGGCTGCCGCCCCACGAGCACCGCATCCAGGACATCGACGAGCGGGCCGCCAAGCGCTCCGAGCGCACGGTCGCCCTGCTGTTCACCGTGTCGATGCTGGCCACCATCGGCTTCATCGCCTCGTACGTCGGGATCCCGAACGACAAGTCGATCTACGTCTTCCCGATCGGGCACATCAGCGCGATGAACTTCGCGCTGGGCCTGACGCTCGGCGTGGCGCTGTTCACGATCGGCGCGGGCGCGGTCCACTGGGCCCGCACCCTGATGTCCGACGTGGAGATCGCCGACGAGCGTCACCCGGTCGAGGCGTCCCCCGAGGTCAAGGCCAAGGTCATGGCCGACTTCCGGCAGGGCGCCAAGGAGTCGGTGATCGGCCGCCGCAAGCTGATCCGCACCACGATGCTCGGCGCGCTGGCCATGTTCCCGCTCTCCGGCCTCTTCCTGCTGCGCGACCTCGGCTCCCTGCCCGGGACGAAGTTGCGCCACACGATGTGGTCCAAGGGCAAGCTCCTCGTCAACATGAACACGAACCAGCCGCTGCGTCCCTCGGACGTCCAGGTCGGTTCGCTCACCTTCGCCAAGCCCGAGGGCCTGGAGGAGACCAGCGAGGACTTCCAGGTGGAGATCGCCAAGGCGGCGCTGATGATCGTCCGGCTGCAGCCGGAGAACATCAAGGACAAGAAGGAACTGTCCTGGTCCCACGAGGGCATCGTGGCGTTCTCCAAGATCTGCACCCACGTCGGTTGCCCGATCTCCCTGTACGAGCAGCAGACGCACCACGTCCTCTGCCCGTGCCACCAGTCCACCTTCGACCTCTCCGACGGTGCCCGGGTCATCTTCGGCCCGGCCGGTCACGCCCTGCCGCAGCTGCGCATCGGCGTCAACGCGGACGGTTACCTCGAGGCGCTCGGCGACTTCGAGGAGCCCGTCGGTCCTGCCTTCTGGGAGCGCGGATGAGCACTACAACGAGCAACGGGTCCGCGTCTCGCGGACGGGCACCGGCCGGCGAGCGCGTCTCCGACTGGGCCGACGGACGCCTGGGCATCTACACCCTGGCCAAGTCGAACATGCGGAAGATCTTCCCCGACCACTGGTCGTTCATGTTGGGCGAGGTCTGCCTCTACAGCTTCCTCATCATCATCCTCACGGGTGTCTACCTGACCCTGTTCTTCCACCCGTCGATGAACGAGGTGGTGTACCACGGCAGTTACGTGCCGCTGCAGGGTCAGCTGATGAGCGAGGCGTTCAACTCGACGCTGCACATCAGCTTCGACGTCCGCGGCGGTCTGCTGGTCCGGCAGATCCACCACTGGGCGGCGCTGATCTTCCTCGCCGGCATGTTCGTGCACATGATGCGCGTGTTCTTCACCGGCGCGTTCCGCAAGCCGCGTGAGATCAACTGGCTGTTCGGCTTCCTGCTGTTCGTCCTCGGCATGTTCACCGGCTTCACCGGTTACTCGCTGCCGGACGACCTGCTCTCCGGCACCGGTGTCCGCTTCATGGAGGGCGCGATCCTGTCCGTGCCGATCGTCGGCACGTACCTGTCGTTCTTCCTCTTCGGCGGCGAGTTCCCGGGCGGCGACTTCGTGGCCCGGTTCTACTCGATCCACATCCTGCTGCTGCCGGGCATCATGCTCGGCCTGGTGGTCGGCCACCTGATCCTGGTCGTCTACCACAAGCACACGCAGTTCGCGGGCCCCGGCAAGACGAACACCAACGTCGTCGGCATGCCGCTGATGCCGGTCTACATGGCCAAGGCCGGAGGCTTCTTCTTCCTGGTCTTCGGCGTCATCGCGGCCATCGCGGCGATCGCCACCATCAACCCGATCTGGGCCATCGGCCCCTACCGTCCGGACCAGGTGTCCACGGGCGCCCAGCCCGACTGGTACATGGGCTTCTCCGAGGGCCTGATCCGCACGATGCCGGGCTGGGAGATCAACTTCTGGGGTCACACGCTCGTCCTGGGTGTGTTCGTCCCGCTGGTGATCTTCCCGCTGGTCCTGGTCGCGATCGCGGTCTACCCGTTCATCGAGTCCTGGGTCACCGGCGACAAGCGCGAGCACCACATCCTGGACCGCCCGCGCAACGCTCCCACGCGCACCGCGTTCGGTGCCGCCTGGATCTCGTGGTACTTCGTGCTGCTGGTCGGTGGTGGCAACGACCTGTGGGCCACCCACTTCCACCTGTCGATCAACGCGATCACCTGGTTCGTCCGCGTCGCCTTCTTCGTGGTGCCGGTGCTCGTGTTCATCGTCACCAAGCGGATCTGCCTCGGTCTGCAGCGTCGGGACCGCGACAAGGTGCTGCACGGCCGCGAGTCGGGCATCATCAAGCGGCTGCCGCACGGTGAGTTCATCGAGGTCCACGAGCCGCTCAGCCAGGAGCAGCTGCACACGCTCACGGCGCACGAGCAGTACAAGCCGGTCGAGCTCGGCCCGACGGTCGACGAGAACGGCGTCGAGCGGAAGATCAAGGGCTCCGCGAAGCTGCGTGCCAAGCTCAGCAACGCGTACTACGGGGAGGACAACCAGATCCCCAAGCCCACGGTCGAGGAGTACAAGGAGATCACGAGCGGCCACGGCCACCACTGATCGCTGCACGCCACGCCACGGTAAAGGGCCCCGTCCGGTGTTCGGACGGGGCCCTTCGCCATGCCCCCGGCTGGATAGGGTGGACCCGTTCGAGACTTGCGTCCCGTAGTCCGGGACACCGACCCAGGAGCGGCTTATGAGCGCTGTGCACCCCGCTGGAGGCGACACCGCGGCGGGCCGTTCCTGGCCCCAGGTGCTGAACGGGCTCCTCGAGGGCCGCGACCAGAGCGCGGACGACACGGCCTGGGCGATGGACCGCATCATGCGCGGCGAGGCGACGGACGCGCAGATCGCCGGGTTCGTGGTGGCGCTGCGGGCCAAGGGGGAGACCGTCGAGGAGATCACCGGTGTGGTCCGGGCGATGTACGAGCACGCCAACGTGATCGAGGTGTCGGGCCGCACGGTCGACATCGTGGGCACGGGCGGCGACGGCGCGAGGACGGTGAACATCTCCACGATGTCGGCGCTGGTGGTGGCCGGCACGGGGGCCAAGGTCGTCAAGCACGGCAACCGCGCGGCCTCGTCGGCGTCGGGATCGTCGGACGTCCTGGAGAAGCTGGGCGTCAACCTGGACCTGACGCCCCAGCGGGTCGCGCAGGTCGCGGAGGAGGCGGGCATCACCTTCTGCTTCGCGGTGAAGTTCCACCCCGCGTTGCGCCATGTCGCCGCCGCGCGCGGTCAGCTGGGCATCCGGACGGTCTTCAACGCCCTCGGCCCGCTGACCAACCCGGCGAAGGTGAAGGCCCAGGCGGTCGGCGTGGCAGACCCGCGCCTGGCGCCGATGATCGCAGGTGTGCTCGCCGAGCGCGGCAACTCCTCTCTGGTGTTCCGCGGCGACGACGGCCTCGACGAGCTGACGACCACTGCCACCTCCCACGTCTGGGTGGTCCGCGACGGCAAGGTCACCGAGGAGACCTTCGACCCGCGGGACGCCGGTATCGAACTGGTGCCGGTGGAGGCCCTGCGTGGCGGCGACCCGTCCCACAACGCCGAGGTCGCCCGCCGCCTCCTCGACGGGGAGAGGGGCCCGGTACGGGACGCCGTGCTGCTGAACTCGGCTGCGGCGCTGGTGGCGCTGGAGCCGGGCGACGGCCCGCTGGCGGACCAGATCCGCACCGGCATGGCCAAGGCCGCCGAGTCGATCGACTCGGGCGCGGCCAAGCGTGCCCTGGAGCGGTGGGTGGCCGCCAGCAACGCCTGACGCCGAGCGCGCCCGCGGAAAAGGCCAGGTCAGGCTGGCCGGGGTAAAGTGAGATAAGTGGCAGCTCTCCCCGCGGGCCGCAAGGAGGCTGGGCATGATCCATTCAGCCGATATCCGCGAGTGGCGCAACCGGGACGTGATCGACGCCAAGGGCCGCAAGATCGGGTCCCTGGAGGCGGTGTACGTCGACACCACCACCGACACCCCGGCCATGGCCACCGTCCGCACCGGAATGGCGACCCGGCACAGGCTCGTCTTCGTTCCCCTGGACGAGGCGACCGTGGGACCCGGGTACGTCCAGGTGGCGCACTCCAAAGGGCAGGTGCGCAAGGCGCCGTCGATCGGTGTGGACGACGTCCTGCCCGTGGAGCGGGAAGAAGAGATCTTCAAACACTACGACAGGGCCTATGAGCCCGGTGCCGACCGCGGACGCCGCCTCGCGCGCCGCTGACCCCCGGGCCGAAAGAAGTTGGTCACCATGGCGGTCTTCCTGTTCCTGATCCTTGCGGCGGTCGCCCTCGGCATCATCGGCGCGGTCGCGAAGGGGCTGTTCTACCTCCTGATCATCGGCATAGTGGTGTTCCTGGCCAGCCTCGTCCTGTTCGGCATGCGCTGGGGGCGGCGCTCGAAGCACCACCTGGTTCGGTGACCCACCGGGACGGGACCGCCCGTCCCGGTATACGGACAGAAGTTGCGGGCAGGTGATCACCTGCCGTAATTTCCACATCAGGTCATGAGCGACAGTCATTCGGCCCCGGCCGGCTGTCCGGCAACCCTCCGTCCGTGGCGGGGTGCCCCGGGTGAAGACCAGGTCGCAGGCAGCGAGGTCTGCGGCAAGCGCGGACCCCTCGTGCCTTCCAGGGGTCCTGGTCGTTCGAGGGAGCCTTCCGTGAGCAAGCGAATGCGTTAGGGCCGCAGAGCCCCGCCTCCGCATCCCCTTTTTTCCTTCACCTTCTCCGTGCCGTGGACACCGCTGCGCCCGTGCGCGCCTCCGGCACCGGTGAGTCTCGCCTGCTCTACGGGAGTACACCCATGTCCGTCTCCACCCTTGCCGCCGACCAGTCCGTCTGTGCCCCGCTGCCCGTTCTGGGTCGTGGCGTCACCGTCCCGCTCGTGACCGGCGGCGACGTCACGTACGCCGCGCTCGACTACGCGGCCAGTGCCCCCGCGCTGCAGCGCGTCTGGGACGACGTCGCGGCGTACGCCCCCTACTACGGCAGCGTCCACCGCGGTGCCGGCTACCTCTCCCAGCTGTCCACCGACCTGTTCGAGAACGCCCGCCGCACGGTCGCCGAGTTCCTCGACTGCCGCGACACCGACCAGGTGGTCTTCACCCGCTCCACCACCGACTCGCTCAACCTCCTCGCCGCCGCCCTCCCGGCCGACTGCCAGGTCTTCGTCTTCGAGACCGAGCACCACGCCTCCCTGCTGCCGTGGCGGGCCGCCCAGGTCACCTACCTCGACGCCCCGAGCAGCCCCGGGCAGGCCGTGGAGACCCTGGAGCGCGCCCTCGCCGACCGCGCCCCCTACGGCCCGGCCCTGGTCTGCGTCACCGGCGCCTCCAACGTCACCGGCGAGCTGTGGCCGGTACAGGAGCTGGCGGCGGCCGCGCACGTGCACGGCGCCCGTATCGTCCTGGACGCCGCCCAGCTCGCCCCGCACCACCCGGTGTCCGTCAAGGACCTCGACGTGGACTGGGTCGCCTTCTCGGGCCACAAGCTCTACGCGCCCTTCGGCTCCGGCGTCCTGGCCGGCCGCGCCGACTGGCTGCGCCAGGCCGAGCCGTACCTCGCGGGCGGCGGCGCCAGCCGCAAGGTCACGCGCAGGACGGACGGGGGAGTGGACGTGGAGTGGCACGACACGGCCGCCCGCCACGAGGCCGGCTCCCCGAACGTGATCGGCGCCTACGCCATCGCCTCCGCCTGCAAGGCCCTCACCGAGGCCGGCTTCGACACCCTGGTCGCCCGCGAGCAGCACCTGATCCGCAAGGTCAGGGAGGGCCTCGCCGACGTCCCCGAGGTCAGGATCCTCTCCCTCTTCGGCGACGACGCCGCCCGCGTCGGCGTCATCTCCTTCGTCGTCGAGGGCTGGAACAGCTCCCACTTCGCCGCCGCGCTCTCCGCCGAGTACGGCATCGGCGTCCGCGACGGCCTGTTCTGCGCCCACCCGCTGGTCCGCACCCTGCTCGGCAGCGACCCCCAGACCCAGGGCGAGTGCGGCGCGCCCGAGGCGGCGCCCGGGGAGAAGTCCCTCAACGCGATCCGGGTGAGCTTCGGCGCCGGCACCCCCGACGAGCACGTGGAGCGCTTCGTCAACGCCGTGAAGGAACTGGTCAGCGACGGTGCGCGGTGGCAGTACCGCACGGAGAACGGCCGCTGCGTCCCGGCGGTCTGAGATCGCGCAGGGCCGGTGAGGCGGTGTTCAGTGGATCGGGCGGATCAGGAGTCCAGCCCGATAGCGAACGCCGCCTCCAGGTCGTGCTGGGAGTACGTACGGAACGCCACGTGGGTGTCCGTCGCCTCGACCCCCGGGATCTTGCTGATCCGTCCGGGGATGACGTCCGCCAGCTCCTCGTGCTCCCTCACCCGCACCATGGCGATCAGGTCGTACGTCCCCGTGACGGAGAAGACCTCGCTGACGGAATCCAGCGAGGCGATCCGCTCCGCGATCTCGGGGATCCGGTCCACGCTGGTCTTGATGAGCACGATCGCGGTGATCACGGCTGCTGTTCTCCCTCGGGGGCCTCGGCTGGTGGTTTCACCCTACTCGTACGCGTGTAGCGCACCGACGCGTAGACGAACCCCAGCGAGAACCCCACCAGGTGGGCCAGGTAGGCCACCCCGGGCCCCTGGGCGGCCCGGCCCGCCGCCATCCACTGCAGGGACGCCCAGAACGGCAGCACCACCCAGGCCGGGAACCTCAGCGGCAGGAAGAACAGGAACGGGAAGAGACTGGTCACCCGCGCCTTGGGGAAGAGGAACAGGAACGCACCCAGGACCGCGGAGATCGCCCCGGACGCTCCGACCAGCGTCTGCGCCGACGCGGCGTTGGCCGCCGCGTACCCCAGCAGCGCCAGACAGCCGCATCCCAGGTAGAACAGGGCGAACTCCACATGCCCCATCCGCTCCTCGGCCATGGCCCCGAAGACGTAGAGGAAGAGCATGTTGCCCAGCAGATGCACCCAGCTGCCGTGCACGAACAGCGCGGTAGCGGGCGTGAGCGCCGCCCGCGGCGCCCCGCTGAACAGCTCCACCGGCACCACGCCCCAGCGGGCGAAGTAGGCCCGCTGCGCGGCGAGCAGCGCGTCCCCGGTCCCGTAGGCCGGACTCAACCCCGCGGCCGGTCCCACGACGAAGAGTGCGCAACACAGGACGATCAGCCCGTACGTCACCGGCGCGGGCTGTCCGCGCAGCGCTCCCACGGCCGCCCTGCTCCAGGTGCTGATCATGGTACAGAGCATGGCGTAACCGGACGGATACGCACAGAGTGCCTCGCCGCCGTGGAACGGGCGGGCGACGGGTACTCGGCAGGCCGTAGGGTTACGAGCCACACGCTCCAGGGAAACTGGCGCATCACGGAGACTGGAAGAAGGAAGAGCACCCACGATGACGGTTCCCCTGCCGACGGAGACGACCCGCTGGCGCTGCACGCTCTGCGGCAACCTCACCCGTTTCGACGTGACCCGCTCGTCGAAGGTCGTCGAGTACGTGCACCTCGATCTGGCCGGGGAGCCGAAGGTCGAGGAGCGCGAGGTGGTCAGTGAGACCATCGAGTCGGTCCGTTGCCGCTGGTGCAACGCGGTCGACCAGGTGGAACTCGTGGACAGGCCGGGCGCCGGCTCCTGAGGGAGGCGGCCCCGCAGGGCGTATGGGGTGTGAGGGATGGCTGAGACCACAGGCGGGGAGCCGGTCGACGGCACCGCTGAGGTGCTCGACCGTCCGCTGCCCGACGGCGTGCGCCGCCGGGTCGTGCAGATCGTGTCCGACGGCTTCGGCGGGCTGACCCTCGCCGAACTGCCCGCACAGCTGCGCCAGTACGCCCGGTTCACCCCGACCCGCCGGGCGAAGTTCGCCGGCAACGCCATGGCGGCGGCCGTGGAGACGGACGCGCTGTTCCGGCAGCGCATCGCCGAGAAGCTCAGAGAGGCCCAGCCGGAGCTCGCCGGCGCCCTGGACTCCGGCTCGCCGCCCCCGGCCGCGGACCCGCTCGACGTGGCGGCCGCGGCCTATGTGCTGCGCCCGGCGGGCTGGGTGAAGCTGGTGACCGCCGCCGGTGAGGAGGCCCAGCGCGTCGACGCCGAGCGCGCCGACGAGGAGAGCCGGGCCGAGCTGGAGCGGCTGCGCGCGGAGCTGGCGGCCGCACGCGAGCACACCCGCGCCGAGACCGAGCGGCTGCGGGCGGAGCTGGACGCGGCCCGCAAGGAGGCCGACTCGCTTCACCGCAAACTGCGAGCCGCCCTCAGCGACGTCAGACGTGGCGAGGCCGCCCTGCGCAAGGCCCAGGGCGAGATCGAGGCGGTGCGCGCCGAGGGGCAGGCCCAGCTCTCCGCCGCCGAGAGCGAGACCCGGCGGCTCAAGGCACGCCTCGGCGAGGCGGAGGCCACCCTGGAGGCCACCCGCAGAGCGGCGCGCGAGGGGCGCAGTGTCGAGGACATGCGGGTGCGGCTGTTGCTGGACACCCTGCTCGACGCGGCCCAGGGGCTGCGCCGTGAACTGGCGCTGCCACCGGTCTCCGTACGGCCGGCGGAGACGGTGGACGCGGTCGAACCAGGACGAATGACTCCGAAAGACATCGCCGCCCGTGCGCTGTCCGAAAACGATCCCGCGATTCTCGACCAGTTGCTCGCACTGCCCCAGGTGCATCTGGTCGTCGACGGCTACAACGTCACCAAGACCGGGTATCCGCAGATGCCGCTGGAGAAGCAGCGTCTGAGGCTCCTCGGTCAGCTCTCCCAACTCGCCGCGCAGACCGGCGCCGAGGTCACCTGTGTCTTCGACGGGGCCGAACTGGCCGCACCGGTGCTGCTCGCGCCGCCGCGCGGGGTGCGGGTGCTGTTCTCCAAACCGGGCGTCACCGCCGACGAGTTGATCCGCCAGCTGGTGCGCGCCGAGCCGCCGGGCCGGCCCGTCATCGTCGCTTCCACGGACCGTGAGGTGGCCGACGGAGTCGCGAGGGCGGGAGCGCGCCCGGTCGCCTCGGCGGTGCTACTGAAGCGTCTTTCGCGCGGCTGAAATCGGGCCCGGGATCACTTACGTCACCAAGCGCAACGTACAGGCTCAATGCCCGAATTGACGGAACCGTCGCGCGACGTAGCGTCAGGACTGCCTCACTTCCTGTGCCTCATGTGCAAAGAATGCATTGCGTGACCGGATTTTTTGGTGTGAGGATTTGAATTCATCACGATGAGGTCACTAGGGTCTGGCCTCGAACCTCCGAGCGGGTGATCACTCAGAAGAAGGAGCCTGCTTCCGTGGCGTCCCACCGTCGACCCAAGCAGCCGAGCCGTGCACGTGTGACCGTGCTGACCACCGCGGCCGCCGCCGCTGTCGCGTTCAGCGCGAACGCCGCCAACGCGGCGCCCAGTGCCAAGCCGAGCGTGGACGAGGTCAAGTCCAAGGTCGACAAGCTCTACGAGGACGCGGAGAAGGCCACCGAGCAGTACAACGGGGCCAAGGAGAAGCAGGAGCAGCTCCAGAAGGAGATCTCCACCCTCCAGGACAAGGTCGCCCGGGGCCAGGACGAGCTCAACAAGCTGCGCGACGGCATCGGCACCATGGCCAGCGCCCAGTACCGCACCGGCAGCATCGACCCCTCCCTCCAGCTCTTCCTCTCCTCGAACCCGGACGACTACCTCGACAAGGCGTCCACCCTCGACCAGTTGAGCAGCCAGCAGGTCGAGGCGCTCAAGAAGATCCAGGAGAAACAGCGCGAGCTGGCCCAGGAGCGCCAGGAGGCCACCGACAAGCTCAAGGACCTCGCCGCCACCCGCACCGAACTGGGCAAGAAGAAGCAGGAGGTCCAGGGCAAGCTCGCCGCGGCGCAGAAGCTCCTCAACAGCCTCACCGCCCAGCAGCGGGCCGCCCTCCAGGACGACCAGAACCGCGCCAGCCGGGCCAGTGAGCGCACCGCCCTCAGCGTCGGCGTCGGCTCCGGCCGGGCCGGTGCCGCCTTCTCCGCCGCCCAGACCCAGGTCGGCAAGCCGTACGTCTACGGCGCCACGGGCCCCAACGCCTACGACTGCTCGGGTCTGACCTCCTGGGCGTACGCGCAGGCCGGCGTCTCCATCCCGCGCACCTCGCAGGAGCAGGCGAACATAGGAACCCGCATCTACTCGGTCAACGACCTCAAGGTCGGCGACCTGGTGTTCTTCTTCAACGACCTCCACCACGTGGCCCTCTACGCGGGCAACGGCCAGGTCCTGCACGCCCCCCGCACCGGCACCGTCGTCCGCTACGAGTCGATGTCCACGATCGGCGGACCGTTCATGTTCGGCGTCCGGGTCTGAAATCCCGGTTCCGAGTCCGACCCGGTTACCCGGTTCCTCGAACCGCACGACACCACACCGCCCGAACGAGCGAATTCCAGCGACTCCCGCTGACTCCACGCCCCGCCGATGACCTGCGTCAGCGGCGGGGCGTCGCTCTGTCGGCCTCTCGAGGTCTTTGGACCCGCGGTGATCACCCCGCTACTGTCTGCCGCGTTTCCCCCGCCGCCCGGCGGGCGGTTCGTCAGCGGAAGGAGAGCGACCGGTCGTGGGGTCCCATCGCCGCCTTGCACCGTCCGGCATGCGCCAGGGCGCCAGCGCCGCGGAGTCCAACCGAGCCCTGAAGAGGGCAGCCGCCGTACTGTCCGCCGCAGCGGCGGCCGCGGCGACACTGGGCGCCGTACCGGCGAACGCCGCGCCACGCGACACCCGGGCCACGGTGGACCAGCTGTACCGGGAGGCGGAGCAGGCCACCGAGGCCTACAACAGGGCCGGGGAACGCGCCAACGCGCTGCGCCGGGACGTCGGCCGGGCACAGGACCGCGTCGCCCGGCAGCAGGACCGCGTCAACAGCATGCGGGACGCGCTCGGTGCGCTCGCCGGGGCGCAGTACCGCTCCGGCGGACTCGCCTCCTCCCTCGCGCTGCTGCTGTCGGACAACCCCGGCGAGTACCTCGACAGGGCGGCCGTGCTGGACCGCATCGGCGCCCGCCAGGCGGGGCAGCTCAAGGAACTCCAGGGAGCGTTGCGCCGGTTGGCCCGGGAACGTGCGGTGGTGGCCGGTGAGCTCGCCCAGTTGGAGAAGAGCCGCGAGGCGGTCGCGCAGCACAAGAAGGCCGTGGAGCGGAAGCTCGTCGCGGCACAGCGGCTGCTGAACTCCCTGCCGGACGGGGAGCGCACCGCCTACCAGCGGGCCTCCCGCTCCGCCGGCGAGGTGCCCGCCCTCACCCCCGCCGCGGCGCCCGACTCCCGCGCGGCGGCGGCCGTCGCCGCTGCCCGTTCGGCGCTCGGCCGCCCGTATGTGTGGGGCGCCAACGGGCCGGGCGGCTTCGACTGCTCGGGCCTCATGCAGTGGTCGTACGCGCGGGCGGGCGTCGGACTGCCGCGCACCTCGCAGGAGCAGCGGTACGCCGGCCGCCGGGTGCCGCTGTCCCAGGCCCAGCCCGGGGACCTGGTGGTCTACCGCTCCGACGCCAGCCATGTGGCGATGTACGTCGGCAACGGCCAGGTCATCCACGCACCCCACCCGGGGGCGGCGGTGCGCTACGACCCGGTCGGCATGATGCCGATCGCCTCGGTCACCAGGCCCTGAAGGCGCCGGTCAGCTGCCGAAACCGGCGCGCGAGCGGCGAGCGGCCGCCGCGTACGATCGGACGGTGGCTGATCGTGGGCGTGCGTCGGGGATCGTGGCGTGCTGTGTCCTGCTGCTGGCCGGGCTCGTCGGCTGCGGCGGCGCCGCCCCCGCCGGGAACGGGACGGCCGCCGTGCGGCAACTGCTCGAACGGCGGGCGACGGCGGTCCTGGACGGCGACCGCTCCGCGTTCCTCGCCACCCAGACCCGCGCGGCGGGCACCACCGGGTTCGACAACCTGCGCGCCGTGCCGCTGGCCGACTGGTCGTACCGGCTCACCGCCGTTCACCTGACCGGTGACCGGGCCACCGCCGACGCCGAACTGCGCTACCGCGTCAGGGGATACGACCAGGCGCCGGTCACCGCCGCCCGGTCACTGCGGCTGACCCGCACCGGCGGACGCTGGTACCTCACTTCCGACGAGCCCGCGCGGAAGGCCGCCCGGCAACTGTGGGACCAGGGCGCCGTCGAGGCGGTTCGCGGCGCGCACAGTCTCGTCCTCGGCGTCGGGCAACCGCGGGAGACGCTGCGGGAGTACGCGCGCCTCGCGGACCGGGCGGTGCCCGCCGTCACCGAGGCGTGGGGGGCCGGCTGGCCGGGCCGGGTCGTGGTGCTCGTACCGAAGTCGCTGGAAGGCATGGCGGCGCTCCTCGGCGCACCGGCGTCCGGGTACCGGGGGATAGCCGCGGTCACCACCGGTGAGGTGGGCGGGAGCGGGACGGCGCCCGCGGACCGGATCACCGTCAACCCGGACGCCTACGCGATCCTCGGCGACCTCGGCAAACAGGTCGTCCTCACCCACGAGACCACTCATGTCGCCACCCGCCGCCACACCACGGCGGCCACACCCCTGTGGCTCTCCGAGGGGTACGCCGACTGGGTCGGCTACCGTCGCACCGGCCGGACCCCCGCCCAGGTGGCGCCCGAACTCGAGCGCGCCGTCGGGCTCGGCACCGCCCCGTCCGCGCTGCCACGGGACTCCGACTTCGCCTTCTCCGGGGACGCGGGGAAACTGGCGCAGGCCTACGAAAGCGGCTGGATGGCCTGCCGGATGATCGCCGACCGTTGGGGCGAGGCCCGGCTGAACGACTTCTACCGGGCCGTCGGCGACCACGGGAAGCGTGAGGGATCGGTCGAGACGGCCCTCGCAAGGGTGCTCGGCACGACCCCGGAGAAGTTCACGCAGCAGTGGCGGGCGTATCTGAGGTCCCAACTCCGCTGAGGGCACCGCCGGTTCGGCCCGGCACCGAGCAGGGGCGACGCTCAGGAGGGCGTGAGCGTCTCCTGGGTGCGGGCGGTCTGAGGCGGAACCGTCGCGGTCGGGCGGGAGACCGTGGTGCGCCACAGGGACCTGGCCGCGGTCAGTGCGGCGAGCAGCAGCAGGCCGTTGCGCGTGGCGAGGAGGGTGACGCCCAGCCGGTCGCTCGCCACGACGTTCGCGAAGTACACCGGGAACTCCAGGACCGTGGCGAGGCAGGCGGCCAGGACCAGCCCGGCGGGCAGGAGCATCCGGCTGCCGGGGAAGCACAGGCAGACGGCCGCGAGCCCGACCAGCCAGACCATGTACTGCGGGCTGATCACCCGGCTGGTGAGCGTGAACAGCAGCACCGCCACGAAGGCCGCGTCCGCGAGCGCGTGCGGCGGCAGGCGGCGCACACTCACCCGCCACAGCAGCAGCCAGCCGAACGCGATCACGGTCAGGAAGAGGGCTGCCGCGCTTACCCAGTCGACGTAGGGGCCGAGGAACTCCACCGAGCCGTAGTTGAGCATCACCCGGCCCTCCCAGCCGTAGTGCCGGGCCACGTGGAACACCAGCGAGCCCAGCGACTCCACCTCGGTGCCGCGGTCGCGCTGGGCGGTCAGGAAGGAGAAGGCGCCGGGCATCGACACGGCGAACAGCAGGGCGAGAGCGCCCGCCGTCGCGGCGGCCGAGATCCAGGCCCGTCGCCTGCCGGCGCCCACCAGCAGCAGCGCCGGCCACACCTTCAGCAGTGCGCCGAACGCCGCGAGCGCTCCCATCAACCGCGGGCGGCGCATCCCGGCCAGCAGCGCGGCGACCGCCACGGCCGTCACCATCAGGTCGTAGCGGGCGTACACCGTCGGGCCGAGCAGCGGAACCCCGACCACCCACACCCAGGCGCCGCGCAGGGACTTGCCGCGCCTCAGGCCCGCGTACAGCAGAAGGCCGAAACCCGCCAGGTCGGCGACGCAGGCGAGCACGAAGAACGCCTGCGCGTACTGCAGGAAGGGCAGCAGCGCGGGGGACAGGATCGCGAGCGCCGCGGCGGGCGGGTACTGCCAGGTGACGTCGCCCTGGGGGAACGTGCCGGTGCGCAAGGTCTCGTACCAGCCCTGGTAGATCACCGAGACGTCGCTGGTGACGTCCGGCCCGGGGAAGACCCACACCTTGAAGACGAAGAGCAGCAGGACGAGTCTCGTCAGCAGCCAGGTGGCGAGCAGCAGCCAGACCGGAATGCGCCGTGCGCCCGCCATGTACACCTTCAGTCCCTGTCCTCACGCGTCCGGTATCGCTGTCACCGACGGGCCATGATCTCGCGTCGAGCCGGGCGGGGGGCGGCAAACGCGGCCGTACGGCGCTGTGAGTACGGTCGCACAACCGGTTCGGTACTGTCGACGACGATGCACAAGACCCTCATCGTGACCAACGACTTTCCGCCGCGCCCCGGCGGCATCCAGGCGTTCCTGCACAACATGGCGCTCCGTCTGGACCCCGACCGGCTGGTCGTCTACGCCTCCACCTGGAAGCGCGGCCGCGAGGGCGCCGAGGCGACTGCCGCCTTCGACGCCGAACAGCCCTTCACCGTCGTACGGGACCGGACGACGATGCTGCTGCCGACACCGGCCGCGACCCGGCGGGCCGTGGGGCTGCTGAGGGAGCACGGCTGCACCTCGGTGTGGTTCGGGGCGGCGGCACCGCTCGGCCTGATGGCCCCGGCGCTGCGGCGGGCGGCGCGCGGCGGCTCGTCGCCACCACGCACGGCCACGAGGCGGGTTGGGCCCAACTGCCCGCCGCACGCACCCTGTTGCGGCGTATCGGCGAGTCCACGGACACGATCACCTACCTCGGCGAGTACACCCGCTCACGCATCGCCACGGCGCTCACCCCTCAGGCGGCCGACCGGATGGTGCAGCTGCCGCCGGGCGTCGACGAGAAGACCTTCCACCCCGGCTCGGGCGGCGACGAGGTCCGCGCCCGCCTGGGGCTGACGGACCGCCCGGTGGTGGTCTGCGTCTCCCGCCTGGTCGCGCGCAAGGGCCAGGACACCCTCATCCGGGCGCTGCCGCGCATCCTCGCCGAGGAGCCGGAGACGGTCCTGCTGATCGTCGGGGGCGGGCCCTACGAGAGGGACCTGCGCAGGCTCGCCCAGGAGACCGGGGTCGCCGACGCGGTCCACTTCACCGGCGCCGTGCCCTGGTCCCAGCTGCCCGCGCACTACGGGGCGGGCGACGTCTTCGCGATGCCGTGCCGCACCCGCAGGGGCGGCCTGGACGTGGAGGGCCTCGGCATCGTCTACCTGGAGGCCTCCGCGACGGGCCTCCCGGTGGTGGCCGGCGACTCGGGCGGCGCCCCGGACGCGGTCCTGGACGGCGAGACGGGATGGGTGGTGCGCGGCGGCTCGGAGGAGGAGACGGCGGACCGCGTCATCACCCTCCTGAAAGACCCGGAGTTGCGGCGCAGGATGGGCGAGCGGGGCAGGCGGTGGATCGAGGAGAAGTGGCGCTGGGACTTGCTGGCGGAGAGGCTCCGGCAACTTCTCTGAGGGTGGTCGCGCCCGCTAGGGGCGCGGGGTTGCATCGATATGCGCTCCGCCGCGTGGGCGCGAGGAACCACGAACAACCCGCACCCGCCCGACGGCAGGACGAGGCATCCCAGAAGGCGCCCGGACCCTAGCCGGAACCCAAAATTCCGCCGATGCTGCGCCCATGACAACAAACCTGACACGCCGTCAGATCTTGGGTGTCGCAGCCCTGCAAACGGCAGCCGCACTGGGGTTCACCCGCATCAACCTGCACTCGGCCCAAGCTGCAGAGCCCGACGCAGTCGACAGCGCCCCGGCGATAGTCATCGGCTCCGGCTACGGCGGCGCCGTAGCCGCCCTCCGCCTCGGCCAGGCCGGCATCCGCACCCTCGTCCTGGAGATGGGCCGCCTGTGGAACAACCCCGGCCCCGACGGCACGGTGTTCTGCTCCACCAGCGCCCCGGACGGCAGATCCATGTGGTTCCGCAACCGCACCGAGGCCCCGCTCGCCACCTTCCTCTGGCTGGACGTCGTCAACCGGGACATCAGCCCTTACCCCGGCGTCCTCGACCGCGTGCACTTCGACGCCATGTCCGTGTACGTGGGCCGCGGCGTCGGCGGCGGCTCCCTCGTCAACGGCGGCATGGCGGTCACACCCGTCCAGTCGTACTTCAGCGAGCAGTTCCCCACTGTCGACGCCACCGAGATGTACGGCACCTACTTCCCGCGCGCCCGGTCCATGCTCGGCGTCAACACGATCGACCGCGCCTGGTTCGAGTCGACCGAGTGGTACCGGTTCGCCCGCACCTCCCGGAAGGCCGCCGCGAACACGGGCCTGAAGACCACATTCGTGCCCAACGTCTACGACTTCGCCTACATGCGGCGCGAGGCGGACGGCACCGCCACCAGGTCCGCTCTCGCCGGCGAGGTCATCTACGGCAACAACCACGGCAAGCGCAGCCTCGACAAGACCTACCTCGCCTCCGCGCTCGGCACCGGCAACGTGACCATCAACACGCTGGAGCGGGTCAGGGAGATCCGAAGAGCCGCCGACGGCACCTACGTACTGACCGCCGACCGGATCGACGTGACCGGCGCGGTCGTCGAGACCAAGCAGTACGGGTGCACGTACCTCTTCCTCGCGGCGGGCAGTATCGGTACCACCGAACTTCTTCTCCGCGCGCGGGAGAAGGGCACCCTGCCCGCGCTCGACGCGAGCGTCGGCACCGGCTGGGGCACCAACGGCAACGTGATGCTCGCCCGTGCCAACCACGTCTGGGACACGGTGGGTGCCGACGAGTCCACCATCCCCGTGATGGGCATCGACGACTGGGCCAACGCCGACAATCCCGTCTTCGCCGAGATCGCCCCGCTGCCGACGGGGCTCGAGCACTGGGTCAGCCTCTATCTGGCGATCACCAAGAACCCTCAGCGGGCCTCGTTCACGTACGACCCCTCGACCGACGGCGTGAAACTCGGCTGGAGCGCCGCCCAGAGCGCCGTCTCCGTGAGCATGGCCAAGAAGCTCTTCGACCGGATCAACACCGCCAACTCGACCATCTACCGGTACGACCTCTTCGGCGCCGGCAGCAAGGTCTTCGCCGACGACTTCACGTACCACCCGCTCGGCGGCTGCGTGCTGGGCAGGGCGACCGACGACCACGGCCGGGTGAAGGGCTACTCGAGGCTGTACGTCACCGACGGCTCCCTGGTGCCGGGCAACCTCGGCGTCAACCCGTTCCTCACCATCACCGCGCTCGCGGAACGCACCATGGCGCGGGTCCTTTCCGAGGACACCGCGCCATGACGTAAGCCGTGAGAGGGGGCCGACTACTTCCGGTAGAGGGCCTCGATCTCTTCCGCGTAGTCCTTCGCCACCACGTTCCGCTTGAGCTTCAGGGACGGCGTGAGGTGGCCCGACTCCTCGGTGAACTGGGAGGGCAGAATGCGGAACTTCCGCACCGATTCCGCCTTCGACACCGCGGCGTTGCCGTCGTCGATCGCGTCCTGGATCGCGGCGAGCAGATCCGGGTCGTCGCACAGCGACGCCGCGGTGGAACCCGCCGGCTTGCCGTGCTCGGCCGCCCAGCGGCCCAGGAACTCCTCGTCGATCGTGACGAGCGCCCCCACGAACGGCCGCCCGTCGCCCACCACCATGCACTCCGCGACCAGGGCGTGCGCCCGGATGCGGTCCTCGATCACCGCAGGGGCCACGTTCTTGCCGCCCGCGGTGACGATGAGCTCCTTCTTGCGGCCGGTGATCCTGAGGTAGCCGTCCTCGTCGAGGGTGCCGATGTCGCCGGTGTGGAACCAGCCGTCGGCCAGCGCCTCGGCGGTCGCTGCCTCGTTGTTCCAGTAGCCCTTGAAGAGGTGCTCGCCGTGCAGCAGCACCTCGCCGTCGTCCGCGATGCGGATCACGGAACCCGGCAGCGGCTGGCCGACCGTACCGATCTTCTGCCGGTCCCACGGGTTGAACGCCGTCGCCGCGCACGACTCGGTCAGGCCGTAGCCCTCCAGGACCGTGAAGCCGATGCCGCGGAAGAAGTGGCCCAGGCGCTCACCCAGCGGGGCGCCCCCGGAGATGGCGTACTCGCCGCGGCCGCCCAGCACCGCGCGCAGCTTGCTGTAGACGAGCTTGTCGAACGCCTTGTGCTTGATCTTCAGGCCGAGGGACGGACCGGACGGCGAGTCCAGCGCCTTGCTGTAGGCGATCGCCGTGTCCGCCGCCTTGTCGAAGACCTTCCCCTTGCCGTCCGCCTGGGCCTTGGCGCGCGCCGAGTTGTACACCTTCTCGAACACGCGCGGCACGCCGAGGACCAACGTCGGCCGGAACGCGGCCAGTTCGTCGGTGAGGTTCTTGATGTCCGGGACACAGCCCAGCTTGATCGGCGCCATCATCGGCGCGATCTGCACCAGACGTCCGAAGACGTGCGCGAGCGGCAGGAAGAGCAGGACCGAGCACTCGCCGGTACGGAACAGGGGGCGCAGCCGCTCCACGACGTTCCCGCACTCGGCGAAGAAGTTGCGGTGGGTCAGCACACAGCCCTTGGGGCGCCCGGTGGTGCCGCTGGTGTAGACGATCGTCGCCGGATCGTCGGCCTTGGCGAGGGAGCTGCGCTCCTCGACCGCCGTGTCACTGACGTCCCGGCCGACGCGGCCCAGCTCCTCCACGGCCCCGGCCTCGATCTGCCACACGTGCTTGAGCGCGGGCAGCTTCTCGCGCACCGTCTCGACGGTCGCGGCGTGCGCGTCCTGCTCCACGATGCAGGCGGTCGCGCCCGAGTCGCTGAGGATCCACTGCACCTGCTCGGGCGAGCTGGTCTCGTACACCGGCACGGTGACCCCGCCCGCGCTCCAGATCGCGAAGTCCAGCAGCGTCCACTCGTAGCGGGTCCGCGACATCAGACCCACCCGGTCGCCCGGCTGCACTCCGGAGGCGATCAGGCCCTTCGCCGCGGCCTGCACCTCGGCGAGGAAGGCGGCGGCGGTGACGTCCTGCCAGGCGCCCGCGACCTTGCGGGCGATGACGGCGACGTCCGGATGCTGCGCGGCGTTTCTGCGAACGATGTCGGTCAGGTTTCCGTCCGCAGGGACCTCGTACAAAGCCGGAAGGCTGAACTCGCGCAAGACTGCTGCTCCTCACAGGGCGCCGACGCCACGACTCTGTGTGCTGCGACGGTGCGGTCCAAGGCTCGGTCAGGTGCTCGGGATTCCTCCGGGATTCACTGGTTGAAACCCTGAGCACGACTGGACTGCCCGGACGTTACCCGCCGGTATGGCTTCTCCGACAGGGGGTCCCGACGAGATGTTCCGTGCGTCACACGTGTTGGCGTTCCTCGGCGCACAGTAGTCCACCCCTTGACTTACCGGCCAGTAACCGCAGGTCCCGCCGCTACTGTTCACGTTTGCCCCACAGCCTTACGCTTGATCGTCATGGCACCCACATCGGGCGGTAACACCAGGACGCGTGTCCACGTGGTCAGCGACGTGCACGGCAATGTGCGCGACCTGGCCGAAGCGGGCGAGGGGGCGGACGCCCTGATCTGTCTGGGTGACCTGATCCTCTTCCTCGACTACGCCGACCACTCGCGCGGGATATTCGCCGACCTGTTCGGCACCGAGAACGCCGACCGGCTGGTGGAACTGCGCACCGCCCGCCGCTACGAGGAGGCGCGCGCGTTCGGAGCCGAGCTGTGGGCCGGGGTGGGCATGGACCGGGCCGCCGCGATCGAGAAGGCGGTGCGTCGGCAGTACGCCGAGCTGTTCGCCGCGTTCCCCACCCCGACGTACGCCACCTACGGCAATGTCGACATGCCGCCCCTGTGGCCCGAGTGCGCAGGTGAGGGCACCCGGGTGCTGGACGGCGAGCGGGCGGAGATCGGCGGCTGGACCTTCGGCTTCGTCGGCGGCGGCCTGCGCACCCCCATGCGGACCCCGTACGAGATCAGCGACGAGGAGTACGCGGCCAAGATCGAGGCCGTGGGGGAGGTGGACGTGCTGTGCACCCACATCCCGCCGGAGGTCCCGGAACTGGTCTACGACACGGTGGCGCGCCGCTTCGAGCGCGGCAGCCGGGCCCTGCTCGACGCCATCCGCCGCACCCGGCCGCGGTACTCCCTGTTCGGCCACGTCCACCAGCCGCTGGTGCGCCGGATGCGGATCGGGGCGACGGAGTGCGTGAACGTGGGGCACTTCGCGGGGAGCGGGAAGCCCTGGGTACTGGAGTGGTGAGCGGTCCGCGGGTCGGCGCCCGGGCTCCGAGACGGTCCCTGCGGCCCAAGCCCAGGTGGGGTGGTACCGGCGCCGCGCCTGCGCGGTAGCCTTCACGCTGCACACACGTGCGCACGGCGCACCACCTCCCTCACCGGACCGCATCTGGAGGAGCCACGGCGATGGCGGAACACACCAGCTCGAGCATCACGATCGAGGCGGCTCCGGCCGACGTCATGCGGGTGATCGCCGACTTCGCGCGCTACCCGGACTGGACGGGCGAGGTGAAGGAGGCGGAGGTCCTCTCCACCGACGACCAGGGCCGCGCCGAGCAGGTGCGCCTCGTCATGGACGCGGGTGCCATCAAGGACGACCAGACGCTCGCGTACACCTGGACGGGCGACAGCGAGGTCTCCTGGACCCTCGTCAAGTCGCAGATGCTGCGCTCCCTGGACGGCTCGTACCTGCTCAAGCCGGCCGGTGCCGGCGCCACCGAGGTGACCTACCGGCTGACCGTCGACGTCAAGATCCCGATGCTCGGCATGATCAAGCGCAAGGCGGAGAAGGTCATCACCGACCGCGCGCTGGCCGGGCTGAAGAAGCGGGTGGAGTCGGGGGAGAAGTAACCTCCTTCGAGTGCGGGAGAGGTGACGTCCGGCCGGGGTACAGGTGACGGCCACGGCACGCGCGGGTGCTGTCGCGTCGCGGCAGTACCTCTCCGTTACCGTTCACGGTCATGCGCACCATCCTGATCACCGGCCCCGGCGGCTCCGGCCGGACCACCGTCGCCGCGGCCACCGCGCTGAACGCCGCCCGCCGGGGCAGCCGCACGCTCGTGCTCAGCGCCGACCGCACCGACACCCTCGGTGCCGTACTCGGCGTCCCCACCGGCGCCCGCCCCGTGGAGGCCGCACCCGGCCTCACCGCCTGGCGGCCGGACGCCGCCGCCCGCTTCCGCGACGGCCTCGTGGCCTTCCAGGACCGCGCGGCCACCGCCCTCGACCTCCTCGGCGCCGCCCCGCTGGACGCGGAGGAGGTCACCCCCCTGCCCGGCGCCGAGGAACTCGCCCTGCTGCGCGCCGTGCGCGACACCGCGCTCTCCGAGTCCCACGACCTCCTCGTCGTCGACCTGCCCCCCGTTCCGCAGGCGCTCGTCCTCCTCGCCCTGCCCGAGGAACTCCGCCGCTACCTGCGCCGGCTGCTCCCGCCGGAGCGGCAGGCCGCGCGCGCCCTGCGCCCCGTCCTCGGTCGGCTCGCGGGCGTGCCGATGCCCTCCGAGTGGCTGTACGAGACCAGCGCCCGCTGGGACGTGGAACTGGCCGCCGTCGAGGCCGTCCTCGCCGACCGCGCCACCAGCGTGTGGCTGGTCGCAGAACCGGGCCCTGCCGCCGCCGACGCGGTCCGTACCGCCGTCACCGGCCTCGCCCTGCGCACCCTGCGCCCCGAGACCCTGGTCGCGAACCGCGTCCTGCCCGACAGCGGCCACGACGCCTGGCTCGCGCAGTTCGCCGCCCAGCAGCGCAAGACCCTTCAGGAGTGGCAGGGCGCGTACGCCGTGCACGGCGTCCCGCACCTCGGCCACGACCCGCGCGGCGCCGACGACCTCGCCGCGCTCGCGGTCCCGGACGTCAACGCGGCGCCCTCCCCGGCCGAGTGGCCCGTGGCGGACCGGCTCGCCGAGGACGGAGTGCTCGTGTGGCACATCCCGCTGCCCGGTGCGATACGCGAGGAACTGGACCTCGTCCGGCGCGGCGACGAGATCGTGGTGACCGCGGGGCCGTTCCGCCGCATCGTTCCCCTTCCGTCGGCGCTGCGCCGCTGCACCGTGGCCGGGGCGGCGCTGCGCGAGGGCGAGCTGCGCATCCGTTTCGCACCGGACCCGGAGCTGTGGCCGCGCACCTCGTAGGGGCGGTGCGCGCCCCCGGACTCATCTGATGAAGCACGTACCCCCGTTCGGGTAACGTCGGGAGTACGAACCGCAGTCAGGAGTCCGCCATGAGCGAAGAGCGCCCCTCCTCCGACGCCGCTCAGGAGGAGGCCGAGGAAGTGCGGGTGACCGACGCCGACGCCTGGGCGACAGCATGCGCCGAGGACCTCGCCGCGGAGAAGGCCCGCCGCCGGGCCCGGTACGGCTCGCCGTCCGGCTCGGCAGCCGAGGAGCTGAAGAAACTCGTCGACGCCGTCGCGGACAAGCTGTCCGGGCTGCAGGCGCCGCTGCTCGGCGCGGCGGCATCGGGCACGGCCCAGCAGATGGTCCGCCAGGTCGTGCAGCAGGCCAAGGCAGCGGTGGAGCCGGTCATCGAGCGCAACCCGGACGTCTTCGACCACCTCGCTGCGGCCGGCTCGGAGCTGCTCGCGGCCTACCGCTCCGCGGTCGAGGCCCAGGAGCAGCGCTGGACCAACCGCACGTCCGGCGACATGGACCCACGCCGACAGGACGGGGACGAAGGCCCCGGCGAGCACATCGACCTCGACTAGGCCGGCAGGGAGAGCCGTCAGAGGCCGCAGAGGCTGCAGAGGCCCGGGTTTCGGGGGGTGGAGGGAGCTGTCCGACACCCTTACGGCCCCTCGGGTACGGTGGGCCGTAGCGGGGCTCGACCGAAACTGAGGGATTCATGGGACTCACCATCGGCGTCGACATCGGCGGCACGAAGATCGCGGCCGGTGTGGTCGACGAGGAAGGCAACATCCTCTCGACCCACAAGGTGCCGACTCCGGGCACGCCCGAGGCCATCGTGGACGCCATTGCCGCTGCCGTCGAGGGCGCCCGTGCCGGACACGAGATCGTCGGCGTGGGGATCGGTGCTGCCGGATACGTCAACCGTCAGCGCTCGACGGTCTACTTCGCGCCGAACATCGACTGGCGCCAGGAGCCGCTGAAGGAGAAGGTCGAGGCCCGCGTGGGCCTCCCGGTGGTCGTCGAGAACGACGCGAACGCGGCCGCGTGGGGCGAGTACAAGTTCGGCGCGGGCAAGGGCCACCGCAACGTCATCTGCATCACGCTCGGCACCGGCCTCGGCGGCGGCATCATCATCGGCAACAAGCTGCGCCGCGGGCACTTCGGCGTGGCCGCCGAGTTCGGCCACATCCGGATGGTCCCGGACGGGCTGCTGTGCGGCTGCGGCTCGCAGGGCTGCTGGGAGCAGTACGCGTCGGGCCGCGCGCTGGTCCGTTACGCCAAGCAGCGCGCGAACGCGACGCCCGAGAACGCGGAGGTGCTGCTGTCGCTGGGCGACGGCACCCCGGACGGCATCGAGGGCAAGCACATCTCGATGGCCGCGCGCCAGGGCGACCCGGTGGCGGTGGACTCCTACCGCGAACTCGCCCGCTGGGCCGGCGCGGGCCTCGCCGACCTGGCCTCGCTCTTCGACCCCTCGGCGTTCATCGTCGGCGGCGGCCTCTCCGACGAGGGCGAACTGGTCCTGGAGCCGATCCGCAAGTCCTACAAGCGCTGGCTGGTGGGCGGCAACTGGCGCCCGGTCGCCGACGTGATCGCGGCCCAGCTGGGCAACAAGGCGGGCCTGGTGGGCGCGGCGGACCTGGCCCGCGAACCGGACCCGATCATGTAACTCCCGTTCCACGCACAACAGCGCCCGCCGCGCCCCCAGGGGCCCGGCGGGCGCAGCCGTTCCGGTGGGAGTCGGCGGTTTCCCGGTGTCGGTGTGCGGGCCGACGGCACTCTCATAGCCGCCGGGACGGGTAGGGGCGGCGGGGGCGAGCAACCCCTTCGAGCCGCAGCCGGGCGCGGCGTATCTTGATCCGCATGGCGACCTCCGACCCGCTGCTGCCCGACTCCCGAACCGAAGCCGACGGATCCGCCGTCCTCCGGGTGCTCAGCTACAACATCCGGTCGATGCGCGACGACACCGACGCGCTCGCGCGCGTCATCCGCGCCTGCGCCCCAGACCTCGTGCTCGTCCAGGAGGCCCCCCGTTTCTTCCGGTGGCGTAAGAAGCTCGCCCGACTCGCGGCGGCCTCCGGCCTCGTGATCCTCTCGGGCGGTGCCACCGCCGCCGGACCGGCCCTGCTCTGCTCGCTGCGGGCCACCGTCGAGCGCACCGAGGACGTCCTGCTGCCCCTCACCCCCGGCCTGCACCGCCGCGGCTTCGCGACGGCGGTCGTGCGGTTCGGCGGCGCCCGGCTCGGCGTCATCGGCTGCCATCTGAGCCTTCAGGACGACGAGCGCCACGAACAGGGCGGCATGCTCCTCGACCGCCTCGCCGCGATGGGCGTCGAGCACGCGATCGCGGGCGGCGATCTCAACGAGACCCCGGACGGGCCCACCTTCAAGCGTCTCGCCGCCGACCTTCAGGACGCCTGGGCCACCGCCCCCTGGGGCGGCGAGCACACCTGGACCCGCTCCGGCCCCCCGCGCCGTATAGACGCCGTCTTCGCCACCGGCGGCATCGAGGTCCTCGGCTGCGGGGTCCCCCTCGGCCACCCCGGCGTGACGGAGCGGGACCTCACCGCGGCCACGGACCACCTTCCGGTGCTCGCCGCCCTCAGGGTCCCCGCCTCGTAGGGGACCCGACCACCGCGCCGGACCAGCGCGTCAGACCACCGCGCCGCGACCCGGTTCGTCGTCCCCGTCGTCGTCCGTCCTCATGCGTACGACCAGGGTCGTGAAGCCGCCCAGGAAGCCGCCGACGCCGAGCGTGGCGAGCCACCAGGTCATGCTCCAGCCCAGCACGACCGCCAGCAGAAGCAGCACCGGGCCGCCGATCACCGAGAGCCACGCGAACTTGGCCGTCGTGTCCGCCGCGGGCAGCGGCGGCGGCTCCGGCGGCACGAAGTGGCCCTCGTCGTCCTCGTCGAAGTCGTCCTCGGACGGCTCCGGCGGCGCGTAGTCCCGGGGGCCCACCCCGGGGGCGAAGGACACCGAGCTGCCCAGCGGCTTCACCGGTCCGTCCTTCGTCTCGTCGTCCTTGAACGTGACGCTGTTCGGCTCCCAGTCGGGCAGCGCCAGGTCCTCGATCGGCTTGAACGGCTTCGAACCCGGCGGGTCCTGCGGCTCCTCGCCGTACCCCGCGACGATCGCCGCCCACGCGGCCTCCTCGTCGAAGGGCACACCCTTCTCGTCCGGCTCGCGGTCCTCGCGGTCGGAGTCGTGCTCAGCCACCTGCGGCCGTCCCTTCCTTGCCGACACTGGGCGCGAGCCGGCCGATGAACGCGTGGCTCTCCTCGAAGATCCGGTCCGCGTCGTGGTCCAACGTCGCCACGTGGTAGCTCTGTTCCAGCAGGATCTCCCGCACGTCCGTGGAGGAGACCCGGCTCAGGATCCGGGCCGAGTCGGCCGGCGGCACCACGTGGTCCTGCGGGCTGTGCAGGAGCAGCAGCGGCTGGGTGATCTGCGGCAGCTCGCCGTCGACGACCCGGAAGAAGTTCCGCAACGAGTGCGCCGCGTGCAGCGGCACCCGGTCGTACCCCAGCTCCACGCTGCCTTCCTTGGCGATGTCGCTGGCGATCCCGTTCGTCGAACGGACGAGGTGGCGGGCGACCGGGAGGGCGTACGCGGACAGGCCGTGCACCTTGTTCGCCGGGTTGACCACGATGACGCCGCTGACCGCGTCCCCGTGCTTGGCGGCCAGCCGGAGGGCCAGGGCGCCCCCCATGGACAGACCGGCCACGAACACCTGCGCGCAGCTCCGGCGCAGGGCGCGCAGCTCGCGGTCCACCTCCCCGTACCAGTCCTGCCAGCCGGTGAGCTGCATGTCCTCCCAGCGTGTGCCGTGCCCGGGCAGCAGCGGCAGCGAGACGGTGAGGCCGCGCTCGGCCAGATGCTCCGCCCAGGGGCGCAGCGACTGCGGGGAACCGGTGAAGCCGTGGCAGAGGAGGACGCCGATCTCCCCGCCCTCGTGGCGGTACGGCTCGGCTCCGGGGAGGACCGGCACGTCGGTCTCCTGTTCATGAAAAGGGGCTGGGCACGTCGATTGCAGGTACTTCACCGTACGCGACGGCACTGACACCGACCAGGGTCGTCGGATCCTTTGTCGGCGGGCCGCGTTAAGGTCTGATCTACAGACACAGGAGGCACTCGGTTGTTGTACGGCGCGATGAAGGTATCCATCGGGGGGCCGCTGAAGCTCGCCTTCAGGCCGTGGGTGGAAGGCCTGGAGAACGTTCCCGCCGAGGGCCCCGCGATCCTGGCGAGCAATCACCTGTCCTTCTCGGACTCGTTCTTCCTGCCCGCGGTGCTCGACCGCAAGGTGACCTTCATCGCGAAGGCCGAGTACTTCACCACGCCCGGTGTGAAGGGCCGGCTGACCGCCGCCTTCTTCAAAGGCGTCGGCCAGCTTCCCGTCGACCGCTCCGGAGCGCGCGGCGCGGGCGAGGCCGCCATCAAGAGCGGCATCGAGGTGCTGGAGCGCGGCGAGCTGTTCGGCATCTACCCGGAGGGCACCCGCTCGCCCGACGGCCGCCTCTACCGCGGCAAGCCCGGCGGTCTCGCGCGCGTGGCGCTCGCGACCGGGGCGCCCGTCATCCCGGTCGCCATGATCGACACCGAGAAGATCCAGCCGCCGGGGAAGGTCATCCCCAAGCTGATGCGGCCGGGGATCCGGATCGGCAGGCCGCTGGACTTCAGCCGCTACCAGGGCATGGAGCACGACCGGTTCGTGCTGCGCGCGATCACCGACGAGGTGATGTACGAGATCATGAAGCTCTCCGGCCAGGAGTACGTCGACATCTACGCGACCGCCGCCAAGCGGCAGATCGCGGAGGCGGCCAAGGCGGAGAAGCAGGCGCAGAAGGAAGCGCAGAAGGACGCGGGGAAGGGACCGGCGGGCTCTTAGGACACGGCCCGCACGGCTGGGGCGGCGGGGAAGGGCCGGAAAAGAGGGGGGACATGGCCAAGCGCGAGCGTGTCATCAGGATGTCCGTCGAGCAGCCGCTGTGGCGTGCCCTGGCCGGGTACCGGGTCCTGACGATGCTGTACGCGATCGGGTTCTTCGCGACCGCCTACGACACGTTCACCCGGCCCTGGCTGGCGATCGCCTACTACCTCGTGCTGAGCGTGTGGACCCTGGCCACGCTCCCCCGGGTTGCGAACGCGGCGAGCTGCACCAGGTGGTTCCTGGCCGTCGACCTCACCATCGCGCTCACCGGCATCCTCCTCACGCCCGTCGCCGACTCGCACGAGCGGGTCGCCTCGGGCGGCCCGACCCTGCCGTCGATATGGACCGCCGGGTCGGTCCTGGCGTACGCCCTCAAGGGCGGCTGGCGCTGGGCGGCCTTCGCCTCCACACCGGTCGCCGCGGCGAACCTGATCGAGCGCGGCTCCCCGGCCCGGGACACCGTGCACAACGTGGTCCTCGTCTGGGTCGCCTCCATCGCGATCGGCTACGTCGTCGAGGTCGCCCGCGCCTCGGAGCGCACCCTCGCCCGCGCGCTGGAGATCGAGGCCGCGACCCGGGAGCGGGAGCGGCTGGCCCGGGACATCCATGACGGCGTGCTCCAGGTGCTCGCCATGGTGCAGCGGCGCGGCACCGCGCTCGGCGGTGAGGCCGCGGAGCTGGGCCGGCTGGCCGGGGAGCAGGAGGTGGCGCTGCGCACCCTGGTCTCCGGGGGCCTGGTGCCGCCGTCGCGGGTGTCGGAGGACGCGGCGCTCGGCGCGGTCGTCCGCGCGGTCGACGAGCCGGACGCCGAGGAAGGCCCGGTCGACCTGCGCACCCTGCTCGCCCGGTATGCGGGCGCCCGGGTGACGCTGTCCGAACCGGGCTGCCCGGTGCCGCTCGCCCCGGCCGTGGCACGGGAACTGGCCGCCGCTGTCGGTGCCGCCCTGGACAATGTCCACCGGCACGCGGGGGAGGGCGCCCGCGCCTGGATCCTGGTCGAGGACGAGCCGGAGGGGATCGTGGTGACCGTACGGGATGACGGGCCCGGCATCCCGGAGGGACGCCTCGTCCGCGCCGAGGAGGAGGGACGCCTCGGAGTCGCGCAGTCGATCCGCGGCCGTCTGCGCGACATCGGCGGCACGGCCGAGTGGATCTCGGTCCCGGGGCAGGGCACGGAAGTGGAACTGAAGCTACCGAAGGCCGTGGGGGACGGGCAGGACCTGAAGGCGGCACGGGGGAAGGCGGAGCAGCGGTGACGGAGAGCAGCACGACGACGGACGAGCGGGGGCAGGGCCCGGTCAGGGTCATGGTGGTCGACGATCACCCCATGTGGCGGGACGCCGTCGCGCGTGACCTCGCCGAGTCCGGGTTCGAGGTCGTCGCCACCGCGGGGGACGGTGAGCAGGCCGTGCGCCGGGCCCGAGCCGCCTCGCCGGACGTGCTCGTCCTGGACCTCAACCTGCCGGCCAAGCCCGGCGTCCAGGTCTGCAAGGAACTCGTCGGCGCCAACCCGGCGCTGCGCGTGCTGGTGCTCTCGGCCAGCGGCGAGCACGCGGACGTGCTGGAGGCCGTGAAGTCGGGTGCGACCGGCTACCTGCTGAAGTCGGCGTCCACTCAGGAGCTGATCGACGCGGTGCGCCGCACGGCGGTCGGCGACCCGGTGTTCACCCCCGGCCTGGCGGGGCTCGTCCTCGGCGAGTACCGCCGCCTCGCCTCCGAACCGGCCCCCGCCGCCGGCGCCGACGAGCCGAAGGCGCCGCGGCTGACCGACCGTGAGACCGAGGTGCTGCGCCTGGTCGCCAAGGGCCTGAGCTACAAGCAGATCGCCGAACGCCTGGTGATCTCGCACCGCACCGTGCAGAACCACGTCCAGAACACCCTGGGCAAGCTCCAGCTGCACAACCGGGTGGAGTTGGTCCGGTACGCGATCGAGCGCGGACTCGACGGCGAGTAGGCCCCGGCCGGGCCGCAAAGGGACCCCGACCACGTCAATCTCCGGAAGGATATCCCGCTTTCGAGTGGATTGACGGTGATCAACTGCCGGACAATTCACCGGAATTGACCTTCCCGCCCATGCCGAAGTGACCTGGGTCACTATTAGCGTGACCTGCATCAGGCAACCGCGGCGAAGGGACATTTCCATGCGGGTCGGAGTACTGACCGGAGGCGGCGACTGCCCCGGGCTCAACGCCGTCATCCGGGGCGTCGTGCGCAAGGGCGTGCAGGAGTACGGCTACGACTTCGTCGGCTTCCGGGACGGCTGGCGGGGTCCCCTCGAAGGCGACACCGTCCGGCTCGACATCCCCGCCGTGCGCGGCATCCTGCCCCGCGGCGGCACCATCCTCGGCTCCTCGCGCACCAATCCCCTCAAGCAGGAGAACGGCATCCGCCGCATCAAGGACAACCTCGCCAAGGAGGAGGTCGACGCGCTCGTCGCGATCGGCGGTGAGGACACCCTCGGGGTCGCGGCGCGCCTGTCCGACGAGTACGGCGTCCACGTCGTCGGCGTGCCCAAGACCATCGACAACGACCTGTCCGCCACGGACTACACCTTCGGCTTCGACACCGCCGTCAACATCGCGACGGAGGCGATCGACCGCCTGCACACCACGGCGGAGTCCCACATGCGGGTGCTGGTGGTGGAGGTGATGGGGCGTCACGCGGGCTGGATCGCCCTGCACTCCGGGCTGGCCGGCGGCGCCAACGCCATCCTCATCCCCGAGCAGCGCTTCGACGTCGACCAGGTGTGCGCCTGGGTGACGTCCCGGTTCAAGGCGTCGTACGCGCCGATCGTGGTCGTGGCCGAGGGCGCGATGCCGAAGGACGGCGACATGGTGCTCAAGGACGGGTCCCTGGACTCGTTCGGGCACGTCCGCCTCTCCGGCGTCGGCGAGTGGCTGGCGAAGGAGATCGAGAGGCGCACCGGCAAGGAGGCCCGGACGACCGTGCTCGGTCACGTCCAGCGCGGCGGCACGCCCAGCGCCTTCGACCGCTGGCTCGCCACCCGCTTCGGCCTGCACGCCATCGACTGCGTCCGCGACGGCGACTTCGGGAAGATGGTCGCCCTGCGCGGCACGGACATCGTCCGCGTTCCCCTCTCCGAGGCCACCGCCAAGCTGAAGACGGTCGACCTGAAGCTGTACCAGGAGGTCGGCGTCTTCTTCGGCTGACGTCGCACCTCGAGGAACCCGGCCGGGGCGGTTCCACCCCGGCCGAGCCCCTGGCCGCCCGACACAGCGCCGGTCGCCCCTCCAGCGCCGGTCGCCCCCTACAGCGCCGGCCGCCGCTCCGCGAACGGGCTCGTGCCCGCGGCGGCCAGCCCGTCCAGCAGCTCCCGTACGACGCCCGCGCCACCCACCGACAGCACCGACTCCGGGTGGAACTGCACCCCGGCGAACCCGCCCCCGCGCAGAGCGTGGACCTCCCCGGTCGCGCTGCGGCTGACCTCGACCCCGTGCGCCGCCAGCTCGGCCGCCGCGTCGTCGTCGCAGCGCGCCACGAAGCTGTTGTAGAAGCCGACGGTCTCCCGCCGCCCGAACAGGTCGATCTCCGTCTGGGCGCCCTGGTACGGAACCTCCTTGCGGACGATCTCCAGGCCCAGCTCCGCCGCGATCAGCTCATGGCCCAGGCAGACGCCCAGCACACCGTGCCGGTGGCCCCGGATGACCTGGGCCGTCAGCTCCCGCAGGAACCGCATCTTCGGGTCGGCCAGGTCCGAGGGGTCGCCCGGCCCCGGCCCGAGCACCACGGGACCGGAGTGGGCGAGCACCGCCTCCCGCAGCCCCGGCTCGTCGTACCGCCGTACGGTCACCTCCAGACCGGTCGAGCGCAGGACGTGCGCGAGCATCGCGGTGAACGTGTCCTCGCCGTCCACGACGAACGCGTGCCCGGTCAGGTCCGAGGCCCGCTCCTGCATCCGCAGCCAGAACGGGGCGAGCTTCTCCCGCCGCCCGTCCAGCGCCGCCCGTACCCGCGGGTCCTCCGCCAGGTTCGGCCGTACGTGCTCCTCGCGCGGCCGTCCGGGCCGTACCCCCAGAGCCGCCAGCACCCCGGCCGCCTTGGCGTGGGTCTCCGCGACCTCGTTCGCCGGGTCGGAGCCGCGCACGAGTGTGGCCCCGACGGGCACCCTCAGCCGTCCTTCCCCACTCTCGGCTTCTCCCCCACTCTCGGCTTCGCTCGAGCGGGGGGACCCCCATGAGCGGGAGGCGCCCCCACTGCCGATGTCGGCGGTGCGGATGAGGATGGGGGAGTCGAGGGTCTGCGCGCCCCCGGCGTCCCGGCCGAGCAGCGCCAGCGCGCCCGCGTAGTAGCCCCGGCCCCCGACCTCGTGCCGCTCGATCACCCGGCAGGCGTTCTGCACGGGAGACCCGGTGACGGTCGCCGCGAACATCGTCTCCTTCAGCACCTCGCGCACGTCCAGCGTGGACTTCCCGCGCAGCTCGTACTCGGTGTGCGCCAGGTGGGCCATCTCCTTCAGGCGCGGCCCGACGACGACCCCGCCCATGTCGCCGACCGTGCACATCATCTTCAGCTCCTCGTCGACGACCATCGACAGCTCCTCGATCTCCTTGCCGTCGGCCAGGAAGCGGAGCAGGTCCTCGGGGGTCGGGCCGCCCGCGGGATAGCGGTAGGTGCCGCTGATCGGATTCATGACGACGGTTCCGCCGGACATCCGCACGTGCACCTCGGGGCTGGCCCCCACCAGAGTCCGGTCACCGGTGTGCACGACGAAGGTCCAGTACGCCCCCCGCTCCCCGACCAGCAGCCGCCGGAAGAGAGCGAGGGCGTCGGCCCGTCCGAACCCCGGGATGCGGCCCTCGTACGTCCGCCGGATCACGAAGTTGGCGCCCTCGCCCCGCCCGATCTCCTCCTCCAGCACCCGCCCGACGATCCGGGCGTACTCCTCGTCGGAGACGTCGAAGCCGCCGTCCTCGACCCGGACGTCGTGGCCGGGCAGCTGCGCCAGTGCCTGGTCCAGGGGGATCTCGTACGACTCCTCGGGCGTGAGCGCCAGCAGCGGTGTGCCGTCGTCGCGGACGTCGAAGCCGCGCTCGCGGATCTGGCGGTAGGGGACGAGGGCGAGGGCCTCGTCGGGCAGGTCGGCCAGGCGCTCGAAACGGCCGACCGGGCCGGTCAGCACCTCGACGGTGTCCTGGTCGCGCCCCGGGGTGCGGCGGCGCAGCAGGGCGAACGGGCGGGGGTCGTCCAGCAGGTCGAGCAGGTTCATGGGCGGTGTCCTTCTCGGTGAGGTGAGAGGGAACGGCCCGGTCGCGGAAACGCCGAAGGCCGCCCCTCGGGCGGCCTTCGCGAAGTCGTGCGTACGCGCAGTCAGTGGGCCGCCGGACGAGCGGTCCACCACCAGTTCTGGTTCTGGGTCGAGTGCGCGAACATGTCCGGCACCCTACACGAACGCACGCCCCGGGCGGGACGACCCGTCTCATCAGTCGAGCGCATCGATAAGCGGTGGACACGACCCCGTAATGTTTAGGGGGTGACCGTGAACGCTAAGACCAGCCCCAGCGCTGGCAACACCTGGCGAGACCTGCCCGCGGCGCAGCAGCCCGAGTACCCCGACCCCGAGGCTCTGCGCAAGGTGATCGCGGACCTCGCGTCGTATCCGCCGCTCGTCTTCGCGGGCGAGTGCGACCAGCTGCGCGCCCGGATGGGAGCCGTCGCCAGGGGCGAGGCGTTCCTGCTCCAGGGTGGCGACTGCGCCGAGGCCTTCGACGCGGTGTCCGCCGATCACATCCGCAACAAGCTCAAGACGCTGCTCCAGATGGGCGCCGTGCTCACGTACGCCGCCTCGGTGCCGGTGGTGAAGGTCGGCCGTATCGCCGGCCAGTACTCCAAGCCGCGCTCCAAGCCGACCGAGACCCGCGACGGGGTGACGCTGCCGGTGTACCGGGGCGACTCGGTCAACGGCTTCGAGTTCACCGAGGAGTCGCGGATCCCGGACCCGGAGCGCCTGAAGCGCATGTACCACGCCTCGGCGTCCACGCTGAACCTGGTGCGTGCCTTCACCACCGGCGGCTACGCCGACCTGCGCCAGGTGCACGCCTGGAACCAGGACTTCGTGAAGTCGTCGCCGTCCGGCCAGCGCTACGAGCAGCTGGCGCGCGAGATCGACAACGCGCTGAACTTCATGCACGCCTGCGGGGCCGACCCGGAGGAGTTCAAGACCGTCGAGTTCTACTCCTCGCACGAGGCGCTGCTGCTCGACTACGAGTCGGCGCTGACCCGCACCGACTCCCGTACCGGGCAGCTGTACGACGTCTCGGCGCACATGGTGTGGATCGGTGAGCGCACCCGGCAGATGGACGGTGCGCACATCGAGTTCGCCTCGAGGATCCGCAACCCGATCGGCATCAAGCTCGGCCCGACCACGACGGCCGAGGAGGCGCTGCGGTACATCGACCGCCTCGACCCGGACCGCGAGCCCGGCCGGCTGACCTTCATCGTCCGCATGGGTGCGGACAAGATCCGTGACCGGCTCCCCGAGCTGGTGGAGAAGGTCACGGCGTCCGGCGCGGTGGTGGCCTGGGTGACCGACCCGATGCACGGCAACACGTTCGAGGCGGCCTCCGGGCACAAGACCCGCCGCTTCGACGACGTGCTCGACGAGGTCAAGGGCTTCTTCGAGGTCCACAAGGGGCTCGGTACGCACCCGGGTGGCATCCATGTGGAGCTGACCGGCGACGACGTCACCGAGTGCGTGGGCGGCGGCGACGAGATCTTCGTCGACGACCTGCACCAGCGCTACGAGACGGCGTGCGACCCGCGGCTGAACCGCAGCCAGTCGCTGGACCTGGCGTTCCTCGTCGCGGAGATGTACCGGGACCAGTAGCCTGCGGGCGCTGACCGACGCGAGTGGGGTGCGGATCACACGATCCGCGCCCCTCTCTGCTGTCGCACCCCCGGCGGGACAGGTAAGGTTAGGTTTGCCTTATCGATCTCGGCGGGGAGGTGCACCGCGTGTATGTCTGCAGTTGCTTCGGCGTCACCGAGCAGCAGGTGAGGCAGCACGCGGAGAACGGCGCCTGCACTCCGCGGCAGATCGCCTCCGCCTGCAAGGCGGGCACGGACTGCGGTTCCTGCGTGCGGAGGATCCAGGCGCTGCTGGGACGCGGCGCGTGCCCCCGTCCCGAGATCGCCGAGCCGGCGCTGTCCGGCCTGTCGGGCCTCTCCGGCCTGGAAGAAGCCGCCTAGCTCTCCGGCTGTTCGATGATCTGGGAGATGTACAGCGCGTCGCCCAGCTTCTCCAGCAGGTCCAGCTGGGTGTCCAGGTAGTCGATGTGGTGCTCCTCGTCCGCCAGGATCGACTCGAAGATGTTCGCGGAGGTGATGTCGCCCTTCTCCCGCATCACCTTGATCCCGCGCCTGAGCCGGTCGATCGCCTCCACCTCGATCTGCCGGTCCGCCTCGAACATCTCCCTGACGGTCTGCCCCACTCGCACATGGAAGAGTCGCTGGTAGTTGGGCAGGCCCTCGAGGAAGAGGATGCGGTCGGTGAGCACCTCCGCGTGCTTCATCTCGTCGAACGACTCCCGCCGCGTGTACCTGGCGAGCTTGTACCACCCGAGGTTCTCCTGCATCTTCGCGTGCAGGAAGTACTGGTTGATCGCGGTCAGCTCACCGGTGAGCTGCTCGTTGAGGAATTCGATGACCTCTGGGTCGCCCTGCATGGCGGGGATCCTTCCGGGCGGGGACGGGCGGGCTGCGCCGCATCATGGCACTGGCACCCAGGAGCGTCCAGTAAGTTCACACTTAGTCTGAGATGCCCCGAATTGAACCCGGGCTGGTCATGTGCACCCTCCGCGGTCTGTCAGGATGGAGTCATGGGTCATCCGGTGGAGCGCGAATCTGGAGAAACGGCACGGTCACAGCTTCCGCCGGGACAGCGACTCCAGCGGGGCTGGCCGGTCACGCACTACGGACCCGTGCCCAAGTTCCGCCCCGAGCGCTGGGAGTTCCGGGTCTTCGGCGCCACCGCGGACGGCGAGAAGCGCTGCTGGAACCACGAGGAGTTCACGTCACTGTCGTACGCGACCGTCGTGGCCGATCTGCACTGCGTGACGAAGTTCAGCATGGTCGGCGCCGAATGGGGCGGCATCCCGGCCCGTACGATCCTGGAGATCGCCCCGCCCGCGCCCACCGTCACCCACGTGATGGTGTGGGCGGAGTACGGGTTCAGCTCCAATCTGCGCCTGTCCGATTTCGCCTCCGACAGGACGATCTTCGCCACGCACAAGGACGGCGAGCTGCTCACCGCGGAACACGGCTTCCCGCTGCGCCTGATCGTGCCGCACCTGTACGCCTGGAAGGGCCCCAAGTGGGTCCGCGGCGTCGAGTACATGACCACCGACCGGCGCGGCTTCTGGGAGGAGCGCGGGTACCACAACATCGGTGACCCGTGGAAGGAGCAGCGCTACTCCTACCAGGAGGAGCCCGGGGACGGCCCCGAGCTCTGACGCCCGGGGCGGCTCCAGGTCAGCCGTCCCGCAGCTTCTTCAGCCGCTCCACGTCCGCCGCGTGCCCTTCCTTGCGGCCGGGCGTCTCGATGATCAGCGGCACGCCCTCGGTGGCCGGATGCGTCATCAGCGCGCGGAACGGGGCCTCGCCGATGTGGCCGGCGCCTATGTTCGCGTGACGGTCCCGGTGGGCGCCGACCGCCTCCTGTGAGTCGTTGGCGTGGATCAGTTTGAGCCGGCCCTCGCCGACGGTGTCCACGAGCAGGTCCAGCGTCCGGTGCGCCCCGTCCGGCCCGGTCAGGTCGTGCCCGGCCGCGAAGATGTGGCAGGTGTCCAGGCAGACACCGAGCTTGGGGTGGGCGTCCAGGGCCTCGAAGTACGGCCCGAAGTCCCAGGTGCGGGAGCACAGTGAGGCCCCCTGGCCCGCGGTCGACTCAAGCAGCAGCCACGGGTCGTCGTCGTGCGTCAGCTCCTCCAGCAGCGGCAGCATGCGCTCCCGTACCTGCTTCAGCGCCACCGAACGGTCCCGGCCGCCGGTCGCGCTGCCGGTGTGCACGACCACGCCCCGCGCCCCGATCCGGCGGCCCCGCAGCAGCGAGTGCCTCAGCGACTCCACCGACCTGTCCACGGTCGCCTCGGTGTGCGAGCCGAAGTTGATGAGGTACGGCGCGTGGACGTACACCGGGATCGACTCGGCGGCGCATGCGGCCCGGAACTCCTCGTCCTGACGCGGACTGCCGGCGGGCGTCGCCCAGCCGCGCGGGTTGGCCACGAAGACCTGTACCGTCTCGGCCCCGATGTCGCGGGCGTAGGCCAGCCCGACGGAGTTCAGCCCACCGGCCACCGGGACGTGGCTGCCGATCGGGTTGCGGGATGGGCCGATGGATCCGGGGGCGCCACGGGACTGCTCAGTGCTCACCCCCCAAGGGTGTCACGTCGTCCCGGGCGCCCGGTCCTCGGCCATCGGCTTGCTAGCGGATCTTGATCGTGATCGTCGATCCCTTCGGAGCCTTGTCCCCGCCCTTGACCGACTGGCCCTTCACCGTGTCGCCGAACAGGCCCAGCAGGCCCCGGTCCTCCTCGACCTGGAAACCCGCGGCCTCGAGCGCCTTCTTGGCGTCGTCGACGTTCTGCCCGGTCACGTCCGGCACCTGGACCATCTCGGGGCCCTTGGAGAGCGTCAGCGTGACGGTGTCGCCCTCGCCGGCCTGCTTGCCCGCGCCCGGCGACTGCTGGGCGACCTTCCCGGCGTCGTACTCGGAGGTGACCTGCGTGTCGGCGATCTTCACCTGCAGGCCCGCGGCCTGGAGCTGTGACGTCGCGTCCTCGATGGACGAGCCCACGATGTCGGGCACGTCCACCGGGCTGCCCTTGCTGACGGTGAGCGCGATCGCCGAACCGCCGTGCCGTTCGGTCCCCGCCCCCGGGTCCGTACCGATCACGGAGCCCTTGGGCACGTCCTCGCTGAACGCCTGTGTGACCATGCCCGGCACCAGGCCGTCCTTCTTCAGCCGGGCCTGCGCCTGGTCCAGCGGGTAGCCCTTCAGATCGGGCACCTGCACCGTCTCGGGACCGTCCGAGAGCGTCAGCGTCACCGCGTCATGGGAGCGGATCCGCGCACCCACCGCCGGATCGGTGCTGATCACCGTGCCGCGCTTCACCGTGTCGCTGTAGGCGTGCTTGACCTGCTTGACCTCGAGACCGGCCTTCTTCAGCCTGGCCCGTGCCTCGCCCTCCGTCTTCGCCAGCAGCGGAGGGACCTTGGTGAACTGGCCCGAGTTGATGTACCAGACCCCCGTGCCCACACCGAACACCACCAGCACGGCGAGGACCAGCGCGTACAGCCCGCGCCGGGGCCGCGCCGGGCGCCGGGGCGGCTCGGGCGGCGGGGTCTGAAGCCGGCTCGTCCGGTTGAGGACGGCCTCCCGGTCCTCGCCCACAGGGCGGGTCGGCAGCAGGCGCGGGATCACGCTCGTGCGGTCCTCGGCGTTGTCGTGCTCCGCGGCGACGGCCCCCGGCGGCACGGCGTCCAACTGCTCGTCGGTCAGCGCGCCACGGGCTTGAAGCACCTGGCCCAGCAGCGCCACCGCGTCCGCCGGGCGCAGCTCGGGGTTGCGCGCGGTCGCCGACGCGACCAGGTCGTCGAGTTCGACGGACAGCCCGGGCACGGCAGCCGACGGCGGGGGGACGTCCTCGTTCAGGTGCCGGTAGAGCACCTGGGCGGGGGAGTCGCCGTGGTGCGGCTTGGCGCCGGTCAGCATCTCGTGGAGGACGACCCCGCACGCGTACACGTCGACCCGCGGATCGGCCGTGCCGTGCTCGATCTGCTCCGGGGCGAGGTAGGAGACGGTGCCGAGGACGGCGCCCGTGGTGCTGGTGACGGTGTCGACGGACCGGACGAGACCGAAATCGGCCACCTTGACCCGGCCGTCGTCACCTATGAGGACGTTCTCCGGCTTCATGTCCCGGTGCACGAACCCGGCGCGGTGCGCGGCCCCCAGGGCGGCCAGCACCGGCTCCAGGATGTCCAGGGCCGCGCGCGGCTGCAGCGCCCCGCGCTCGCGCAGCACGTCCCGCAGGGTGCAGCCGGCGACGTACTCCATGGCGAGGTAGACGTACGATCCGTCGGCACCCTGATCGAAGACCTGCACGACGTTCGGATGGTCGAGACGGGCGACCGACTTGGCCTCCCGTATGAAGCGGTCGACGAACGAGCCGTCGGCCGCCAGCGTCGGGTGCATCACCTTCAGCGCGAGCACACGGTCCAGGCGGGTGTCCAGGGCCCGGTAGACCGTGGCCATCCCGCCGACCGCGATCCGCGCGTCGACGCGATAGCGGCCGTCGAGCACCTGCCCGACGAGAGGGTCCTGAAGGGTCGTATCCACGCTGGTGAGTCTACGAGGGCGCACTGTCACTCACCGTCCGCAGCGGGGACACCGGAGCCCGACTGCAGCCGACCTGTGACGCGGCCTCCTCCGGCCCGGCTCAGAAGGCCGGCAGCTCCGGGTCCAGCCGGGCCATGCCCTCCGTCGGCGACGACGCCTGAGCGAAGTGCCGGCGCGGGATACGGCCCGCCCGGCGGGCGAGCCGGCCGGCCTCCACCGCGTGCCGCATGGCCTCCGCCATCAGGACCGGCTCCTGCGCCCGGGTCACCGCCGAGGCGAGCATCACGCCCGCGCACCCCAGCTCCATCGCCAGCGCCACGTCCGACGCCGTGCCCGCCCCCGCGTCCAGGATGACCGGCACGCGCGCGTGCTCCACGATCAGCTGGAAGTTGTGCGGGTTGCGGATGCCGAGCCCGGACCCGATCGGGGAGCCGAGCGGCATGATCGCGGCGCAGCCGACGTCCTCCAGCTTGCGGGCGAGCACGGGGTCGTCGTTCGTGTACGGCAGCACGGTGAAGCCGTCGTCCACCAGCGTCTCGGCCGCCTCGAGCAGCTCGATCGGGTCCGGCAGCAGGGTCCGCTCGTCGGCGATGACCTCCAGCTTGACCAGATCCGTGCCGAGGGCCTCGCGCGCGAGGCGGGCGGTGAGCACGGCCTCGCCCGCGGTGAAGCAGCCCGCGGTGTTCGGCAGCACCCGGATGCCCAGCTTGTCGAGCACGGACAGGACCGAGCCGTGCACCGAGGCGTCGACGCGCCGCATCGCGACCGTCGTCAGCTCCGTGCCGGACACCGTCAGCGCCCGCTCCAGCACGTCCAGGCTGGGCGCGCCGCCCGTTCCCATGATCAGCCGGGACGAGTAGGTCGTGCCTCCGAGGACGAAGGGATCGTCAGCCATGGGTCAGCCTCCTTGGACGGCGGTGAGGACCTCGACGCGGTCTCCCTCACTGAGGGACGTCGACGCCCACTGCGCGCGCGGTACGACGGTTTCGTTGACGGCGGCGGCCACGCCCGAGGGGGCGGCGGTCAGGCTCCGCACCACCGCGTCGAGCGCGACACCGGGGGTGACCTCGCGGGCCTTCCCGTTGACCGAGATGTTCATACGGGCTGCTCCGTGAGGGCGGCGGCGGTGAAACGCCGGGGGGTGAAGGGACGGGCCTCCTCGGGAAGCTCACCGGTGGTCAGCACGTGCGCCATGATGTCGCCGGTGACCGGGGTGAGCAGCACACCGTTGCGATAGTGGCCGGTGGCCAGCAGCAGGCCGTCCAGCCCGGTGGCGCCGAACAGCGGCGCGTTGTCCGGGGAGCCCGGACGCAGACCCGCCCGTGTCTCGGTGAGGGGCAGCTCGGTGATCCCGGGCACCAGCTCGTGCGCGTCCCGCAGCAGCTCGTACACCCCGCCCGCGGTGACCGTGGTGTCCCAGCCCAGCTCCTCGCTGGTCGCGCCGACCACCAGCTCGCCGTTCTCGCGCGGCACGAGGTAGATCGCGCCACCGCGGACGACGGCGCGCACCGTACGGCTCAGGAACGGCGCGTACCGCTCGGGCACGGTCAGCCGCAGCACCTGCCCCTTCACGGGACGTACGGGCGGCAGGACGTCCTCCGGGACGCCCGCGAGCCGCCCGCTGAGGCTGCCCGCGGCGAGGACGACCTGCCCGGCGGCGAGCTCGGTGCCGTCTGCGGTCCGCACCCCGCAGGCCCGCTCCCGCACCACCGTGAGCCGTTCGGCCCACATCCGGTGGAAGACGACCCCGGCGCGTTCACAGGCCGTCACCAGGGCCGCGGCGAGGCGGCGCGGGTCGATCTGGTGGTCGCCGTCGACCCTGAGCCCCCCGCGCACGCCCGGCGCGAGCATCGGCTCCAGACGGCGGCACTCCCGTCCGCTCAGCCACTCCGACTCCAGCCCCGAGCGCTGCTGAAGGGCGTGCAGTTCGCGCAGCTCGGCGCGGTCGTCGGCGTCGAGCGCGACGGCGAGCGTGCCGCAGCGGCGGTAGCCCAGGTCCCGGCCGGTGGCCTCGGCCAGCTCGGCGGCGAAATCCGGGTAGCGGCGCGCGGAGGCGAGGTTCAGGGCGAGCAGCGTCTGCTCGCCGTAGTGCAGCTCGGTGACGGCGGCCAGCATCCCGGCGGCCACCTGAGCGGCTCCGCCGCCCGGCTCCGGATCCACCACGGCGGTGGCGAACCCGCGCTGCGCCGCCCGCCAGGCGGTGACCAGACCGATGATCCCGCCCCCGATGACGAGGACGTCCGACACGGTCGACGCATCGCGCGATGTCGACGGTTCGTCCGGTGTACGCGACATGGGCGTCCAGCCCCTCCCTTCGCCGGCATGACCCGGATCAGGTTCGTACGGTCGGAGGCCGTCCCAGCCTCCCTCTCAGCCCGGTGCGCCGGGCTCCCGCGAGTGCTTACGGTGGTCAACCCTAGCCCGCAGAGCGCCGCCCTCGTAAGACAGCCTCCACCCGGCCCAGGGCTGTGCAGGACGTCACTCAGCACGCCCCCTGACTGACAATTCGTCAGTTGTCTATGGTGATCAGGTGAGCGAGCAGACGCAGGCACGGGGCGGTACGGCACGGCGCGTCGTCGTCGTGGGCGCGGGCATGGCCGGGGTGCAGACCGCGGTCGCCCTGCGGGAACAGGGCTTCGCCGGCGGCGTGACGCTGATCGGCGCGGAGCCGCACCAGCCGTACGACAGGCCGCCGCTGTCCAAGGCGGTGCTGCTCGGCAAGGCCGAGGGCTCCGCCTTCGACGTCGACTTCGAGGCGCTGGACATCGAGCTGGAGCTGGGCCGCGAGGCGACCGCCCTGCGCCCGGAGGACCACGAGCTGGACACAGAGCGGGGCCCCGTCGCGTACGACGTCCTGGTCATCGCGACCGGGGCGGAACCGATCCGGCTGCCGGGCGCGGAGGGCGTCCCCGGGGTGCATCTGCTGCGCACGCTGGACGACGCCGAGCGGCTGCGGCCGGTGCTCGCCCGGCAGCACGACATCGTGGTCGTCGGCGCGGGCTGGATCGGCGCCGAGTTCGCCACCGCCGCGCGCGAGGCGGGCTGCGCGGTGACCGTGGTGGAGGCCGCGGACCGGCCGCTCGCCGGGGCACTGCCGGCGGAGGTGGCGGCGCCGATGACGGCCTGGTACGCGGACAGCGGGGCGGAGCTGCGCACGCACGCGCGCGTGGAGCGCATCGAGCCGGGCGCGGTGGTGCTGGACGACGGCTCCCGGGTGCCGGCCGGGGCGGTGGTGGTGGGCATCGGGGCCCGGCCCGCCACGGCCTGGCTGGGCGGGTCCGGGATCGAGCTGGGCGTGCACGGCGAGGTGCTGGCCGACGACCATCTGCGCACTTCGCTGCCGGACGTGTACGCGGTCGGTGACTGCGCGTCCTTCCCGTCGGGCCGCTACGAGGAGCGACTGCTCGTCCACCACTGGGACAACGCCCTCCAGGGGCCGCGCACGGTGGCCGCGAACATCATCGGTCAGACACCGGTGGCGTACGACCCGGTGCCGTACTTCTGGTCGGAGCAGTTCGGCCGGTTCGTCCAGTACGTGGGCCACCACGCGTCCGCCGACACGACGGTGTGGCGCGGCGACCCCGAGGGCGCGGCCTGGACGGTCTGCTGGCTTCGCGAGGGCCGCCTGGTGGCCCTGCTGGCCGTGGGCCGCCCCCGGGACCTGGCGCAGGGCCGTCGCCTGATCGAATCGGGCGCCCCCATGAACCCCGCGCTGCTGTCGGACCCGTCCCGCCCGCTGAAGGAGGCGACGGCGTAGGGCGCAACCACCCCCTCCGCCTAACCCCGCCGGAGGCGCTCAGCTTCCGACTGTCAGTCCGGGATGGCACGCTTGATCCCGTGACCGAGATTGACGCAAAGATCGATGCTCTCGTCCCCGCCTGGCTCACCCTGCCCGACATCGCCGAAGCCCTCGGCGTGGAGGTGACCCGGGTGCGGCAGCTGGTCAAGGAGGGCCAGCTCATCGCCGTTCGCCGAGGCGAGAACAAGGCGCTGCACGTCCCCGCCGCCTTCATCGACGGGGACAAGGTGGTCAAGGGCCTGTCCGGCACCCTGACCCTGCTGCGGGACGACGGCTTCACGGTCGAAGAGATGATCGAGTGGCTCTTCACCCCCGACCCGACCCTGCCCGGCACCCCCGCGCAGGCTCTCAGCGAGAATCGCGGCACGGAGGTGAAGCGCCGCGCGCAGGCGCTCGCCGTCTGATCGATCCGGCCTGATCGGACCGGACCCGATCGGACCCGACCCGATCGGACCGGTTCCGGCCTGATCAGGCCGGAACACAAGAACAACCGTCCGGCGTACGGGCCGCGGGCCGAGGGACACGCCCAGGCTCCGGCCGACCGCGCCCCGCCGCGGCCCGTACGCCACCGACAACGGGGGGACACCACCGTGCCCGAAACCGCCCGCACCGCCCGGCTCGCCGACGCCCGCGTCTATCTGTGCACGGACGCACGCAAGCGCCAGGGCGACCTCGCCGAGTTCCTCGACGCGGTCCTCGCCGGCGGCGTCGACATCGTGCAGCTGCGCGAGAAGGGCATGGAGGCCGCCGAGGAGCTGGAGCACCTCCAGGTCTTCGCCGAGGCCTGTGCCCGCCACGGCAAGCTCCTCGCGGTGAACGACCGCGCGGACGTCGCCCACGCCGCCCGCCCCGACGTCCTGCACCTCGGCCAGGGCGACCTCCCCGTCCCCGCGGCCCGCGCCATCCTCGGCGACGACATCCTCATAGGCCGCTCCACCCACTCCGAGGCGGAGGCCGAGGCCGCCGCCGTCCAGGAGGGTGTGGACTACTTCTGCACCGGCCCCTGCTGGCCCACCCCCACCAAGCCCGGCCGACCCGCCCCCGGCCTCGGCCTGGTGCGCCACACCGCCGCGCTCGGCACCGACCGCCCCTGGTTCGCCATCGGCGGCATAGACCTCGGCAATCTGGACCAGGTCCTCGAGGCCGGCGCCCGCCGCGTGGTGGTCGTCCGCGCGATCACGGAGGCGGACGACCCCGGCGCGGCGGCGGCAGAGTTCGCCAAGCGGCTGCGCGCCGCGTAGGAGCGCCGAAGGCCGGTCCTGCCCCCCGTGTTGTCCGATGGGTGGACAACAAGTCGACAATTCGGGCAAATCGCAGGCGTCCGGTTGGGGGACCGCCGCGCCCTGGCTAACCTGCGACTATGGCCCTCGGAACCGCATCCACGAGGACTGATCGCGCACGAACCGTGCGCGACATCCTCGCCACCGGCAAGACGACGTACTCGTTCGAGTTCTCGGCGCCGAAGACCCCCAAGGGCCAGCGGAACCTGTGGAGCGCACTCCGCAGGGTCGAGGCGGTCGCCCCCGACTTCGTGTCCGTCACGTACGGCGCCGGCGGTTCCACCCGTGCGGGCACGGTCAAGGAGACCGAGCAGATCGTCGCCGATACGACGCTCACCCCGGTCGCCCACCTCACCGCGGTCAACCACTCCGTCGCCGAGCTGCGCAACATCATCGGCCAGTACGCCGACGCCGGGATCCGCAACATGCTCGCGGTGCGCGGCGACCCGCCCGGCGACCCCATGGGCGAGTGGGTGCCGCACCCCAGAGGCCTGACCTACGCGGCCGAACTCGTCCGGCTCATCAAGGAGTCGGGCGACTTCTGCGTGGGCGTCGCCGCCTTCCCGGAGATGCACCCCCGCTCCAGCGACTGGGACACCGACGTCGCGCACTTCGTCGACAAGTGCCGGGCCGGCGCCGACTACGCGATCACGCAGATGTTCTTCCAGCCGGAGTCGTACCTGCGCCTGCGCGACCGGGTCGCCGCAGCCGGCTGCGACACCCCGGTCATCCCCGAGGTCATGCCCGTGACCAGCGTGCGGATGCTGGAGCGGCTGCCCCAGCTCAGCAACGCCGCCCTCCCCGACGGCCTTCAGGAGCGGATCCTCGCGGCGAAGGGCGATCCGGCGGCGGTACGCTCGATCGGCATCGACTTCGCCACGGAGTTCTGCGCGAGGCTGCTGGCCGAGGGGGTCCCCGGACTGCACTTCATTACACTCAACAACTCCACGGCGACGCTCGAGATCTACGAGAACCTGGGCCTGCACCACCCGCAGCGGGCCTAGACCGCCGCACCCGTATACGACACACTGCGTAGCGGCCACTGGGAGAGGGGCGTACATGGGCTGGACGGTCCTCTACATCGCGTTCGGCATCGTCGCACTGTGGCTGCTCGGTGAGGTGCTGCTGCAGTACAAGGCACGCCTGCGCTGGCGGCTGCTCGCGTTCGTCGGATTCCTCGGCGTCGTGTTCGGCGTGCTCATCCAATCCGTCGTGGTCATCGGCCTGGGCGCCGCAGCCTTCGCGGTCGGGCAGACCTACGTCACCCTGTCGTTCCGCCGCGGCTTCGCGGCCGGCTGGGCCGTCGGCAACCGCCCGCGCGAGGGCTCGGGCACCGGCAGCAAGCGCCGCCGGGCCGAGAAGGCCCGTCAGGAGGCGGCGGAGGACACCGACGTCGAGCCGACGGCCGCGACGACGACGATGCCCGCCGGAACGTACCGCCAGGACGACGCGTACGACGAGGAAGACCACGACGACGTCTTCTCCCGCCCGGGGGCCCCGCCCGCGGAGACCGCGGCCGAGGCCACCGCCGTCTACGAGCCGCAGCCCCTGCCCGAGGAGACCGGCTCCTACGGCATCTACGCGGATGCCACCTACGGCACCGCCGGACAGCCCCACGAGCAGCAGCCCCAGGAGCAGCAGGCCTACGCCTACGACGGCTACTCCGGATACGGCCAGCAGCAGCACTACGGCTACGAGGGCGGCCAGGAGCAGTACGGCGGGTACTCCGACCCGTACCAGGGCACGGGGACCTACGGTGGCGGCTCGTACGACACCACGTACGGCGGCCAGCAGCAGTACGGACAGCAGGCCTACGGTCAGGACCAGTACGCCACCGGTACCTACGGCGAGACCCCGCCCGGCGGTGTCTGGGTGCCCCAGCAGCGCACCACCGACGAAGCGCTCGGCGGCGAACTCCCGCCCGAACAGCCGTACCCCTACCAGGACAACGGCACCCCGCACGGCAACGGCTACGACGAGCGCTACCGCTTCTGACGTCCCGGAGCCGTGGGCCCCGGGACGGTCACTGAGAGCCCCGGAAGTCCGGCCCCTCCACGATGAGCCCCGCCACCAGGGCGCCCGACATGCCGGCGTGGGGGAGACCCCCACCGGGGTGGGACCAGCCGCCGACCGTGAACAGGCCCGGTGTACGGGTGCTGTTGGACGGCTGCAGCAGACGGCCCCCGGCCGCGGCGAGAGCCGGCGCCGGTACCGCGCCGCCGGGCGCTCCGGTGTCCTCGGCGATGTCGGCGGGCGTGCGCACCTCTCGCCACAGGACACGGTCGGCCAGGCCGGGTATCGCGCGCCCGGCGGCGGCGACGATCCGGTCCACGTCGGACTCGGAGACCTCCATCCCCTGGGGCACCGTGACCGTCAGCGTGACCGCCTCGTGCGCCGTGTCGGGCACCAGCGCGGGGTCGTCCGGGCGCAGCACGGCCACCGTCGCGGAGGGCGGAAGCCCGGCGGACTCCCCGAACAGCCGGTGCAGCTCGCCCTCGCGGTCGGCCGTGTGGACCACCGTCCGATGCGCGGCACCCTCCGGCCGGCCCCGCGCAGGGCCAGGAACACCGTCAGCCGGCCGGGCATCCCACGCTGCGGCGCGACCTCGTCGGCAGCGCGCGCCGCCGTCCCCGGCACCAGGCGGTCCAGGACGGCGGGCGCGACCCCGGCCACCACGTGGTCCGCCTCCGCCGCGACACCGTCGGCCAGCTCCACCCCCGTCGCGCGGCCGTCCTTCTCGACGATCCCGGTGACCTCGGCCCCGAAGACGAACTCCACCCGGCGGGCCAGGCACCGCTCGTACACGGCACGCGCCAACTCCCGCATCCCGCCCCGGACGTACCACATCCCGAAGGCGTGCTCCATGTACGGCAGCACCGCCGCACTCGCCGGCGTCGTCCGGGGATCCAGGCCCCAGGCCAGGGCGTGGCTCTCCAGCACCGCCACAAGGCGCGGATCGCGCAGCTCCCAGGCGCCGACCTCGGCGAGCGTGCCGGCCCGGCGTGTACGCAGCAGTCGCTTGTGCGGCACAGCCGGATACGGCTCCTTCTCCGCCAGCACCTGCCAGTCGGGCCACAGCGGCTCCTCCAGGAGCGGACGGCGCGTACGGTCCCAGGCCTCGCGCGCCCGCACCAGGAAGTCGCCCCAGCGCCCGCCCGCTCCCGCACCCAGCGCAGCGTCCAGCGCGGACACCACCCCTGCGCGCGAGGCGTTGGGCAGCGCCACCTCGGTGCCGTCCGCGAAGACGTGCCGTGACGACGGGTCCACCTGGACCAGCTCGACGCAGTCCTCCAGCGGCTCCTTGCCCGTCTTCACGAACAGGTCGCGGTAGACCGCGGGCAGCGGCAGCAGACCCGGGCCGGTGTCGAAGGAGAAGCCGTCGCGCGAGAAACGGCGCACCGCACCGCCGTACGTCTCCGTACGCTCGTACACCACCACCCGGTGGCCCGCGACGGCCAGCCGGGCGGCGGCCGCCATCGCGCCCATCCCGGCGCCGATCACCGCAATCCGTGCCATGCCTGCGACCTTATCGGCCGCCGCCGACAATCCGGCCGCGGGCCTGTGACCGGCGCTTTCCGTGCATCCGTGCCGGGGGTGAGCGCTCAGGGTCTGAGTATCCGTACCTAGTCGGAGAGATGAGTAGCTGCGCGGATGGGGTCAGGCCCGCGCGGACGAGAGAGTGGAGGCACGGAAAGGGGCACGGCTCCGGCACCGCCGACACGGGGCGGCGGAACGGTGCCCGCCCTCGACCGCTCCTTCCGCCGGCACTTCTCCGGCGGAAGCGAGGCAGGGGGAGACCCGGGGGAAGGACCCAACGGGGGTACGGGGGTCACGGGGGCACGACGGAGTGCCGGTTCGAGGGGGCACGCCAAGGGCGCGGCCACCACGAACCGGCGCTTTCGTCTTGCCGGGCGCCACCGGCCATCCGAGGACCTGACAGCCGTCCGAGGACCTGACGCCGTCCGGGCGCCCTACCGGCCGCCGCTCACGCGTCCCTGGATCAGCCGCGACAGCGCCGCGTGGACGTCGTCCAGGGAGCGCTCCGGCTGGAACGACTGCCAGTCCAGCGCCGCCACCAGCACCATGCCGACCAGTGCCGCGGCCGTCAGCGGGACGTCGATCTCGTCGCTGAACTCGCCGCTTTCCACACCTGCGCGCAGCACGTCCTCGATGGCCGCGACGACCTGCCGCCGGACCACCATGAGCGTGGACTGCCAGGCCCGGTTGGTGCGCCACAGCTCGGCCACGTACAGCTGGGTGAAGGACGGGTAGCGGGCGATGAAGGCCAGCCCGGCGCGGATCATGGCGTCCAGCGCGTCCACCTTGGTACCGCCCGCCCGGTCGCTCTGCTCGGCCGCGTCCCTGAGGGAGGCGGTCAGGAGCCCCACACCGTGCCGCAGCAACTCCTCGAAGAGGACGGACTTGCTCGCGAAGTTGTAGTAGACCGTGCCCTTCGCGACCCCGGCCCGCTCGGCGATCTCGTCGACGGTGGTCGCGGAGAAGCCCTGCTCCGCGATCAGGGTGACGGCCGCCTCGTAGAGCTTCTGCCGGGTCGCCTCGCGGCGGCTCGAGCCGCCCGACGTAGCGGCGCTGCTGCGTTCCATGGCCCTGATTCTCACAGGAACGTCCCGGTGGGATGGCCCGGACCTCACAGGTTCAGCTCCGGGTGCAGTCGGTCGAGCGTCCACACCTGCCTGCGCCGGGCCGACAGGGCGGTCAGCGCGAGGGCGCCCGCGGTGAACGCCGTGAGCACGGCGCACGCCTGCCACACGGGACCGAGGCCGCCGCCCGTGATGAGCCTCCGCAGCGCTTCGACGACGTAACTCATCGGCAGGAAGGGGTGGATGGCGTTGAAGAAGCCCGGGGAGGTCTGCACGGGGTAGGTACCGCCCGCGGACGTCAGCTGGAGCATCAGCAGGGCGAGGACGAGGATCCGGCCCGCCGCCCCGAAGCGCGCGTTCAGCCACTGGACGAGCGCCGCGAAGCACGCCGCCACCAGGAACAGGAACCCGATCGTCCCCGCCGCGCGCGTCATCTCCAGGCCGATCGCCCAGTGCAGCACGGCCATCAGGGCGGCCGTCTGCAGCACGCCCACGGCGGCCACCGGCAGCCAGCCCGCCAGCGCGATCCGCCAGGCGGAGGCGCCCGCCGCGAGCGCGCGCCGGTTCATCGGCGGTATCAGCATGTACGCCACCATCGCGCCCACCCACAGGGACAGCGGGATGAAGTACGGAGCGAAACCGGTGCCGTAGTTGGGCGCGTGGTGCAGGTCCCGGGAGGCGAGTTGCACCGGGTCCGCCATGACCTGGGTGCGCCGGTCGCGGTCCTGCTTGTCGTAGTCGGGGATCTTGCCCGCCCCGTCGTGGAGCCCGTCGGCGAGCTTCCCGGAGCCGTCGGCGAGCTTGTACATGCCGCCGTTCAGGTCGATCGCGCCCGTCTCCAGCTTGCCGATGCCCGCGTCCAGGTCGGCCGCCCCGGTCCGGGCGGCGCCAAGGCCGGTGTGCAGGGTCCGGGCGCCCTTGGCGACCTCGGCGGCGCCCTTGTTGAGCGCGTCCACCTTGGAGACCGCGTCGTCGAGGTCGCCGGACAGGTGCGGTGCCGCCTTGGCCAGCGCCCGGGCCTGCTGCTGGAGGGTCTTCAGGTCCTGCCGCATGGCGGTCATGTCGCCGTGGTAGTCCTGCACCACGGTGTTCACGTCCTCGGCGAGCCGTGCCGCGTCCGCGGCGGCGTCCTTCGCCTTCTTCAGGTCCGCGCACGCGGGGTCGGACAGGACCTGGTTCACACAGCGCCTCTCGTACACCGCGTCCAGCGTCTCGGACGCTTCACGCGTGCCCTTCTCGGCGACGGGGGCCGTGGTGACGAAGGCGTCGAGGTGCTCGCTGATGACGCCCGACGAGTCGGCCACCAGGGTCGCGGTGTCGGCGATCTGCCGTCCGTCCTTCTTCAGGAAGGGCCGCACCTGGTCGGCCGCGCCGTGCACCCGGTCGGCGAGCGCCTGGGTGCCGTCCGCGACCTGCTGGGCGCCGTCCTGGAGGGCGCCCGCGCCCCGGTCGAGCTTCGTCAGGCCGCTCGACAGCTTTGCGCTGCCGCTCTTGGCCTCCTGCAAGCCGTCGGCCAGGTCCTTTGAGCCTTTCTCCGCCTTGCCGATCCCGCCCGTGAGCTGGTCGGCGCCGTCGGCGGCTTTGACGGTGGCCCCGTGGATGTCCGAGAACGAGATGAAGATCCGGTCGAGGAACGACCGCGACGTCTTGGTGGATGCGGCAGCGCGCACCTCGGCGAACACCGTCTTGGAGATCTGCCCGACGATGTAGTTGTTGGCGTCGTTCGTCCGTACCTGAAGGGCGCCCGTCTCGGGGGAGCTTCCGGAGCTGGAGGCGATCTTGGCGCTGAAGTCGGACGGCATGGTCAGCGACAAGTAGTAGGTGCCGTCCTCGACGCCCTTCCTGGCTTCGGCGGCGCCCACCCGGTGCCACTCGAAGGTGTCGCTCTTGAGCAGGCCCTTGACGAGGTCGTCGCCCGCGGTGAGCCTCCGGCCGGCGACGGTCGTGCCCTTGTCGTCGTCGACGAGCGCCACGGGGATGCGGTCCAGCCTCCCGTACGGGTCCCAGAACGACCACAGGTACAGGGCGCCGTACAGCAGCGGCAGCAGCAGGAGCGCCACCAGCGCCGCACGCGGCAGCTTTCCCCTGCCGAACCGCCTGAGTTCAAGCGCGGCCAGTCTCGGCGAGCGCATCCGCCGTCTCCTTGTCGTCGTCGCCTTCTACGGTCGGCTCGTCGGGGGTGGTCTCCTCGCGCGCGTGCCGCGCGCCGGGTGCCGTCGACACCACGACGGCGTCCTCGGGGGCCTCGGTGCACACCGCGAGGACGGTCGTCCCGTCCTCGGTCAGCGACCTCAACAGGTCCCAGGCTTCCGCCCGTTCGGCGGGGGACAGCTTCAGGTCGGCGTCGTCGACGGCGAGCAGGCGGGGCCGGCCGATCAGGGCCAGCGCCACGGACAGCCGCAGGGCCTCGAGGCGCTCCAGGTCGCGTACGGCGGTCCGGCGGCCCTTGGGCAGCTGTTCCGGGTCGAGTCCGGCGGCGGCGAGGGCGGTGTCGATACGACGTTCCGCCTCGGCCGCCCGATCACTCCTGGGGCGCAGCGCCGCCCGCAGGGAGTCCGCGAACCTGCTTTCCAGCAGGGCGCGTTCGCGCAGATGCTCGCCGACGGTCAGGGCCGGGTCGAGGTCGGTGACGCCGGGCACGTGCGCGAGATCGCTGATCCCGCGCACGGCGGACATCTCCTTGGGCAGCCGGTGCCCGCCGACCGCGGCCCGTCCCTCGCTCGGCCTCATCCGCCCGGTGAGCGCGAGCAGCAGACAGGTCCGGCCGGAGCCCGAGGGGCCCTCGACGGCGATGAGCGAGCCGGGCTCCGCCTCGAGGCCGACGCCCCGGAAGGCCCAGCCGCGCGGTCCCTTCAGGCCGAAGCCGGCGGCACTGACGGCGACCCCGGCCGCCGTCTCCTGCATGTCCATGTCCCCCCTCGTTCCCCTGGGTGGGGCACCCAGTCCCGGGGTCCGGTCACAGGACCCCGGGAACCCCGGGCTTTTGAACTGACTGGTCAGTGCAAAAACTACCCCGAACCTCTGAGCGAAGCAAAAGAGCAGGTCAGAACGGATTGTCAGTGCCATACCCCACGATGGGCACATACGGCAGCCCGTATCAGGGCGTGCCGTCACACAGACGACAGGAGGTTCGTCATGGCCAGTCACCACGCAGCCGCCGCACGCCGGCGCCGCGCCACCGGCCCTGCCCCCTCACTGACCGGCCCTGCGAGCGACGTGCACCCCGTGCTGCGCCGGGCCACGGCCCCGCCTGCCGCGCTCGACCTGCTGGCCCAGGCCCGCGCCGCACTGGAGGAGGCCACCCTCCTCGAAACGCCGAACGAGCGGTACGCGACGGCCCACCTGGCGGCCCTGCGCACCGCCGCCGCCGTGCTCGCCGCACGCGGGCGCCCGGAGCCGACCGCGCGGCGCCGCGCGAAGATCCGCAGCGCCTGGGAAGTGCTCCCCGAGATCGCGCCCGAACTCACCGAGTGGAGCGCGCTGTTCGCCTCCGGCGCCGCCCGTCGCGCCCGCGCCGAGGCCGGCATCCGCGGTGCGGCCGGCACCCGGGACGCGGACGACCTGATACGGGACGTGGCGATGTTCCTGCGCCTGGTCGAGCGGATGCTGGTGCTCCAGCCGGTTCTTCCGCAGCCGAGACAGGAGGCGGAGCGGGAGATGCCGGACGCGGGGTGAGGATCCGGGTGGGATGAGGGGTCCGGCGCGGGGGCCGGAGGCAATAGGGTGGAGGCGCCTGAAGTCCTTCGCCCCTGGTGACAGGGGTCGGAAGGCCGTCCGATCGCTCCGCCGAACACCAGGCGGTGCCGCGCCGAGGAGTCAACTGCCGTGTCGGACCCCACTCGCCCCCGCGCGTCTCTCCGTACCGCCGTGGTCTGGGAGGTCCTCAAGGACGCCCTCGACCGCCGGGTCAAGGCCACGGGGCGGGACGTGCTGGACGTCCTCGACACCGGTGGCGGCAGCGGCAACTTCGCCGTGCCCCTCGCCCGCCTCGGCCACCGCGTCACCGTCGTCGACCCCAGCCCGAACGCGCTGTTCGCGCTGGAGCGCCGGGCCGCCGAGGCCGGTGTCGCCGACCGGGTGCAGGGCGTGCAGGGCGACGCGCACGGCCTGTTCGACGTGGTCGAGCGCGGCGGCTACGACGTGGTGCTGTGCCACGGTGTCCTGGAGTACGTCGACGACCCCGCCGAGGGCGTCCGCAACGCCGTCGCGGCCCTGCGCCCCGACGGTGTCCTCAGCCTGCTGGCCGCGGGCCTCGGCGGTGCCGTGCTCGCGCGGGCCCTCGCCGGGCACTTCAAGGAGGCCGGCCAGGCGCTGCAGGACCCGAACGGCCGCTGGGGCGAGGGCGACCCCGTACCGCACCGCTTCACCGCGCAGCAGCTCACCGCGCTCGTCGAGGACGCCGGCCTGAGCGTGGGCGCGGTGCACGGTGTGCGGGTCTTCGCGGACCTGGTGCCCGGGGTGCTGGTGGACACCGAGCCGGGCGCGCTGGAGGCGCTGCTCAAGTTGGAGGCCGCGGCGGCCGAGTCTCCGGCGTTCCACTCGGTGGCGACGCAGCTGCACGTGCTGGGTGAGACCAGGGGGGCCGCCGAGTCCTGAGCGGCCTGTTCGTGGCGCCCCGCTGATCAGCGGCTTGGCGGCGGATGGAGTACGCCACAGGCCCCCCGATCGGGCGGTCCGCGCCGTATGATCGAGGGAGACCGACCGGCATGACGGGTCGGCCGCTGGGGAATGAAGATCTCAGTGAGCCGGGACGGGCATGGCGGATTCCGGTTGGCCAATTGGCGTAGAGGGGCGGGTTTCAAGGGGGCGATTCCCTGCCTATCCTGAAGGGGACCCCCGGTCGCCCCGGCGACTGCACGATGAGGAGGACTCCGTGCCGCTCTCGGAGCACGAGCAGCGCATGCTCGAGCAGATGGAGCGAGCGCTGTACGCCGAAGATCCCAAGTTCGCGTCGGCGCTTGAGGGAAGCGGGCTGCGTACGTACACCCGGCGGCGGGTCTACCAGGCGGTCGCGGGCTTCCTCGTGGGTATCGCGCTCCTCATGGCCGGAATGGTCGCGAAGCAGATCTGGATCAGCGTGGTGGGATTCCTCGTCATGCTGGGCTGTGCGGTGCTCGTGGTGACCGGTTGGCGCAAGGTTCCCAAGCCGGGTGAGCAGGGAGCGCCGGGCGTCCGCCGACAGGTGCGTCAGCGACGCTCCGTGATGGACCGCATCGAACAACGCTGGCAGCGCCGACGGGACGAACAGGGCCAGTAGCCGCAGACGTGACGCAACAGGGGCGACCGGAAGGTCGCCCCTGTTGCTGTGCCCGTACCCGTACCGGCCCTGGGGGCCGCCGCGGTCCGTCCCGCCCGCCGCCCCCGCTCGGGCGGGGCGACGGGCGGCGCGGCGCTTGCAACGGCGAGCCGGTAGCGCCTGCGGGCCCGGCCCGGAGACGTCGTGCGACCGGAGACGTCGTGCGACCGACGACGATGCCGCTGGGGTGCCCCTCAGGCCGTTGAGGGGTGGGGTCGCCGTCCCAGGCCATCAGGCCATCGGCGCCGAGCGCAGTGCCCGAGAGCCGCCCGCCCCGTCGACAGGGCGGGCGGCACCCCGTGTCAGCCCCTCGCTGCTCCGACGGGCGGCGCGTCAGGGCCGTCCAGCGGGTCGCCCAGCGCGTCCTCAGATCGGCCCAGCGGTCCGCTGCCGCCCATACCGCGCGCATCGCCGAGGGAGGGGCCACTATCGCGCGGAGGCGGGTGCGGCGGCCGGCCGTGGAGCGCAGGGACGCTCGCAGCTTGCGCACGTCGTCCACCAGGCCCGTCTCGGACCGCGGCTCCGGCGCGTACAGAACCTGCTCCACCGCGCCCGCCACCCGGTGCACGGCCCCGGCCGTCTCGGGATCCAGCCGGCCCAGCCGCACGATCCGCTCGGCCGCCTTCCGCGGCGTCAGCGCGTCGTCCGGCGCGATGCCGTAGTCCCACGCCGTGTCCGTGAGCTCCCGCCACACGGCCAGAGTGTGCCCCACGGCCACCTCGGTCGCCCGGCTCGAGGCGGTGTCACCGGACAGCACCGTCACCCCGATCTCGTCCGCATACCGCTCACCGCCGCGATCCCCGCGGCGGACGCGGGCGAGCGGTGGCGCGGACGGGGCGTGCTGGGCGGAGGCCAGCCGCACCGACCGGCTCCTGAGCCGCCACAGCATCGGCGTCAGCGGCACCGCCACCAGCACCAGACCCAGCAGCGCCCACAACAGCACGCGGTACCACGGCGGCCCGTCGTCCCCGGAGCCCGTAGCGACCTGCGAGGACTGGCTCGGGCATCCCTCGATCTTCCGCAGGGCCGCCGAGCAGCTCTCGCTCGCCGACGGCGCGGTGGACGGCGCCGTCGACGACGACAGCGACGGCCGCGGCACCACCGGAATCTCCCCGGTCGGCGTGTTCGACTGCGTGTAGGACGGGGTCGAGCCCCGGTTCGGGGTCGGCTCGAAACGGGTCCAGCCCACGCCCTCGAAGTACAGCTCAGGCCACGCGTGCGCGTCCCGCAGCCCCACCGACATCGAGCCGTCCGCCTGCGGCGACCCGGGGGTGAAGCCCACCGCGACCCGCGCCGGAATCCCCAGCGTCCGCGCCATCGCGGCCATCGCGAAGGAGAAGTGCACGCAGAAGCCCTGCTTGTCCCTGAGGAACCGGGCGATCGCGTTCGGTCCGGTGCCGACCTGCACCTGCGTGTTGTAGGTGAAGCCGCCGTCGACCGCGAAGTAGTCCTGGAGCTTGACCGCCTGCTCGTAGTGGTTCGACGACCCTGCCGTCACCCTGCGGGCCGTCTCTGCCACCACGGCGGGCAGCGAGGACGGCACCTTCGTGAACTCGCGCTTCAGCGACGCCGGCGGCTCAGGGGCCTCGGCCAGCTGCTCCGCCGTCGGCTGCACGATCAGACTCTTGACGTCGTACTGCACGCCCCGCGTGTTCTGCCCGTGGTCGCCGACGAGCGTGCGGCCCACCGGCTCGTACCGCCAGCTGCCCTTGATCTTCACGCTCGCCGCCGGGTACGGCATCGGCAGCCAGTCCTGCGCGTACCAGTCCGCGGCCGAGATCCGCGTCTCGATCTCGGTCCGCCGTACGCCGCCCGCGAGTCCGGTCGGCGTCGGGAACGAGTCCGGCACGGAGGTGATGTGCCGCTGGGCGGGCTTCCAGGTGGTGCCGTCGAAGTCGTCCAGGGCGACGATCCTCAGGTACATGTCCTGGGTGTCGTCCGTGTTGGTGCGGTATGCCATGACCTGGCGGTCCTGGTCCACGTTCAGGCTGTCGCGCAGCGACACCAGTGGGTTGACCGCGGAGATCGTGTTGCCGTCGCCGAGCCCGGCGCCCACCCCGGCCCCGGTGCCGTCCAACAGCCCGCCCCGCAGCGAGGGCAGGGCCAGTGGCACCACCAGGGCGATGCCCAGCGCCACCGCGCCGATCCGCCGCCCGGTGCGCACGGGAGCCACCGCGCCCCCGAAGTCCCCGCCACCCTGGCGCGGGGCGCCTGTGAAGACCCGCCCCCACTGGGACAGCCGGTCGCGGCCCTCGGCCAGCAACAGCATCAGATAGCCGCCCGAGGCCACCAGGAACCACACCCAGTCGGCTCCGCCGTGCGACAGGGCCGTCGCCACCGCGTACAGCGCGAGCAGCGGCAGTCCGGCCGGCGCCGCCGTGCGGAACGTCACCGCCAGCGCATCCACCAGGAGTCCGATCAGCAGCACCCCGCCGACCACCATCAGCCGGATCCCGGGCGTCAGCGGCGCCGGGCTCGTGTACCGCCCGACGTCGTCCCTGCCCGACTGCAGCAGCTCCCCGAAGTGCTGGAAGGCGTCGGGACCGGGGACGAACCCGGCCAGGGCCTGCTGCCGGGCGAAGACCAGCGTGAGCAGCAGCAGGGCGACCACCACCTGGCAGGCGAGGACCAGCGGACGCGCCAGCGGCACCCGCCGGGTCGCCGCGCCCACCCCGGTCACCGCCGCCACCAGCATCGCCGCCTGGAACAACCAGGTGGTCGGGCTCACCAGCGGCAGCAGGGCGCACGACGTCATCAGCGTCGCCGCCGCGGCACACAGTGCCAGACGCGCCCGCCCGCTCACGACCGTCCCTCCGTGCCGCTCAGGGCGCCCACGCCCGTGCGCTGCCGGTCCGCCTCGCGCCACAGCTCCGTCAGGGACCCGCCCCGGGGCACGGGCACGGCGGTCCAGCCCGCCTCGCGCAGCAGCCGCAGCCGCTCCCCGCTCCGGTGGCCCGGGCCCGGCACATCGGTCGGTTCCCGCCCCCAGTCATCGCTGTCCAGCACGAACGCGAGCGCGCCGCCGCTGCGCCCGCTCATCTTGGCGGCCATCGCGGTCTGCTCCTCGTCGAGATCGCCGAAGAACGCCACCAGCAGCCCCTCGTTCCCGCCGCGCAGCACGTCGTAGGCGCGCGAGAGACCCGCGCCGTCCGAGTGGTCGATCACGGCGAGTGTGTCCATCATCAGCCCGGCCGCGTCCGCGGACTCCTGGCTCGAACCCGCGAACCCGTCCGCGCCCTCACCGGGCACCGAACTGCCCGTGTCGGTCAACAGCCGCACGGAGAAGCCCCGTTCGAGCATGTGCACCAGCGCGGACGCCGTGCCCGTCACCGCCCACTCGAAGGCCGAGTCCGGGCCCGCGCCCTGGAAGGCGATCGCCCGGGTGTCGAGCAGCACCGTGCACCGGGCCCGCTGCGGCTGCTCCTCCCGGCGCACCATCAGCTCGCCGTAGCGCGCGGTGGAGCGCCAGTGCACCCGGCGCAGGTCGTCGCCGTACCGGTACCCGCGCGGTATCACGTCGTCCTCGCCGGCCAGCGCCAGCGAGCGCTGCCGCCCGTCGCCGTACCCCTGCGACTCGCCCGCGAACCTGACCGGCGGCAGCGGCTCCACGCGCGGGATGACCGTCAGGGTGTCGTACGTGGAGAAGGAGCGGGTCAGCTCGCACATCCCGAAGGGGTCGGTCAGCCGCAGTTGGAGCGGGCCCAGCGGGTACCGGCCGCGCAGGTCCGAACGCACGCGGTAGGACACCTCGCGGCGGCCGCCCGCCTCCACCCGGTCCAGGACGAACCGGGGGCGCGGCCCGAGGACGTAGGGCACCCGGTCCTGGAGCATCAGCAGCCCGGTGGGCAGCCGCGAGACGTTGTCCATCCGCAGATGGACCCGCGCCTCGGACCCCGCGGGCACCCGCGAGGGGGACAGACGGCGGCTGCCCGCGACCCGGTAACGCGTGCGGTGCAGCACGGTCGCGCACGCCAGGGGCAGTACCGCGAGCAGGATGCCCACCCGCAGCAACTCGCTCTGGCCGAGGACGTAGGCGCAGATCGCGGCGGCCACACCGGCAGCCAGGAAGGACCGGCCGCGCGTGGTCAGCCCGGCGAGCGCGGTGCGCAGCCCGCCCCGGTCCTCCTCGGCGGTGCGCGCCGTCCCCCCGTGGCTCATCAGAGCCTCCGGGGCGGCTGCTGGCCGAAGCCGCGACCCACGGTGAGGCCGGGCTGCTGCTGGGGCCCGGCGGGCACGGGGGTGCTCTGCAGGATCTCCTGCACGACCTGTTCCGCCGTACGGCGGTTGAGCTGGGCCTGGGCGGTGGGCAGCAGCCGGTGGGCGAGGACCGCCACGGCGAGCGCCTGGACGTCGTCCGGCAGCGCGTACTCCCGGCCGGCCAGGGCGGCGGAGGCCTTCGCCGCGCGCAGCAGGTGCAGTGTGGCGCGCGGCGAGGCGCCGAGTCTGAGGTCGGGGTGCGTGCGTGTGGCGGCGACCAGGTCCACCGCGTAGCGCCGGACCGTCTCGGCGACGTGGACACCGCGGACGGCCTCCACCAGCTTCACGATCTCGTGAGCGTGCGCCACCGGCTGGAGGTCGTCCAGGGGGCTGACGCCGCCGTGGATGTCGAGCATCTGCAGTTCGGCCTCGGGGCTGGGGTAGCCGATGGAGACACGGGCCATGAAGCGGTCGCGCTGGGCCTCGGGCAGCGGATAGGTGCCCTCCATCTCGACCGGGTTCTGGGTGGCGACCACCATGAAGGGGCTGGGCAGTTCGTACGTCTGGCCGTCGATGGTGACCTGACGCTCCTCCATCGACTCCAGGAGCGCGGACTGGGTCTTGGGCGAGGCGCGGTTGATCTCGTCGCCGATCACGATCTGGGCGAAGATGGCGCCCGGCTTGAACTCGAAGTCCCGCCGCTGCTGATCCCAGATGGACACGCCCGTGATGTCCGAGGGCAGCAGGTCGGGCGTGAACTGGATGCGCCGCACCGAGCAGTCGATGGACCGGGCCAGTGCCTTGGCGAGCATGGTCTTGCCCACGCCGGGGACGTCCTCGATCAGAAGGTGCCCCTCGGCGAGCAGCACGGTCAGCGAAAGCCGTACGACCTCGGGCTTGCCCTCGATCACTCCTTCCACCGATCTGAGGACGCGCTCCACAGTGGCGGTCAGATCAGTGAGGCTCGCTCGATCGTCATAGGTCGTCACCCGGCCCTCCTCGGCCCGTTCTTTCTCCGGGCCGACGCTCTGCTGTGCGGACCGGCCCACCCCGAAACACGGACACCACGCGTGAGAAGTTCCGCGTGACGCCACAACCCGCAATCTTGCCGCCGTTACCGATTCGTGTCACTCGCCTGTGGATAACTGGCCGCGATATGTCGGCCTTACGGGCTTTTTGGCGCACCAGGGTCGGGATCTTTGTCCGAATGGACTTTTCCCGTCGGCAGGCTGACGGCGGGTCGAGTACGGGGTGGGAGCCCGGAACGTGCCGTTACGCCGGATCGATCTCCCGCAGCCGGCCCGTCTTCACGTCGAACACGAAACCGCGCACGTCGTCCGTGTGCACAAGGAACGGCGAGGTGCGCACCCGCTGCATCGACTGCCGCACGTCCTGGTCCACGTCGCGGAACGCCTCGACCGCCCAGGAGGGCCGCTGGCCGACCTCCATCTCCAGCTCGTGCCGGAACTCCTCGGTCAGCGACTCCAGGCCGCAGCCCGTGTGGTGGATGAGCACGACGCTGCGGGTGCCGAGCGCCCGCTGGCTGATGGTGAGGGAGCGGATCACGTCGTCGGTGACCACGCCGCCCGCGTTGCGGATGGTGTGACAGTCGCCCAGCTTCAAACCGAGCGCGGCATGCAGGTCGAGGCGTGCGTCCATGCAGGCCACGACCGCGACGCCGAGCACGGGACGGGCGTCCATCCCGGGATCGGTGAAAGCGGTGGCGTAGCGCTGGTTGGCCTCGACGAGGCGATCGGTGACGGAGCCCACTATGGCGCCTTCGGGACCGGCGGGTACGGATGCGGAAGTCGTCATACCCATGACGTTACTGGTCATCGCCGATCTCGGCCCGCTGTGGACGGGGACAAAAAACGCCACTGCGGCATGTTGTGAGGTAACCCACACGCGACGGGAAACAACCACCGGATGGGTGAATCCTTTCGAATCCTGCCGCCGTGGCGGGCCGGTGGCGCCACACGCAGGCCCGTTGATTGACCGCGAGACAGGGTGGACTAAAGTGACGCGAAGCGGGAGGCGAGACGCTCTCCCCGCCACTGTTCACCCCGGAGACGTCGGCGGACGCCGATGACTCCCCGCGTGCGCGGCGCGTACGTACGGCTCGGCCTCCTCCCGCTCCCGGTCGGCTGACGCTTCCGGCGCCGGCAGGCCGCCTTGTGAGCGGGCGGGGACCTGGCGGTGCGATGCGGGCCGCGCCGGATCTGAGAGGCCCCCTTGTCCCAGAGTCGACACGTGCCCGTCATGCTCCGGCAGTGCCTGGACATGCTGGCCCCGGCCCTCGACGAGCCGGGGGCCGTCGTCGTCGACTGCACCCTCGGGCTCGGCGGCCACAGCGAGGCGCTGCTGACGCGGTTCCCCGAGGCCCGGCTCATCGGGCTGGACCGGGACAAGGAGGCGCTGCGCCTGTCCGGGGAGCGCCTGGCTCCCTTCGGTGACCGCGCCACGCTGGTGCACGCGGTCTACGACGAACTGCCCGACGTGCTCGCCCGGCTGGGCGTTCCGCGCGTCCAGGGTGTGCTCTTCGACCTCGGCGTCTCCTCCATGCAACTCGACGAGGCGGACCGCGGTTTCGCCTACGCCCAGGACGCCCCGCTCGACATGCGCATGGACCAGACGACGGGCATCAGCGCCGCCGAGGTCCTCAACACCTACCCGGCCGGCGACCTGGTGCGGATCCTGCGGACGTACGGCGAGGAGAAGCAGGCCAAGCGGATCGTGTCCGCGATCGTGCGCGAGCGCGAGAAGGAGCCGTTCACCAACAGCGCGCGACTGGTGGAGTTGATCCGCGACGCGCTCCCGCAGGCGGCCAAGCGGACCGGCGGCAACCCGGCCAAGCGCACCTTCCAGGCGCTGCGCATCGAGGTCAACGGCGAGCTCGCCGTTCTGGAACGGGCGATTCCCGCGGCCGTCAAGGCGCTGTCCGTCGGCGGCCGGATCGCCGTCCTCTCCTACCACTCGCTAGAGGACCGCCTGGTCAAGCAGGTGTTCGCGGCGGGTGCGGCGAGTACCGCGCCCCCCGGGCTGCCGGTCGTCCCCGAGCGTTACCAGCCCCGGCTCAAGCTCCTCACCCGCGGTGCCGAACTTCCCACCGAGGAGGAGATCGCCGAGAACCGCCGGGCGGCCCCGGCACGTCTGCGTGGTGCAGAGCGCGTCCGTGAGGACGTCCAGTGAGCCAGGGCACCGAGTGAGCCGTACGACAACCGAGTGAGGCGCACGAAAGGGGTGGGCGAGTGAGCAGGGGACGCGAGGAGGGTCTGGAAGCGCGGCGGGAGGGCCTGTGAGCGGCAAACCCGAGCTCAGGGGCCGGGCCGCCCGGCTCGTCCGGTTGATCCCCGCCGGCGGCAGCCGGGCCGCCCGTACCCCCTTCGTGCTGCTCGTCGTTCTGCTGCTCGGCGGCGGCCTCATCGCGCTCCTCATGCTGAACTCCGCGCTCAGCGAGGGCGCGTTCAAGCTCGACGACCTGCAACGGCAGACCAAGAACCTCACCGACGAGGAACAGGCCCTCCAGCGGGACGTGGACGCCTACTCCGCGCCGGACGCGCTCCAGCGCCGGGCCCGCGAACTCGGCATGGTCCCCGGCGGCGACCCCGTCTTCCTGAACCCCGACGGCACCGTCAAGGGCGTCCCCGGGCCCGCCGGTCAGCAGGCCTCGGCGAGCACCGCCGCCGTGCGCCCGCCCGAAGCGCTCGGCACCGGCCCCAGCCCGGCGGCACCGCCGTCACCGTCCCGCTCCACCCATCCGGCCGCCGCCCGCACGGCCGCGTCCCCGACACCGGCAGCCCGCACGGCCGCGTCCCCGACCCCGGCCGCCCGCACGGCCGCGTCGCCGACACCGGCCGCCCGCACGGCCGCGTCCCCGACCCAGCCCGTACACCCCTCCCCGACCCCCGGCAGGTGACGGAAGTGTCCGACAGGGAACCGCCGCGCCGTCGCGTGCCCGGCCCCGCCCGGCCCGTGCGCCCCGACGCCCGGCGCCGCCCGGGCCCCGGCGCCCGCCCGGCACGCCGCCCGGCCCCGGCCCGCCGCCCCGCCCCGCGCACCATCCGGCTCGGCAGCCCGCGCCCCCGGCTGCGCCTGATCGGCCTCGCACTGACCCTGGTGATGACCGCCTTCGTCCTACGGCTGCTCCAGGTGCAGGCCGTGGACGCGAGCGCGTACACCGCCAAGGCCGACCAGAACCGCTACGTCGGCCGCACCCTGGCCGCCGTCCGCGGCGAGATCACCGACCGCAACGGCGTCGAACTGGCGAGCAGCGTGGACGCGTACGACATCACGGCCGACCCGACGCTCTTCACCCCCAAGGCCACCAAGGTGGCGGACGCCCCCGAGCAGGCAGCCGCGCTGCTCGCGCCGATCATCGGCCAGGACGCCGCCGAGGTCGCCGGGAAGCTCAAGACCCCGGACACCCAGTACGTGCTGCTGGCCCACCGCCAGACCCCGCAGGTGTGGAAGCAGATCAAGGATCTGAAGAACACCCTCGCGGCCAAGGCGAGGACGGACCCGAACACGGCCAACGTCCTCGCCGGTGTTCTCGCCGAGCCCACCAACAAGCGCGTCTACCCCAACGGCGACCTCGCCGCCGGGGTACTCGGCTGGGTCAACGCCGACGGCAAGGGCGCCGGCGGCATCGAGCAGCAGCTGAACCAGGAACTGGCGGGCAAGGACGGCAAGATCCGCTACGCCCAGTCCGGCGGCCGTCTGGTGCCGACCGCGGGCTCCGCCGAGACACCCGCCGTGGCCGGTACCGACATCGAACTGACCCTCGACCGGGACATCCAGTGGGCCGCCCAGAGCGCCATCACCGAACAGGTGAAGAAGTCCGGGGCGGACCGCGGGTACGTCGTGGTGCAGGACACCCGGACGGGCCAGATCCTGGCCCTCGCCAACTCGCCCGGCTTCGACCCCAACGATCTCTCGCACGCCAACGCGGCGGCCCTCGGCAACGCCGCCGTGCAGGACGCGTACGAGCCCGGCTCCACCGCCAAGGTCATGACCATGGCGGCAGTGCTCCAGGAGAACGCCGCGACCCCGCTGACCCACGTCACCGTGCCCAACCGGCTGCACCGCGGCGACCGGCTCTTCGCGGACGACGTCGACCACAAGACCTGGTACCTGACCCTCAACGGCGTCCTCGCCAAGTCCAGCAACATCGGCACCATCCTGGCGGCCGGCCAGCTCGGCAGGACGCAGACGCAGGCCAACCAGGTCCTCTACTCCTACCTGCGCAAATTCGGCATCGGCCGCCCCACCGGGCTCGACTTCCCGGGTGAGACCGCCGGCATCCTCGCGCCGCCCGACAAGTGGTCGACCTCCCAGCAGTACACGATTCCTTTCGGCCAGGGCGTGTCGATCAACGCGGTGCAGGCCGCGTCCGTCTACTCGACCATCGCCAACGGCGGCGTGCGCGTCGAGCCCACCCTGGTGCGCGGCACGAAGGGCCCGGACGGCCGCTTCACCCCGGCCCCGCAGCCCGAGAAGACCAGGGTCGTCAGCGACAAGACGGCGAAGACGCTCGCCCAGATGCTGGAGGCCGTCGTGGACGACGGGCAGGGAACCGGCAACAAGGCGCGCATCCCCGGCTACCGGGTCGCGGGCAAGACAGGTACGGCCAACCGCGTGGATCCGGCCACCGGCAGGTACCGCGGCTATACGTCCTCCTTCGCCGGCTTCGCCCCCGCGGACAACCCGCGCGTCACCGTCTACTGCGCGATCCAGAACGCCACCAAGGGCAGCTACTACGGCGGCGACATCTGTGGCCCGGTCTTCAAGCAGGTGATGGAGTTCGCCCTGAAGACGCTCCAGGTCGCGCCCACCGGAGCCGCCCCAGCGAACCTGCCCGTCACTTTCACGCCATGATCAGCTCCACGAAGCACTACGGGAAAGACCGACGAGGAACCAGCTCGTGACAACGAACACTCCCGACCCCGGGAACCACACCCCGCCCTCGCCCTCGCCCACCCGTCTCCCGCCACCGCCCTTGTCGGACCGCGCTTCGCGCGGGCTCCCTTTTCGCCCCCCGGGGGGTGCGCCCGGTACGCTCACCGCCGTGCCACACGCTGATCAGTCCCCCACCACTCAGAAGGGCGCTTCCGTGACATATCCGGGACCGCCCAGGCCGCACCACGTCTCCGCCACACCCCTCGCGGAGCTCGCCGGCCAGCTGGGTGTCACCGCCCCTGAGGGCGTCGCCGAGGTCACGGGCATCACCCACGACTCGCGCGCCGTGCGCCCAGGCGACCTGTACGCCGCCCTGCCCGGTGCCCGAGCGCACGGCGCCGACTTCGTCACCCAGGCCGCCGGACTCGGCGCGGTCGCCGTGCTGACCGACCCGACGGGCGCCGAGCGCGCCGCCGCGACCGGCCTGCCGGTCCTGGTGGTCGACGACCCGCGCGCACGGATGGGTGAGCTGGCGGCCACGATCTACGGCCACCCCGGCCGTGACCTGCTCCAGATCGGCATCACCGGCACCTCCGGCAAGACCACCACCGCCTACCTCGTCGAGGGCGGCCTGAAGACGGTCCGCTCCACGAACGAGGGGGGCCGGCGCGAAGCGCCGTCGGTTGAGGGCGGTGGTGGGCGACGGGTCGGGCTCATCGGCACGGTCGAGATGCGCATCGGCGAGACCCGCATCAAGTCCGAGCGCACCACCCCCGAGGCCACCGACCTGCAGGCCCTGTTCGCGGTCATGCGCGAGCGCGGGGTCGAAGCCGTCGCCATGGAGGTCTCCAGCCACGCGCTGGTCCTCGGCCGCGTCGACGGCTGCGTGTTCGACGTCGCCGTCTTCACCAACCTCAGCCCGGAACACATGGAGTTCCACTCCGACATGGAGGACTACTACCGGGCGAAGGCGCAGCTGTTCACGGAGAAGCGCAGCAGGCTCGGCGTGGTCAACCTCGACGACGAGTACGGCCGCAGGCTCGCCAAGGAGGCCGGCGTCCCGGTCGTCACGTACTCCGCCGAGGGCCACCCGGACGCCGACTGGCATGCCGAGGACGTCCACATCGGCCCGCTGGACTCCACGTTCACCGTGATCGGCCCCAAGGAGCAGCGGATCGCCGCCAGGTCGCCGCTGCCGGGCCCGTTCAACGTGGCGAACACCCTCGCCGCGATCGTCGCCCTCGCCGAGGCCGGGCTGGACCCGCAGACCGCCGCCGACGGCGTCGCCGCCGTACCGGCGTCCCCGGGCGCCTGGAACGCGTGGACGCCGGGCAGCCCTACCTCGCGGTCGTCGACTACGCCCACAAGACCGACGCCGTGGAATCGGTGCTGCGCGCCCTGCGCAAGGTCACCGAGGGCAGGCTGCACGTCGTCATCGGCTGCGGCGGCGACCGCGACACCACCAAGCGCGCCCCGATGGGCGCCGCCGCGGCCCGGCTCGCCGACACCGCCGTACTGACCTCCGACAACCCGCGCTCCGAGGATCCCCTCGCGATCCTCGCCACCATGCTCCAGGGCGCCGCGTCCGTGCCCGCGCACGAGCGCGGCGAGGTCCAGGTCTTCGAGGACCGGGCCGCCGCCATCGCAGCCGCCGTCGCCCGCGCGCGGCCCGGCGACACCGTGCTCGTCGCGGGCAAGGGCCACGAACAGGGCCAGGACATCGCCGGAGTGGTCCGTCCCTTCGACGACCGCCAGGTGCTTCGCGAAGCTATCCAGAACACCCAGGGATGAACTTGTGATCGCCCTCTCCCTCGCCGAGATCGCAGAAGTCGTCGGCGGGCAGACGCATGACATACCGGACCCGTCCGTCCAGGTCACCGGGCCGGTCGTCCGGGACTCCCGCGAGGTCGGGCCCGGTTGCCTCTTCGTCGCCTTCGTCGGCGAACGCGTGGACGGCCACGACTTCGCGCAGGCGGCCGTCGAGGCCGGTGCCGCCGCCGTGCTGGGGTCGCGCCCCGTCGGCGTGCCCGCGATCGTCGTGGACGACGTCCAGGCCGCCCTCGGCGCCCTCGCGCGTCACGTCGTCTCACGGCTGGGGGCGACCCTCGTCGCCCTCACCGGCTCCGCGGGCAAGACCAGTACCAAGGACCTCATCGCCCAGGTGCTGCGGCGCAAGGCGCCGACCGTGTTCACACCCGGCTCGCTCAACAACGAGATCGGGCTGCCGCTGACCGCTCTCAGCGCCACCGAGGACACCAGGTTCCTCGTCCTGGAGATGGGCGCCCGCGGTATCGGCCACATCCGCTACCTCACCGAGCTGACCCCGCCGAGGGTCGGTGTCGTGCTCAACGTCGGCTCCGCCCACATCGGCGAGTTCGGCGGCCGCGAACAGATCGCACAGGCGAAGGGCGAACTCGTCGAGAGTCTGCCCTCCTCGGATGCCGACGGCATCGCGGTCCTCAACGCCGACGACCCGTACGTGCGTGCCATGTCCTCCCGTACGAAGGCGAAGGTGATCCTTTTCGGAGAGTCCGACGAAGCGGACGTACGCGCCGAGAACGTGAGACTCACGGACAGCGGACAGCCCGCCTTCAGGCTTCACACACCCTCCGGTGCATCCGATGTGACCATGCGCCTGTACGGTGAGCACCACGTGTCGAACGCGCTCGCCGCGGCCGCCGTCGCCCATGAGCTGGGCATGTCCGCAGACGAGATCGCCGTCGCGCTCTCCGAGGCGGGCTCCCTCTCCCGCTGGCGGATGGAGGTCACCGAGCGCCCTGACGGCGTGACCATCGTCAACGACGCCTACAACGCCAACCCGGAGTCCATGAAGGCCGCCCTGCGCGCGCTGGCCGCCATGGGCCGGGGACGGCGGACCTGGGCGGTGCTCGGCAAGATGGCCGAGCTCGGGGACGAGGCGCTCGCCGAGCACGACGCGGTCGGACGGCTCGCCGTCCGGCTCAATGTCGGCAAGCTCGTCGCGGTCGGGGGCAGGGAAGCGTCCTGGCTGCAACTGGGCGCATATAACGAGGGTTCGTGGGGTGAGGAGTCGGTGCACGTGTCCGACGCACAGGCGGCGATCGACCTGTTGCGCAGCGAGTTGCGCCCGGGAGACGTCGTACTCGTGAAGGCGTCCCGGTCGGTCGGGCTCGAGAGCGTGGCGCAGGCGCTGCTCGAGACCGGTGCCGAGGGTGAGGTTGCCGCCCGATGATGAAGCAGATCCTGTTCGCAGGAGTCATTGGCCTCTTCCTGACGCTGGTCGGCACGCCGCTGCTGATCAAGCTGCTCGCCCGCAAGGGCTACGGTCAGTACATCCGCGACGACGGACCGCGCGAGCACGCCAGCAAGCGCGGTACGCCGACCATGGGTGGCATCGCCTTCATCCTGTCGACGATCGCCGCGTACTTCCTGTCGAAGCTGATCACCGGCTACCCGCCGAACTACTCCGGGCTGCTGGTGCTCGCGCTGATGGCGGGCATGGGCCTGGTCGGCTTCCTCGATGACTACATCAAGATCGTCAAGCGTCGGTCGCTCGGTCTGCGCGCCAAGGCCAAGATGGCCGGACAGCTGATCGTCGGCGTCGCCTTCGCGGTGCTGGCGCTGCAGTTCGCCGACAGCCACGGCAACACCCCGGCCTCCACCAAGCTGTCCTTCGTGCAGGACTTCGGCTGGACCATCGGCCCGGTGCTGTTCGTCATCTGGGCGCTGTTCATGATCCTCGCGATGTCGAACGGCGTGAACCTCACCGATGGTCTCGACGGCCTGGCCACCGGCGCGTCCGTGCTCGTGTTCGGCGCGTACACGTTCATCGGCGTCTGGCAGTTCCAGGAGTCCTGCGCCAACGCCATGACGCTGACCAACCCGTCGGCCTGCTACCAGGTGCGCGACCCCCTCGACCTCGCCATCGTCGCCTCCGCGCTGATGGGCTCCTGCCTGGGCTTCCTGTGGTGGAACACCTCACCCGCCAAGATCTTCATGGGCGACACCGGGTCGCTCGCGCTGGGCGGCGCGCTGGCCGGCCTTGCGATCTGCTCCCGCACCGAGCTGCTGCTCGCGCTGCTGGGCGGCCTGTTCGTGCTGATCACCATGTCCGTCGTGATCCAGGTCGGCTCCTTCCGCCTCACCGGCAAGCGGGTCTTCCGGATGGCGCCGCTCCAGCACCACTTCGAGCTCAAGGGCTGGTCCGAGGTCCTGGTGGTGGTCAGGTTCTGGATCATCCAGGGTATTTGCGTGGTCGTCGGACTGGGCATCTTCTATGCAGGATGGGCAGCGGAAAAGTGACCGACTGGCAGGGCAAGCACGTCACCGTCGCCGGGCTCGGCGTCTCGGGCATCCCGGCGGCCAAGGTGCTGCACGGTCTCGGCGCGGTCGTGACCGTCGTCAACGACGGCGACGACGAGCGGGCCCGGGCCCAGGCCGCGGAGCTGGAAGCGCTCGGGATCACGGTCCGGCTCGGCGACGGCGCAACCCTGCCCGAAGGCACCGAGCTGATCGTCACCGCGCCCGGCTGGAAGCCGGACAAGCCGCTGTTCGCCGCCGCCGCGGCGGCGGGCGTGCCGGTCTGGGGCGACGTCGAACTCGCCTGGCAGCTGCGCGGCCCCGACGCCGCCCCCTGGCTCGCGGTCACCGGCACCAACGGCAAGACCACGACCGTGCAGATGCTCGCCTCCATCCTGAAGGCGGCGGGCCTGCGCACGGCCGCCGTCGGCAACATCGGGGTCTCGCTGCTCGACGTCGTCCTCGGCGAGGAGAAGTACGACGTGCTGGCGGTGGAGTTGTCGAGCTATCAGCTCCACTGGGCCCCGTCGCTGCGCGCCCACTCCGCCGCCGTACTGAACCTGGCGCCCGATCACCTCGACTGGCACGGCTCGATGGAGGCCTACGCCAAGGACAAGGGCCGTATCTACGAAGGCAATCGGGTCGCCTGCGTCTACAACGTCGCCGACAAGGCCACCGAGGACCTGGTGCGTGAGGCGGACGTCGAGGAGGGCTGCCGGGCCGTCGGCTTCACGCTCGGCACGCCCGCGCCGTCCCAACTCGGCGTGGTGGACGGCATTCTGGTGGACCGCGCCTTCGTCGAGGACCGGCAGAAGAACGCGCAGGAGCTGGCGGAGGTCTCCGACGTCAACCCGCCCGCCCCGCACAACATCGCCAACGCCCTTGCGGCGGCGGCCCTCGCACGCGCCTTCGGGGTGCCCGCCAAGGCAGTACGGGACGGCCTGCGCGCCTTCCGGCCGGACGCGCACCGCATCGCGCACGTCGCGGACGTGGACGGCGTCGCGTACGTCGACGACTCCAAGGCCACCAACACGCATGCCGCTGAGGCCTCGTTGGCGGCCTGTGAGTCGATCGTGTGGATCGCGGGCGGACTCGCCAAGGGGGCGACCTTCGACGAGCTGGTCGCGGGCGCCGCCAAGCGGCTTCGGGGTGTGGTGCTCATCGGTGCGGACCGGGCGCTGATCCGTGAAGCCCTCGCGCGACACGCGCCGGAAGTACCCGTGGTGGACCTCGAACGGACCGACACTGGGGCGATGCGGGCGGCTGTGGCCGAGGCGCGGAAGCTGGCGCATGCGGGTGACACCGTGTTGTTGGCCCCGGCTTGTGCCTCGATGGACATGTTCGCCAACTACAACAAGCGTGGGGATGCGTTCGCGGAGGCCGTTCGCGAACTCGGTGAGGGCGCGGGCGCCTGACGCCGGGTCTCGGCCGCCGCCGGTGGCTTGGGGACCCTTGGAGGACGCGTGAGTCAGATGTGGCTGGTGATTCGTCGGCGGCGGTCCGCCGGTGTCACAGCGACGATGAGGTGACCGGTGGCAGCCAGTAGCCGTACCGCGCCGCGTGCGCCCAAGCGCCCCCCCACCGCACCGCCGCCGCGCGACAACGCCCTCACCCGGCTCGTCGCGCGGGCGCGCCGAGCCTGGGACAGGCCCCTCACCGCCTACTACCTGATCCTCGGCAGCAGTCTGCTGATCACGGTGCTGGGTCTGGTGATGGTCTACTCGGCCTCCCAGATCACCGCGCTGCAGATGTCGCTGCCCGGGTCGTACTTCTTCCGCAAGCAGTTCCTGGCGGCCGCGATCGGGGCCCTGCTGATGCTCGTCGCCTCGCGGATGCCGGTGAAGCTGCACCGGGCGCTGGCGTACCCGATCCTCGCCGGTGCCCTCTTCCTGCTCGTCCTGGTGCAGGTGCCGGGGGTGGGCATGTCGGTCAACGGCAACCAGAACTGGATCTCGCTGGGCGGCTCCTTCCAGATCCAGCCCAGTGAGTTCGGCAAGCTCGCGCTCGTGCTGTGGGGTGCGGACCTGATCGCGCGCAAGCAGGACAAGCGGCTGCTCACGCAGTGGAAGCACATGCTGGTGCCGCTCGTTCCGATGGCGTTCCTGCTGCTCGGGCTGATCATGCTGGGCGGCGACATGGGTACGACGATCATCCTGACCGCGATCCTGTTCGGACTGCTGTGGCTGGCCGGGGCGCCCACGCGGCTGTTCGCCGGCGTGCTGGGCGTCGCCGTGGTGCTCGGCGCCCTCGCCATCGAGAGCAGCCCGCACCGCCTGAACCGCCTGGCCTGCATCGGCGCGACCGATCCGGGTCCGAACGACATCTGCTGGCAGGGCGTGCACGGCCTCTACGCCCTCGCCTCGGGCGGAATCTTCGGTTCCGGGCTCGGTGCCAGTGTGGAAAAATGGGGGCAACTCCCCGAGGCGCACACAGACTTCATCTTCGCCGTCACCGGTGAGGAACTCGGCCTCGCGGGCACGCTGTCGGTACTGGCCCTCTTCGCGGCTCTAGGCTATGCGGGTATCCGCGTGGCCGGACGCACGGAGGATCCCTTCGTGAGGTATGCCGCGGGAGGCGTGACCACCTGGATCATGGCCCAGGCCGTGATCAACATCGGTGCGGTGCTCGGCCTGCTGCCGATCGCCGGCGTCCCGCTCCCGCTGTTCTCCTACGGAGGGTCCGCCCTGCTGCCGACCATGTTCGCCATCGGGCTGCTGATCGCCTTCGCGCGCGACGAGCCCGCTGCGCGGGCGGCGCTTGCGATGCGGCAACCTCGCTTTGGTAGAAAGCGGGCGGGAGGCTCCGTGTCTGACCGGGGGCCTCGGAGATGGAACACGATGCGACGGCGTGCCTCGGCGGCGCGTTCGTCCGGAGAGCGGTGAATTTCGGTGCATGTCGTACTCGCCGGTGGGGGGACCGCCGGCCACATCGAGCCCGCGCTCGCCCTCGCGGACGCCCTGCGCAGGCAGGATCCGACCGTGGGGATCACGGCCCTGGGCACGGAGCGAGGGCTGGAGACCAGGCTCGTCCCCGAGCGGGGCTATGAACTCGCGCTGATCCCCGCCGTCCCCCTGCCGCGCAAGCCGACCCCCGAGCTGATCACGGTCCCCGGGCGGCTGCGGGGCACGATCAAGGCGGCTGAGCAGATCCTCGAGCGCACCAAGGCGGACGCCGTCGTCGGCTTCGGCGGCTATGTCGCACTGCCCGGTTACCTGGCCGCCAAGCGCCTCGGCGTGCCGATCGTCATCCACGAGGCCAACGCACGTCCCGGCCTCGCCAACAAGATCGGCTCGCGGTACGCCGCCCAGGTCGCCGTCTCCACTCCGGACAGCAAGCTGCGCGGCGCCCGCTACATCGGCATCCCCCTGCGCCGCTCCATCGCCACCCTGGACCGCGCCGCCGTACGGCCCGAGGCCCGCGCCGCCTTCGGTCTCGACCCGAACCTGCCGACGCTGCTGGTCTCCGGCGGCTCGCAGGGCGCCCGCCGGCTCAACGAGGTCGTCCAGCAGGTCGCCCCGTACCTCCAGCAGTCCGGCATCCAGATCCTGCACGCGGTCGGCCCGAAGAACGAACTGCCGCAGGTGCACCAGATGCCGGGGATGCCGCCCTACATCCCGGTAAGTTATCTGGACCGGATGGACCTCGCGTACGCGGCGGCCGACATGATGCTCTGCCGCGCGGGCGCGATGACCGTCGCCGAACTCTCCGCCGTCGGGCTGCCGGCCGCGTACGTCCCGCTGCCCATCGGCAACGGCGAACAGCGGCTGAACGCCCAGCCGGTGGTCAAGGCCGGCGGCGGACTGCTGGTCGACGACGCGGAGCTCACGCCCGAGTGGGTCCAGCAGAACGTCCTGCCGGTGCTCGCCGACCCGCACCGGCTGTACCAGATGTCCCGTGCCGCCGGCGAGTTCGGCCGCCGTGACGCCGACGAACTGCTGGTCGGCATGGTGCACGAGGCGATCGCCTCGCGCCACCAGTGACAGCTTGAGGGAAGGCAGGAACCGTGGCCGGACCGACGACCGCCGAGCGCGGTGAGCGGAAGCAGGTTCGGCCCGGCCCGCCCCGGCCGCTCCGCCTCAGGCGGCTGCGCGCCCTTCGTATGCTCATCATCCTTTCCCTGGCGGTGGTGTTGGCGGTCGGCGGCTCGCTCTGGCTGCTGTACGGCTCCCCGTGGCTGCGTGTGGAGCGCGTGTCCGTCTCCGGAACCCGGGTGCTGACCGCGGCACAGGTGCGTGAGGCGGCCGGAGTACGGATCGGATCGCCGCTGATTTCCATCGACACCGAGGCGATCGAGGCGCGTGTGCGCCGGAAACTGCCCCGAATTGACACGATTGACGCCGTCCGCTCCTGGCCCCATGGAATCGGGCTGAAAGTGACTGAACGTACTCCGGTTCTGGTCATCAAAAACGGCGGAAAGTTCGTCGAAGTGGACAGGGAAGGCGTACGGTTCGCCACGGTTTCGCAGGCTCCGAACGGCATCCCGGCCCTGGAATTGACGGTGTCCAAGTCGGCAGGCTGGCGCCGGTTCGGCACCGACCGGATGCTCCACGAGGCCGCCCTCGTGGCCCAGGACGTTCCGGTCGGCGTCAAGCGGGACCTCCGGACCGTCAGAGTCCGTTCCTACGACGCCATCTCGCTGGAGTTGACCGGGGGACGGACCGTGTTGTGGGGCAGCAGCGAGAGGGGTCGCGCGAAGGCCGCCGCGCTCACCGCGCTGATGAAAGCCGCGTCCGGCGCGCGCCACTTCGATGTCAGCGTTCCCACCGCCCCGGCGTCATCGGGGAGTTGACGCACATCCGCGCAGGCCAGCACCCTGGTTGGGCACTGCTACGGCTGATCACATAGGGTGAAAAGAAAAGCGGGAGGTTCGGCGTGTTCGTTGAACGGGCGCCACTTGTCGACTTAGTGTCCTGTTCGGAAGAGTCCAAGGAACAGACACACTGGTAACCCTAAACTTCAGGGTTAGGGTTCGGGTCGGCGTTCGGACCGTCCCATTCGGCATCTGCCGTCGAGCCGCGGGTCACCCGTGGGGCGACGGCAACGTAATTCGAGGCGAGAGGCCTTCGACGTGGCAGCACCGCAGAACTACCTCGCAGTCATCAAGGTCATCGGTGTCGGCGGCGGTGGTGTCAATGCCATCAACCGGATGATCGAGGTCGGTCTCAAGGGCGTCGAGTTCATCGCCATCAACACCGACGCGCAAGCTCTGTTGATGAGCGACGCCGACGTCAAGCTGGACGTCGGGCGGGAACTCACCCGCGGACTCGGCGCCGGGGCCAACCCGGATGTCGGCCGCAAGGCCGCCGAGGACCACCGTGAGGAGATCGAGGAGGTCCTCAAGGGGGCCGACATGGTCTTCGTGACCGCCGGTGAAGGCGGCGGCACCGGCACCGGCGGCGCGCCCGTCGTGGCCAACATCGCGCGCTCGCTCGGCGCGCTGACCATCGGCGTGGTCACGCGCCCGTTCACCTTCGAGGGACGGCGCCGCGCGAACCAGGCGGAGGACGGCATCGCGGCACTCCGCGAAGAGGTCGACACCCTCATCGTCATCCCGAACGACCGGCTGCTGTCCATCTCGGACCGCCAGGTCTCGGTCCTCGACGCCTTCAAGTCGGCCGACCAGGTCCTGCTCTCCGGTGTCCAGGGCATCACCGACCTCATCACCACGCCCGGCCTGATCAACCTCGACTTCGCCGACGTCAAGTCCGTGATGTCCGAGGCCGGTTCCGCCCTCATGGGCATCGGCTCGGCCCGCGGCGACGACCGCGCGGTGGCCGCGGCCGAGATGGCGATCTCCTCGCCCCTCCTCGAGGCGTCCATCGACGGCGCCCGCGGCGTGCTGCTGTCCATCTCCGGCGGCTCCGACCTCGGTCTGTTCGAGATCAACGAGGCCGCCCAGCTGGTGAGCGAGGCCGCCCACCCCGAGGCCAACATCATCTTCGGTGCCGTGATCGACGACGCCCTCGGCGACGAGGTCCGGGTCACCGTGATCGCCGCCGGCTTCGACGGCGGCCAGCCCCCGGCCAAGCGGGAGAACGTCCTCGGCTCGTCCTCGCTCAAGCGCGAGGAGCCGGTCCGCCCCGCCGAGAGCCGCCCGTCCTTCGGCTCGCTCGGCAGTGTCACGCCGAAGGAGGCCCCGGAGCCCGCCCCGGAGCCGGTGGCCGACATCCCGGTGCCCCCGCCGTCGGTGCCGCCGTCGCGGACCTACTCGGACAGCGCGGCCGAGGAGCTGGACGTACCGGACTTCCTCAAGTGATAGGACAGCGCGACACCCTGAGCGGCGCGCACTTCGCCTTCACCGACCGGTGGGGCGGGGTGAGCGCCGCTCCGTACGAGGAGCTCAACCTCGGCGGCGCGGTCGGCGACGACCCCGGGGCCGTACGCACCAACCGGGAGCTGGCCGCGAAGTCGCTCGGCCTCGATCCGGCCCGGGTGGTGTGGATGAACCAGGTGCACGGTGCCGACGTGGCCGTGGTGGACGCCCCCTGGGGTGAAAACCCGGTGCCCGAGGTGGACGCGATCGTCACCGCCCGGCGCGGTCTCGCCCTCGCGGTGCTCACCGCCGACTGCACCCCCGTCCTGCTCGCCGACCCGGTCGCCGGCATCGTGGCCGCCGCCCACGCCGGCCGGCCCGGCATGGTCGCCGGAGTCGTCCCCGCCGCCGTCCGCGCGATGATGGAACTGGGCGCCGACCCGTCCCGGATCGCCGCCCGTACGGGACCCGCGGTCTGCGGCCGGTGCTACGAGGTGCCGGAGGCGATGCGCGCCGAGGTGTCCGCCGTCGAACCGGCGGCGCACGCCGAGACGAGCTGGGGCACTCCCGCGGTCGACGTGACCGCCGGCGTGCACGCGCAGCTCGACCGGCTCGGGGTGCGCGACCGGGCGCAGTCGCCGGTGTGCACGCTGGAGTCGCACGATCACTTCTCGTACCGCCGGGACCGGACGACCGGGCGGCTCGCGGGCTATGTCTGGCTGGACTGATGGGGCATGACGGACCGTAGGGATCACATCGCCGCAAACCTCGCGAAGGTGGAGGACCGGATCGCCGCCGCGTGCGCGGCCGCCGGGCGCAAGCGCGAGGAGGTGACCCTGATCGTGGTCACCAAGACCTATCCCGCCTCCGATGTGCGGATTCTGTCGGAACTCGGTGTGCGGCACGTCGCCGAGAACCGCGATCAGGACGCGGCACCGAAGGCGGCGGCTTGCTCGGATCTGCCGCTTTCGTGGCATTTTGTCGGTCAGTTGCAGACCAACAAGGTGCGATCCGTGGTCGGTTACGCGGATCTTGTGCAGTCCGTCGATCGTTCCAAGCTCGTGACGGCCCTGTCCAAGGAGGCCGTACGGGCCGGGCGCGAGGTGGGCTGTCTGATCCAGGTCGCGCTCGACGCGGGGGCGAGCGGCCGAGGGGAACGCGGAGGTGTGGCGCCCGAAGGAATCGAAGAGTTGGGCGACCTCGTCGCGAGCGCGCCGGGGTTGCGGCTGGACGGCCTGATGACGGTCGCGCCGCTCACCGGCGAGTACGCGGGGCGTCAACGGGCGGCGTTCGAGCGGCTCATGGATTTGTCGACCGACCTGCGCAGGGCTCATCCGGCTGCCACCATGGTCTCGGCAGGAATGAGTGCGGACCTCGAGGAGGCCGTTGCGGCCGGGGCGACACATGTGCGCGTCGGCACTGCGGTACTCGGAGTCCGACCCAGGCTCGGGTAACGTCGCCAAGAAGTCGGACCACAGCAGAAAATATGGTCATTACCGCTGCTAGGCGGGCGTAACGACCTCGTGGATCGCGGGCACTTGGCAGTCGTCAGCCGATCCACCACAGAGCGGAGGACTCAGAGCATGGCCGGCGCGATGCGCAAGATGGCGGTCTACCTCGGCCTCGTGGAGGACGATGGGTACGACGGCCGGGGTTTCGACCCCGATGACGACTTCGAGCCCGAACTCGATCCGGAGCCGGAGCGGGATCGCAGGCGGCACGAACCGACTCACCAGGCGCACCAGGCGATTCAGCCCCAACGGGACGAATCGGTACGCGTGGTGCAGCCGCCGGCGCCACGCGATCCGGTGTCGCCGTCCGCTTCGCTACCCGCGGAATCCGGGCGTCCGGCCCGCATCGCGCCCGTGGCATCCATCACACAAGAACGCCAGAGTCTGGAGAAGAACGCACCGGTGATCATGCCCAAGGTCGTGTCCGAACGAGAGCCGTACCGGATCACCACGCTTCACCCCCGGACCTACAACGAGGCCCGTACCATCGGGGAACACTTCCGTGAAGGCACTCCTGTGATCATGAATCTGACCGAGATGGATGACACAGATGCGAAGCGACTTGTCGACTTTGCGGCCGGTTTGGTGTTTGGTCTTCACGGCAGCATCGAGCGGGTGACGCAGAAGGTGTTCCTGTTGTCGCCTGCTAACGTCGATGTCACGGCGGAGGACAAGGCCCGCATCGCAGAGGGCGGGTTCTTCAACCAGAGCTGAGACGCACGACCGGAAAGACGGCACGGGAGCAGGGGAGAGGGAAGCGCGGACCATGGGCGTGTTCCTACAGGTTGTCTACATCGCGCTGATGTGCTTCCTCGTCGTGCTGATTTTCCGGTTGGTCATGGACTACGTCTTCCAGTTCGCCCGCTCATGGCAACCCGGCAAGGCGATGGTGGTCGTTCTGGAGGCCACCTACACTGTCACCGATCCACCGCTGAAGCTTCTGCGGCGGTTCATCCCGCCGCTGCGTCTCGGGGGCGTGGCGCTCGACCTGTCCTTCTTCGTACTGATGATCATCGTCTACATCCTGATCTCGATCGTGGGCAGCTTCGCGAGGTGAATGTGGACGATACGGTCTTGCCGACTGCCGATGACTACGTTGAGGTGAAGACATGCCGCTGACCCCCGAGGACGTTCGGAACAAGCAGTTCACGACCGTCCGCCTCCGAGAAGGCTATGACGAGGACGAGGTCGATGCCTTCCTCGACGAGGTCGAAGCCGAACTGACCCGCCTGCTCCGGGAGAACGAGGACCTGCGCGCCAAACTGGCCGCGGCCACTCGTGCCGCCGCGCAGAACCAGCAGAACATGCGCAAGCCCCCGGAGGGCCAGGACCAGCAGCATCAGCAGCAGGGCATGCGCGGTCCCGGGGCGCCCGTTCCCGCCGGGATATCGGGCCCGCCGCAGCAGCAGATGGGCGGCCCCATGGGTGGCCCGCCCCAGCTGCCGAGCGGTGCCCCGCAGCTGCCGGCCGGCCCCGGCGGCGGTCAGGGAGGTCCCCAGGGACCGGGTCCGATGGGCCAGGGTCCGATGGGTCAGGGGCCGATGGGTGGCCAGCCTCCGATGCAGCAGCAGATGGGTGGCCCCATGGGCGGTCCGATGGGCGGCCCCATGGGTGGTCCGGGCATGCCCGGCCAGGGTCCCGGTGGCGACAGCGCCGCGCGTGTTCTCTCGCTGGCCCAGCAGACCGCCGACCAGGCGATCGCCGAGGCCCGCGCCGAGGCCAACAAGATCGTCGGTGAGGCCCGCAGCCGCGCCGAGGGTCTGGAGCGCGACGCCCGTGCCAAGGCGGACGCCCTGGAGCGGGACGCGCAGGAGAAGCACCGCGTCGCGATGGGCTCCCTGGAGTCCGCCCGCGCCACGCTGGAGCGCAAGGTCGAGGACCTGCGCGGCTTCGAGCGCGAGTACCGCACCCGCCTGAAGTCGTACCTGGAGTCGCAGCTGCGTCAGCTGGAGACCCAGGCCGACGACTCGCTGGCCCCGCCGCGCACGCCGGCCACGGCTTCCCTGCCGTCGCCGTCGGCGCCGTCGATGGCCCCGGCGGGCGCGAGCGCCCCGTCGTACGGCGGCAACCAGACGATGGGCGGTGCTCCGGCCCCGTCCGCTCCGTCCTACGGCGGCCAGCAGCAGATGTCCCCCGCGATGACCCAGCCGATGGCGCCGGTCCGCCCGCAGGGCCCGTCGCCGATGGGCCAGGCGCCCTCGCCGATGCGCGGGTTCCTCATCGACGAGGACGACAACTGAGGGTCGTGAAGACGCCGTAGGCGTCGGCAGCGTTCAGGGCGGGGCCCCGGATTTCGATCCGGGGCCCCGCCCTTCGTGTGGCATCTCTTTCGTGCGAAGTCCTTGGCGCCCGTGTTCGGACCGGGGAGCGGCTGTGCGTACGGACGCAACGCCGAAGGCCCGGGCCCGCCGAGATTTTCGGCGGGCCCGGGCCTCGGGTGTGTCTTACGCCTTGCGCAGGCGAGTGTCCTGCGCCTTGCGCAGGCGGGTGCCTTATGCCTTGTGCAGGCGGAAGGTCAGGGACAGGCCCTCGTCGGTGAACGGCTCACCGTAGCTCTCATCCGCCTCGCCCTGGGCGAAGTCCGTGGCGAGGACCTCCTCGGCGATCAGACCGGAGTGCTCGGTCAGGGCCGCGACGACCGCCGGGTCCGTCGCGGTCCAGCGCAGCGCGATGCGGTCGGCGACGTCCAGGCCGCTGTTCTTGCGGGCCTCCTGGATCAGCCGGATCGCGTCACGGGCGAGGCCCGCCTGCCGCAGCTCCTCGGTGATCTCCAGGTCGAGGGCGACCGTCGCGCCCGAGTCGGACGCCACCGACCAGCCCTCGCGCGGGGTCTCCGTGATGATCACCTCGTCCGGGGCGAGGGTGACGGTCTCTCCGTCGACCTCCACCGACGCCGTGCCCTCGCGCAGCGCCAGGGACAGCGCCGCCGCGTCGGCGTTCGCGATGGCCTTGGCCACGTCCTGGACGCGCTTGCCGAAACGCTTGCCCAGCGCCCGGAAGTTCGCCTTCGCCGTGGTGTCGACCAGGGAACCGCCGACCTCGGAGAGGGACGCCAGGGACGAGACGTTCAGCTCCTCCGTGATCTGCGTGTGCAGCTCCTTGTCCAGGGACTCGAAGCCGACCGCCGCGACGAGCGCACGCGACAGCGGCTGGCGCGTCTTGACGCCCGACTCCGCGCGCGTGGCGCGGCCCAGCTCCACGAGACGGCGCACCAGCACCATCTGCTGCGACAGCTGCGGGTCGATCGCCGACAGGTCCGCCTCCGGCCAGGACGCCAGGTGCACCGACTCCGGGGCGCCCGGGGTCACCGGCACGATCAGGTCCTGCCACACGCGCTCGGTGATGAACGGGGTGATCGGCGCCATCAGCTTCGTCACCGTCTCCAGGACCTCGTGCAGCGTGCGCAGCGCGGCCTTGTCGCCCTGCCAGAAGCGGCGGCGGGAGCGGCGGACGTACCAGTTGGAGAGGTCGTCGACGAACGCGGACAGCAGCTTGCCGGCGCGCTGGGTGTCGTACGCCTCCAGCGCCTGCGTCACCTGGTCGGTGAGCGCGTGCAGCTCCGACAGCAGCCAGCGGTCCAGGACCGGGCGGTCGGCCGGGGCCGGGTCGGCCTCGCTCGGCGCCCAGTTCGAGGTGCGGGCGTACAGGGCCTGGAAGGCGACCGTGTTCCAGTAGGTCAGGAGCGTCTTGCGGACGACCTCCTGGATCGTGCCGTGGCCCACGCGGCGCGCCGCCCACGGGGAGCCGCCGGCCGCCATGAACCAGCGCACCGCGTCCGCGCCGTGCTGGTCCATGAGCGGGATGGGCTGCAGGGTGTTGCCCAGGTGCTTGGACATCTTGCGGCCGTCCTCCGCGAGGATGTGGCCCAAGCAGACGACGTTCTCGTACGACGACTTGTCGAACACCAGGGTGCCGACCGCCATCAGCGTGTAGAACCAGCCGCGGGTCTGGTCGATGGCCTCGGAGATGAACTGCGCCGGGTAGCGGGACTCGAACAGCTCCTTGTTCTTGTACGGGTAGCCCCACTGCGCGAACGGCATCGAGCCCGAGTCGTACCAGGCGTCGATGACCTCGGGGACGCGCGTGGCCGTCTTCCCGCAGCCGTCCTGCGGACAGGCGAAGGTGACCTCGTCGATGAACGGGCGGTGCGGGTCAAGCTCCGACTGGTCGGTTCCCGTCAGTCCGGTCAGCTCCGCGCGGGAGCCGACGCAGGTGAGGTGACCGTCCTCGCAGCGCCAGATCGGCAGCGGGGTGCCCCAGTAGCGGTTGCGGGACAGCGCCCAGTCGATGTTGTTGTTCAGCCAGTCGCCGTACCGGCCGTTCTTGACGGTCTCCGGGAACCAGTTGGTCTTCTCGTTCTCCTCGAGGAGGCGGTCCTTGATCGCCGTGGTGCGGATGTACCAGGACGGCTGCGCGTAGTAGAGGAGTGCGGTGTGGCAGCGCCAGCAGTGCGGGTAGCTGTGCTCGTACGGGATGTGCTTGAAGAGGAGGCCGCGCTGCTGCAGGTCCTCGGTGAGCCGTTCGTCCGCCTTCTTGAAGAAGACTCCGCCGACCAGCGGGACGTCCTCCTCGAAGGTGCCGTCGGGGCGCACCGGGTTGACCACGGGCAGGCCGTACGCGCGGCACACCTTGAGGTCGTCCTCACCGAAGGCGGGGGACTGGTGGACCAGACCCGTACCGTCCTCGGTCGTGACGTACTCGGCGTTCACCACGTAGTGGGCCGGGGCGGGGAACTCCACCAGCTCGAAGGGGCGTCGGTACGTCCAGCGCTCCATCTCGGCGCCGGTGAAGGTCTGGCCCGTTGTCTCCCAGCCCTCGCCGAGCGCCTTGCCGACGAGCGGCTCGGCGACGACGAGCTTTTCTGCGCCGTTCGTCGCGACGACGTAGGTGACCTCGGGGTGGGCGGCGACCGCGGTGTTGGAGACCAGCGTCCAGGGGGTCGTCGTCCACACCAGGAGAGCGGCCTCGTCGGCCAGCGGACCCGAGGTGAGCGGGAAACGGACATAGACCGACGGGTCCACGACCGTCTCGTAGCCCTGCGCCAGCTCGTGGTCCGACAGGCCCGTGCCGCAGCGGGGGCACCACGGGGCGACGCGGTGGTCCTGGACCAGGAGCCCCTTGTCGAAGATCTGCTTGAGCGACCACCAGACGGATTCGATGTAGTCCGGGTCCATCGTGCGGTAGGCACCGTCGAGGTCCGTCCAGTAACCCATGCGGGTCGTCAGCTCGGCGAAGGCGTCGGTGTGGCGGGTCACGGACTCGCGGCACTTGGCGTTGAACTCGGCGATGCCGTACGCCTCGATGTCCTTCTTGCCGCTGAAGCCGAGCTCCTTCTCGACCTCCAGCTCCACCGGGAGGCCGTGGCAGTCCCAGCCGGCCTTGCGGGCCACGTGGTAGCCGCGCATGGTGCGGAAGCGGGGGAAGACGTCCTTGAAGACGCGGGCCTCGATGTGGTGGGCGCCCGGCATGCCGTTGGCGGTGGGCGGGCCCTCGTAGAACACCCATTCGGGGCGGCCCTCGGACTGCTCCAAGCTCTTGGCAAAGATCTTCTGCTCGCGCCAGAAGTCGAGCACCGCGTGCTCGAGCGCGGGCAGGTCGACCTGGGCGGGCACCTGGCGGTACTGCGTCATCGATCTTCCTCCGGCGGACGTGCTGCCTTCCGTCGGAGGGACGAGAGCCGGGAATTCCGAGAATTCTCCGTACGCCGTGTGCGGCGCGCTCCCGCGGTACCACCCTCCTTGGCTCCCCGGTGCGCCGTACGCGCCGGTGAGCCCCCTCATTGGGGTCGCGAAGCCGGTTCTACTGGCCCCTGGGCTCTCGCTGGGGCGTTCTTCCGGCGGCTCCGGGGTGATCTTCACGTCGCGCTCGCCCCCGGGCTCACACCGTCCCCGGGTCGCTCTGGGCTGCGTACGCCGCTACTCGTCCCCATCCACGCTTTTTCGCTCCGCCCAGTGTACGGCGCCGCACGGACGGCGGCCGACCGGATTTCCCGGTCCGGCGCCCGGGGTGCGGCCGGTCCGCGGGTGACCCGAATGGCGAGACGTCGGCCTGCCGGATTCGGGGAGCGGGGGTCCGGCGGATTACCGGGCGGAGAGCTGGGCACAACGGATGCAGGCTCGCCGCGGGGCACGCGCGTGGCGGGCGATTCGCGGGCGTGCCCCGTTGCCGCGGGCCAGAAGTCGATTTATCGTCCCAGCACGACTCGCGCGCAAGATCACAATATGTGAAGGGGCCGCGGCCATGGTGGTGAAGAAGACCGCCGTACAGCAGTCGGCGTCCGGCAGAACCACGGGTGCGGCTGCCTCCGGCGGTGTGGCGGCCAGGAACGTGGACGGAAAGAAGACCACCCATACGGCGGGGGCGGCCGGCCGGCTGGGCCAGACTGCCACCGGGGCCGGGGCCGGGGCCGGGGCCGGGGCCGGGGCCGGGAAAGGTGCGCACAGGGCCGGGGGGACGGGCGCGCAGGGAAGGAGCACTACGGCGCTCAGGGGCGCTGGAGCGGCAACCGCCGCCCCCGGTGGGGCGACGGACCCCGTGAACGCCTCGGAGGGGCCGGGCGCGGTGAGGGCGACGGCTGCCAGGACGGGTGAGCGGACCGCTGGGAGCAAGGCCTCCAGCAAGCCGACCGCCGGGGAGGCCGGCGTCCACCGGACGGAGTCGAAGGCGGCACCCTCGAAGAAGGCGGCCAGGAAGGAAGGCGACCCCGAGCGGCCGGCGGGTGAGAAGGCGGCGACCGGCACCGTCATCAGGAAGACGGCGGCGAAGAAGAGCGCCGCCGCGAAGAAGACGGTGGCGAAGAAGACCGCTGGGAAGAAGACCGTCGCGGAAAAGGCGGTGGTGAAGGAGACCGCCGGGAAAAAGACGGTGGCGAAGAAGGCCACCACCCGGACGGCACCGGCGGGGAAGACCGTCGCCAAGAAGGCGGCGGCGGCCGAGGAGGCCGCCCCGAAGAAGGCACCGGCCAAGAAGTCCGTCACCAAGAAGGCGGCGGCCAAGAAGGCGGCAACCAAGGGTGTCGCTGCCAAGAAGGCGGCAGCACCCGGCACTGTTCCCGAGAAGGCGGCGGCGAAGAAGGCGGCGCCCGGCAAGGAGGCTCCGGTGACCAGCACCGTCGCGAAGAAGGCGGCAGCGAAGAAGGCCGCTGCCAAGAAGGCGGCGGCCGAGAAGGTCGTCACCCCGAAGACGGCGGCCAAGAAGGCCGTCACCCCCAGGACGGCGGCCAAGAAAGCCGCCGCCGAAAAGGCGGCCCCCTCCAAGGCCGCCGCCGACAAGAGTGCCGCGAAGGGCGGCACGACGAAAAGCACCCCCACGAAGAGTGCGGCCAAGAAGAGCACGGCCAAGAAGGCGAGCGAGGTCGAGGCCGCGAAGCAGACGGGAGCCACGACGGTGGTTGCGAAGAAGACTCCTGGGACGGCCACGGCGGACACGGGCCCCACCGCGGTCCCCAAGGCGAGGATCGCCGCGGCCGAGCCCGGGGAACTGGCGGTGCGCCCCGGAGAGGACCCGTGGACCCCCGAGGAGGTGGCCGAGGCGCGCGCAGAGCTGGAGTCCGAGGCCCTGCGGCTGCGCGGCGAGATCGATGCCTCCGAACAGGCGCTGGTCGGTCTCATGCGCGACTCCGGGGACGGCGCCGGCGACGACCAGGCGGACACCGGCACCAAGAACATCACCCGTGAGCACGAGATGGCGCTCGCCCACAACGCCCGGGAGATGCTCGAACAGACCGAGCACGCCCTGGAACGTCTCGACTCCGGCACCTACGGCCTGTGCGAGAGCTGCGGCAACGCCATCGGCAAGGCCCGTATGCAGGCCTTTCCGCGGGCCACGCTGTGCGTGGAATGCAAGCAGAAGCGGGAACGCCGCCCATGAGCCCCGCCTGAACACGTGATACGGCGTGGTGGTGTCGTAGTCTCGTCCAGTCAGGGCACCTAGGTTGAGGGATTCACGTGGCAGAGGCGGAGCGCATCATCGGTACGCCGGACATCCCAGACGCGGCAGGGCCGGAGCAGTCCGACGGGCGGGCCCCGGCCGAGGGCGCCGGAGCTCAGGCGCCTGGTTCCGGCGCCGCCGAGCGCCCCAGGGGCAGGCGCCGGATCGCGGTCCTGTTCGTGGTCGCCGCCTTCGCGTACACCCTCGACCTGATCAGCAAGCTGATCGTGGTCGCGAAGCTGGAACACCACGAGCCGATCGAGATCATCGGGGACTGGCTGAAGTTCGAGGCGATCCGCAACCCGGGTGCGGCCTTCGGCTTCGGTGAGGCCTTCACCGTGATCTTCACGGTGATCGCGGCGGCGGTGATCGTGGTGATCGCCCGGCTCGCCCGCAAGCTCTACAGCCTGCCCTGGGCGATCGCCCTCGGCCTGCTGCTCGGCGGCGCGCTCGGCAACCTCACCGACCGGATCTTCCGCTCTCCGGGCGTGTTCGAGGGCGCGGTCGTCGACTTCATCGCGCCCAAGCACTTCGCGGTCTTCAACCTGGCCGACTCGGCGATCGTCTGCGGCGGCATCCTCATCGTGCTGCTGTCCTTCCGCGGGCTCGACCCGGACGGCACCGTCCACAAGGACTGAGATCGCGGGGCCGGCCACAAGGCCCGAGGCCGTTGTCCACAGGCTCCTCTCGGGGCCGGAGGACCCGTCCGGCATACTCGACGGGTGAGCACGCTTCCCGAGATCCGTACCCTGCCCGTGCCCGACGGCCTGGAGGGCGAGCGCGTCGACGCCGCCATCTCCCGCATGTTCGGCTTCTCCCGCACCAAAGCCGCGGAGCTGGCCGCGGCGGGCAAGGTGCAGGTGGACGGCGCGGTGGTCGGCAAGTCGGAGCGGGTGCGCGGCGGCGCCTGGCTCGAGGTCGAGATGCCGCAGGCGCCCGCGCCGGTGCAGGTGGTCGCGGAGCCGGTCGAGGGCATGGAGATCGTGCACGACGACGAGGACGTGGTCGTGATCGTCAAGCCGATCGGCGTCGCCGCGCACCCCAGCCCCGGCTGGACCGGCCCGACCGTGATCGGCGGCCTGGCGGCGGCCGGCTACCGGATCTCCACCTCCGGCGCCGCCGAGCGCCAGGGCATCGTCCACCGCCTCGACGTGGGCACCTCCGGCCTGATGGTGGTGGCCAAGTCGGAGTACGCGTACACGTCGCTCAAGCGCCAGTTCAAGGAGCGCACGGTCGACAAGCGCTACCACACGCTCGTCCAGGGCCACCCCGACCCGACGAGCGGCACCATCGACGCACCCATCGGCCGCCACCCCACCCACGACTACAAGTGGGCGGTCACGGCCGACGGCAAGCCCTCCGTCACGCACTACGACCTGCTTGAGGCCTTCCGCTCGGCGTCCCTGCTCGACGTCAAGCTGGAGACGGGGCGTACCCACCAGATCCGCGTCCACATGGCCGCCCACCGGCACCCGTGCGTCGGCGACCTGACGTACGGCGCGGACCCGACGCTCGCCAAGCGGCTCGGCCTGACCCGCCAGTGGCTGCACGCCGTACGCCTCGGCTTCGAGCACCCGGGGGACGGGCAGTGGGTGGAGTTCGAGAGCGCCTACCCCGCCGACCTTCAGAAGGCGTTGGACAAGGTGCGCGAGGAGAGCTGGGCATGAGCGCCGGGAACGCCGGGTACGTCGTGCGGATCGCCGAGGAGCCCGCCGACCGCGAGGCGTGCTTCGCGGTCCGCAAGGAGGTCTTCGTCGGCGAGCAGGGCGTGCCCGAGGACATCGAGTACGACGCGTACGACGCCGCTGCCGTGCACGTCCTGGCCGTCCGGGAGGACGGCGTGCCGCTCGGTACGGGCCGGCTGCTGCACGGGGAGGCGGCCGCCGCCAAGAACGGCGGCGACGCGTCCGTGGGCTCGCTCGGGCGGCTGGCGGTGACGCGGGAGGCACGCGGCCTGGGCGTCGGCGCCGCGCTGGTGCGGGCCATCGAGGACGCGGCACGCGCGCGTGGTCTGACGGCGGTGGACCTGCACGCGCAGACCCAAGCGCTGGGCTTCTACGAGCGGCTGGGCTACGCGGCCTACGGGCCGGAGTTCCCCGACGCGGGGATACCGCACCGATCGATGCGGCGCTCTCTGTAGTGAAGTCGGAAAAACCGGTGAGAAGGGTGGCATGGCAGGCTTGAGACCTGCTGTGTGAACGTCGAACTTCCCGGAGCGCTCACCGTGGACCAACTGGCCCTGTTCCTACTGCTGTTGCTCGGGGCCGTGGTGAGCGTCCCGGTGGGGGACCGGCTCCGGCTGCCGGCGCCGGTGCTGATGACTCTGCTCGGGATCGTGCTCGCCCTGCTCGACTTCGTGCCCAACGTCAACATCCCGCCAGGGCTGATCCTGCCCGCGCTGCTGCCGCCGCTGCTGTACGCGGCGGTGCGCCGCACGTCGTGGCGGCAGTTCGCGGCCAACAAGCGGCCCATCTTCCTGCTGGCCGTCGCGTTGGTGTTCGTCACCACCGTGTGCGTGGCCGCCGTCGCCCACGAGGTCGTGCCGGGGCTGCCGGTCGCCGCGGCGGTGGCGCTCGGCGCCCTGGTCGCGCCGCCCGACCCGGTCGCGGCGACCGCGGTCGCGGGACAGCTCGGGCTGCCCCGCCGCCTGGTGTCGATCCTGGAGGGCGAGGGCCTGTTCAACGACGTGACGGCGATCGTGCTCTACCACGTCGCGATCGCCGCCGCCGTCAGCGGAGCGTTTTCGCTGCCGCACGCCCTGGTCGAACTGGCACTCTCCGCGGTCGTCGCCCTCGCCGTCGGGCTCGCCCTCGGCTGGGCCTCCAACAAGCTGCTCGACCTGCTCGGCGACGCCACCCTGCAGATCGGGCTGACGCTCCTCGTGCCGTACGCCTCGTACGTCCTGGCCGAGGAGCTGCACGGCTCCGGTGTGCTGTCCGTGCTGGTCACCGCACTGTTCCTGGCGGAGTACGCCGCCGATCCGGACGATGTGATGATGCGGCTCGCCGGGCACACGTTCTGGGACGTCGTGGACACCCTGGTCACCGGGATCGCGTTCGGGCTCATCGGGCTGGAACTGCACCACGCGATCCGGACCGCGTCCGGGCGGTGGGGCGAGATGCTCGGCTGGGGCGCCGCGATCGTGGCCGTCGTGGTCTTCGTCCGCCTCGCGTGGCTGCTGCCCGCGACCTGGCTGACCAAGCGGCTGCACGCCAAACGGGACTACGACGAGGAGATCCCGGTGTCCTGGCGCGAGACCGTCGTCATGTGGTGGTCGGGGATGCGGGGCGTGGCGTCGGTGGCGCTGGCCCTGGCCATTCCGCTGACCATGGACGACGGTTCGCCCTTCCCGGGCCGGGACGAGATCGTCTTCATCGCCTTCGGGGTGATCATCGCCACACTCGTGCTCCAGGGGCTCACGCTGCCGTGGCTGGTGCGGAAGTTGAACGTGCGGGCCGACACGGAGAGCGAAAAGGAGTTCGAGCACGCGCTGGCGGTCCGCGCGGCCAAGGCGGCTAAGCGCAGGCTGAAGGAGATCGAGCAGGTCGAGGAGCTGCCGGACGAGCTGTCCGAGCAGTTGCTGCGGCGGGCCTTCGACATCGGCGCCCGCATCAGCCCCGACCTCGGGGACGAGGAGCGGCGCGAGGCACACGAGCAGCGGGCCCGGCGCGTCAAGCGCGTACGCAGGATCCACGGGGAGATGCTGAGCGCGGCACGCCACGAGGTGCTGGCGGCACGCAGCGAGCCGGGTGCCGACCCGGAGATCGTCGACCGGGTGCTGCGCCACCTGGACGTGCGCAGTCTGCGCTGACATCCGCCGCCGGGCCGTCCCGCGACCCGCCCGGACGAGCAATCGCCTCACCGTAAGCGGCTTTTGTACGATCGGATCATGACGCGCAACGTGGTGATCAGTGGCGGTGGCACGGGGATCGGGCTTGCGGCGGCGCGGGCCTTCGCGGCGGACGGGGACCGGGTACTGCTCCTCGGACGCCGGGCGGAGGTGCTGGAGAAGGCCGACGTGCCCGGGGCGCTGACTTATGCGGCCGACCTGAGCGACCCGCACGCCGTGCGCGGCGCCGCCCGGTTCGTGGCCGACGAGCTGGGCACCGTGGACGTCCTCGTCAACAGCGCGGGCGGCAGCGGGCTCCTGGAGCCCAAGGCCGACATCGAAGATCCGCTCGAAACCGTCGCGCACACCTGGACCGTCAACTTCCGGCTGAACGTGCTGACCGCGGCCCTGCTCACCGAGGCACTGCGCGACCGGCTCGCCTCACCCGGCGGCCGGGTGCTGTTCCTCAGCTCCATCGCCGCCTACCGCGGCTCCGGCAGCGGCGCGTACGCCGCCTCCAAGGCCGCCCTGCACCCGTACGCGTTCGATCTGGCCCGGGAGCTCGGAGCGCGCGGCATCACGGTGAACGTGGTCGCGCCCGGCTACGTCGAGGACACCGAGTTCTTCGGCGAAGCGATGGACCCGGCGCGGCGCGAGCGGCTCATCGCGGAGACGTCCATCGGCCGTGCCGCCACGCCCGGCGACGTCGCCGCGACCCTGCACTGGCTGGCGTCCTCCGGCGCCCGCCACATCACCGCGCAGGTGATCCAGGTGAACGGCGGCGCGGAACGCGGCCGCTGACGCGGGCGGGGATCACCCCCGGCTCGCCCGCTGCTGTTCGTACGCCTTGTGGAACTGTCCGTCGCGCACGGAGTGACCGTTCCAGCCGGGCGGAGGTATGGCGCCCGCAGTGTTGACCCGCGGCAGCGCGTAGGGATGCTCCTCGGCCAGCCAGCGGATGAGCTCCTCGCGCACCGTGACCCGCGCCGTCCATATGTCGTCCGCGTCCTTGGCGGTCACCAGCGCCCGCACCTGCATGGTGTTGGGCGTCGAGTCGGTGACCTGGAGGCCGTAGGCCCGGCCGTCCCACGCCGGGCAGTGGCGCAGGATGTCGCGCAACTTGTCGCGCATCGCGTCCACGGGCGCGGTGTGGTCGACGTGGAAGTAGACGATGCCGGTCATCTGGGCGCTGCCGCGCGACCAGTTCTCGAAGGGCTTGGAGGTGAAGTACGACACCGGCATGGTGATCCGCCGCTCGTCCCAGGTGCGCACGGTCAGGAACGTGAGGGTGATCTCCTCGACCGTGCCCCACTCGCCGTCCACGACCACCGTGTCGCCGAGCCGCACCATGTCGCCGAACGCGATCTGAAGCCCGGCGAAGAGGTTGGAGAGCGTGGACTGCGCGGCGACACCGGCGACGATGCCGAGGACGCCGGCCGAGGCCAGCAGCGAGGCGCCGGCCGTGCGCATCGCCGGGAACGTCAGCAGCATCGCGCTGGCCGCCACCACCCCGACGGTCGCGTACACCACCCGCATGATCAGCGTGACCTGGGTGCGCACGCGCCGGACCCGGGCCGGGTCGTGGTGGGCGCGGGCGTAGCGGCTGTACGTCGTCTCGACCACGGCCCCCGCGATGCGGATCACCAGCCAGGCCGCGGAACCGATCAGCACCAGGGTGAGCGTCCGGCCGATGCCGACCTGATGCGCCTGGAGCACCTCGGCCTGGTCGTAGGAGCCCCGCAGCAGGGCCGTGCACAGCACGAGCTGGTAGGGGATGCGGCCGCGGCGCAGCAGATCCCACAGGGGCGTCTCGGGGTGCCGGGCGTTCGCCTTGCGCAGCAGGACGTCCGTGCCCCACCCGATGAGCAGGGTGAGTCCGACCGTGCCGCCGACGACGATCACCGGGCGCAGTACGTTCTCCATCCTTGGAACGTAACCAGTGGGGCCCGCCGTGAACCTGTGGCCAAGAACACCCGCTGCCGCGCAGCGCACGGCGTTGTCCGTCGCGGCTGGCACCATGGGCTCATGAACATCATGCTCTTCCACTCGACGTACGGTCTGCGGCCGGCCGTCCGGGCCGCCGCCGACCGGCTCCGCGCCGCCGGGCACGAGGTGTGGACCCCGGACCTGTTCGACGGCCGCACCTTCGAGACGGTCGAGGAGGGCATGGCCTTCAAGGACGAGATCGGGAAGGAAGAGCTGCTCAAGCGGGCCGTCCTGGCCGCCGCGCCCTACTCGGAGCGAGGGCTTGTGTACTCCGGCTTCTCGCTCGGCGCGTCCATCGGGCAGACCCTGGCGCTCGGCGACCACAAGGCGCGCGGACTCCTGCTGCTGCACGGCACCTCGGACATCGCGCCGAGCGCCTCGGTGGACGCCCTGCCGGTCCAGCTGCACGTCGCGGAGCCGGACCCGTTCGAGACGGACGACTGGCTCAGCGCCTGGTATCTGCAGATGGGCAGAGCGGGCGCGGACGTGGAGATCTACCGGTACGCGGGCGCGGGCCACCTGTACACGGACCCGGACCTGCCTGACTACGACGAGGAGGCGGCCGAGGCCACCTGGCGGGTGGCGCTCGGCTTTCTCGACAGCCTGTAGCGGGCTCCCGGCGGCCTACACCGGGTCGTACGTCCGCTCGACCTTCTGTGTGCCGCTGCGGGTGCGGTACGACCGCACCCAGGACGAGGTGGCGCTCGCGTTCGTACGGTCGGACAGGACGTAGTAGTCCATCTGCGCGCGCTCGGCGGTGATGTCCAGCACGCCGTAGCCGTGGCGGTCGGTGTCGACCCAGTGGACGTGCCGGTTGGCCGCGCGGATGACCGGCGCGGCCACCGCCGAGACGGTGCCCTCGGGAACCTTGACGATGTCGTCGAGGTTGTCGGAGGTGACCGAGGTGACCACGAACTCGGTGGCGGCGGAGGCGGACAGCGGGTAGGTGCCCGCGTCGACCGGGACGTCGTTGGCCCAGGCCATGTGGATGTCGCCGGTCAGGAACACGGTGTTCCGGATCGCGTTGGCCCGCAGGTGGGCCAGCAGTTCACGGCGGTCGTCGGTGTAGCCGTCCCACTGGTCGGTATTGACGGCGAGGCCCTCCTGCGGCAGCCCGAGCAGCTTGGCCAGCGGTTTGAGCAGGTCCGCGGAGAGCGAGCCGATGACGAACGGCGCGATCATCACCGAGTTGCCGACCAGCCGCCAGGTGGTGTCGGACGCCTTCAAGCCCGCCTTGAGCCAGTCGAGTTGGGCACGGCCCGTGATCGTACGGTCCGGGTCGTCGACGGAACCGCTGCCCGTGGACGCCTGCTGCGAACGGAAGGAGCGCAGGTCCAGCAGGGAGAGGTCGGCCAGCTTGCCGAAGCGCAGCCGGCGGTAGGTCGTGCCCTCGACGGCCGGGCGGACCGGCATCCACTCGAAGTACGCCTGCTTCGCCGCCGCCTTGCGGGCCGTCCAGGTGCCCTCTGCGCCCTCGGTGTGGTTGACCGCGCCGCCCGACCAGGCGTTGTCGGCGAACTCGTGGTCGTCCCAGATCGCGATGACCGGTGCCTTCACGTGCAGGGCCTGAAGGTCGGGGTCCGTCTTGTACTTGGCGTGCCGTATCCGGTAGTCGGACAGCGTGATGATCTCGTTCGCCGGGGCGTGCGGGCGCACGACCGTGCCGCGGGCCGCGTACTCGCCCGTCTTGTACTCGTAGATGTAGTCGCCCAGGTGCAGCCACGCGTCCAAATCGCCCCGGGCGGCGAGGTGCCGATACGCCGCGAAGTAGCCGGCCTCCCAGTTGGCGCAGGAGACCACGCCGAAGCGCAGCCCGGACACGGCGGCGTCGGCGGCCGGCGCGGTGCGGGTGCGGGCGACGGGGGAGTCGGTGCCGCCCGCGGAGAAGCGGAACCAGTAGTCGGTGGCCGGCTCGAGCCCCCGGACGTCGGCCTTCACGGTGTGGTCCGAGGCGGCACTCGCGGTGACGGAGCCCTTTGCGACGATCGCTGTGAACGCCTTGTCCTTGGCGAGCACCCAGGTCACCTCGGTGTCGGGCCCGAGCCCGGAGCCGGGCGTCGCATCCGCGGTGGGCGTCACCCTGGTCCACAGCAGGACGCCGTCGGGCAGCGGGTCACCGGAGGCCACGCCGTGCAGGAAGGCCGGGGTGTCGGCGGCGGCCCGGGCGGGAAGGGCGGCGGCGAGCGGGACGCCCAGAACGGCCGTCGCCGCCGCGGCCTTGACGACCGTACGGCGGCGCGGGGAAAGGGAGTTGACTCTCTCGGATGATCTGTGTCGACTGGTCACGGCCGAGCAGACTACTGACCGGTACGCGCAAAGAGCGGGCGAACACGCAAAGTTCGCCCGCTCTTTCTGCGCCTGACCGCTCAGGCCCGCCCGGCGGACCGGTCAGGACTTGAGCGCGTTGTCGATCGCCGCGTTGAACTCGGCCACCGTCATGGGCGCGTTCTTGCCGTCGGACCCGGTGAGCGTCTTGCCGTCCATCTTCAGGGTCGGCGTGCCCTGCACCCCGCTCTTGTTGAAGACGTCGGACATGTCCAGCGCCCACTTGTCGTAGGTGCCGTCCTTCACGGCCTTCTGGAACGCCGCGTTGTCCTTCAGGGCGGGGACGGTGTTCGCGACCTTGATCAGGTAGCTGTCGTCCTTGAACTTGTCCTCGGTCTCCTCCGGGTGCCACTTCGCCGAGTACAGCGCGGTCTTGTACTCGAGGAACGCCTCGGGGCCGACGTTCAGCGCGGCTCCCATGGCGCTCAGGGCGTTCTTGGAGCCCTCGCCCTGGGTGTTGGTGTCGATGAACGAGGCACCGACGTACTGGATCTTGAACTTGCCCGCGTCGACGTCCTGCTTGACGGTCGAGCCGACCGTCTGCTCGAACTGGGCGCAGATCGGGCAGCGCGGGTCCTCGTACATGACCAGGGTCTTCTTGGCGCTGCTCTTGCCGATCACGACGGTGGTGCCGTTCGTGCCGGAGGTGTTGGCCGGCGCGACGAGCTTCTCGCTCTTCGCGGCCTCCCAGTGACTGGGCTTGTTGTTCTGCACGACGGCGTAGCCGACGCCGCCGGCGACGGCGAGCACGGCGACGACCGAACCGGCGACGATCAGCTGCCGCTTGACCTTGTCGCGCTTGGCCTGCCGCTCGCGCTCGACGCGCAGCCGCTCACGGGCCGCCGTCTTCGCCGCCTGGCTGTTCCGCTTGCTCATGGGTGATCTCCTCGGGGACGCGCATCGTCGTGCGCGGAGTAAGGGTGGGGACTGGAGTGCTCGGGGTGTCGCTCAGATCAGGGCGACCGAGCACGGCGGTCCGCGCCGTCCCAGGGAGTGCACGAAGAGGCGGGTGCGCAGGGCGGCGATCCGGGGCGCCGGGCGCGGGGCGCGGCGGGCCGGAGCGAGCCGTACCGTCACCGCGGCGACCGCGAGCAGCAGCGGCCGGAACGTGGTCGCGGCCACCGCGCCGAGCAGCTGGGCCAGCGCCCGCTCGCCGCGGCGCAGCCAGGCGGCGGCCAGCAGCCCCACGCTCACGTGGGCGGCGAGCAGCAGCCAGGCGGTCTCCGGGTCGGCGTGCGCCAGGAGCGCCGCGATCCGGTCGCTGCCGGCGCCGGTGACCCGCGTGAGCGGGGTGCCCACGCTGCCACCGCTGCACAGCAGGTCCAGGCCCACCGAGCGCAGCGGGCCGGTGACCGGGCCGCCCGCCCTGCCATAGCAGGCGTGCTGGCCGGTGGTGAACACCGTGTCCGCGGTCAGCTCCAGGGGCACCAGCAGGGCGGCGATCTTCCCGAAGCCGCGCTCACGGCCCGCCAGCGCGTACGCGACGACGAAGACGGCGGCGGCTATCGCGGCCACCGTCCCCATCGGCAGGGGGACCTCGGACAGCAGCACGTGCGACGCGGTGCTGAGTGTCACGACCAGTGCCGTGAACAGCGCCGCGCGTACGGCTCTGAGGTGGGTCCCGGATATGTCCATAGCAGAGGAGAGTGTGTCACGTGCTCCAGTAAGGGAACACTAAAGGATTCCCGTACCGGGCCCTTCCGTCACAGACCTGGAATCCGGCCGTTGCGGAACAGGTCCACGAAGATCTGGTGGTCCGCACGCGCGCGTGCCCCGTAGGTGTGGGCGAAGTCCACCAGCAGTTCCCCGAAGCCGTCCTCGTCGGCGGCGATCGCCGCGTCGATGGCCCGCTCGGTGGAGAAGGGCACCAGGGACTCGCCGGACTGGTCGTCCGCCGCCGCGTGCATGGCGGCCGTGGCGCGGCCCAGGTCGGCGACGACCGAGGCGATCTCCTCCGGGTCGTCGATGTCGCCCCAGTCCAGGTCCACCGCGTACGGCGACACCTCGGCGACCAGCTGGCCCGCGCCGTCCAGCTCGGTCCAGCCCAGCCACGGGTCGGCGTGCGCCTGCAGGGCGCGCTGGGAGATCACCGTGCGGTGGCCCTCGTGCTGGAAGTACTCGCGGATCACGGGGTCCGTGATGTGCCGGGAGACGGCCGGGGTCTGGGCCTGCTTGATGTAGATCACGACGTCGTTCTCCAGGGCGTCGCTGTGGCCCTCGAGGAGGATGTTGTACGACGGCAGGCCGGCCGAGCCGATACCGATGCCGCGGCGGCCGACGACGTCCTTCACGCGGTAGGAGTCCGGGCGGGCCAGGGACGTCTCCGGCAGCGTCTCCAGGTAGCCGTCGAAGGCCGCGAGCACCTTGTAGCGGGTGGCGGCGTCCAGCTCGATCGAGCCGCCGCCCGGCGCGAAGCGGCGCTCGAAGTCGCGGATCTCGGTCATCGAGTCCAGCAGCCCGAAGCGGGTGAGCGAGCGGGCGTCGCGCAGCGCGTCCAGCAGCGGGCCCTGGGCGGTGTCCAGGGTGAAGGGCGGCACCTCGTCGCTCTTGGCGCCGGTGGCCAGGGCGTGGACGCGCTGACGGTAGGCCGCGGCGTAGATGCCGACCAGCTCGGTGATCTGGTCGTCGCTGAGCGCCTTCGCGTACCCGATCAGCGCCACGGAGGCGGCGAAGCGCTTCAGGTCCCAGGTGAAGGGACCGACGTACGCCTCGTCGAAGTCGTTCACATTGAAGATCAGGCGGCCCGTGGAGTCCATGTAGGTGCCGAAGTTCTCGGCGTGCAGGTCGCCGTGGATCCACACCCGCGAGGTGCGGTCGTCCAGGTACGGGCCGCCGCGCCTGTCCGCGTCCAGATCGTGGTAGAAGAGGCACGCCGTGCCCCGGTAGAACGCGAACGCGGAGGCCGCCATCTTGCGGAACTTCACGCGGAACGCGGCCGGGTCGGCGGCGAGCAGCTCGCCGAAGGCGGTGTCGAAGACGGCGAGGATCTCCTCACCGCGTTGCTCGGCGCTGAGCTGCGGAACCGACATCGCTGGGTGCCTCCTGGTACGGGTGGTGCGTGACGTTTGGGGTTGATCTTCCGCGGGTGTTCCCTCACGCCAACGTCCGGCGGTGTGGTGGAGTGCCCACGTTTTCTCCGCATGAAGGTACGCGCCGGACGCCTCCGGGTGTCAGTGCCGAGGCATAGACTTCGACGCTGTCCCCCAGACTGTCCGCGACCGGGGGACACCGTCGACGTAATGTTTGCCCTGGAGGCTCGAACCGTGTCAAAGCCGCCGTTCACGCACCTGCACGTCCACACCCAGTACTCGCTGCTGGACGGTGCCGCGCGGCTGAAGGACATGTTCAACGCGTGCAACGAGATGGGCATGACCCACATCGCCATGTCCGACCACGGCAACCTCCACGGGGCGTACGACTTCTTCCACTCCGCGAAGAAGGCCGGAATCACCCCCATCATCGGCATCGAGGCGTACGTCGCCCCCGAGTCCCGGCGCAACAAGCGCAAGATCCTCTGGGGCCAGCCGCACCAGAAGAGGGACGACGTCTCGGGTTCCGGTGGTTACACCCACAAGACCATGTGGGCGGTGAACAGGACCGGCCTGCACAACCTCTTCCGCCTGTCCTCCGACGCGTACGCCGAGGGCTGGCTGCAGAAGTGGCCCCGCATGGACAAGGAGACCATCGCCCAGTGGTCCGAGGGGATCGTGGCCTCCACCGGATGCCCCTCCGGCGAGGTGCAGACCCGGCTGCGCCTCGGCCACTTCGACGAGGCCCTGAAGGCGGCCGCCGAGTACCAGGACATCTTCGGCAAGGACAAGTACTTCCTGGAGCTGATGGACCACGGCATCGAGATCGAGCGCCGGGTCCGCGACGGCCTGCTCGAGATCGGCAGGAAGCTCGGCATCCCGCCGCTGGTCACCAACGACTCGCACTACACGTACGCGCACGAGGCGTCCGCACACGACGCCCTGCTGTGCATCCAGACCGGCAAGAACCTCTCCGACCCGGACCGCTTCAAGTTCGACGGCACGGGCTACTACCTGAAGTCCACGGAGGAGATGTACGCCATCGACTCCTCGGACGCCTGGCAGGAGGGCTGTGAGAACACCCGGCTGATCGCGGAGATGGTCGACACCGAGGGCATGTTCGTCAAGCGCGACCTCATGCCCAAGTTCGACATCCCCGAGGGCTACACCGAGGTCACCTGGTTCCAGGAGGAGGTCCGCCGCGGCATGGAGCGCCGCTTCCCGGGCGGCATCCCCGAGGACCGCATGAAGCAGGCCGAGTACGAGATGGACGTCATCATCCAGATGGGGTTCCCGGGCTACTTCCTCGTGGTCGCCGACTTCATCATGTGGGCCAAGAAGAACGGCATCGCGGTGGGCCCCGGCCGCGGCTCGGCCGCAGGCTCGATCGTCGCCTACGCCCTCGGCATCACCGACCTCGACCCGATCCCGCACGGCCTGATCTTCGAGCGGTTCCTCAACCCCGAGCGCATCTCGATGCCCGATGTCGACATCGACTTCGACGAGCGCCGGCGCGTCGAGGTGATCCGGTACGTGACGGAGAAGTACGGCGCCGACAAGGTCGCCATGATCGGCACCTACGGCACCATCAAGGCCAAGAACGCGATCAAGGACTCCGCGCGCGTGCTGGGCTACCCGTACGCGATGGGCGACCGCATCACCAAGGCCATGCCCGCCGACGTCCTCGGCAAGGGCATCCCGCTGTCCGGTATCACCGACCCGAGCCACCCCCGCTACTCGGAGGCGGGCGAGGTGCGCGGGATGTACGAGAACGAGCCGGACGTGAAGAAGGTCATCGACACCGCCAGGGGCGTCGAGGGCCTGGTGCGGCAGATGGGTGTGCACGCGGCCGGCGTGATCATGTCCAGCGAGACCATCACCGAGCACGTGCCCGTCTGGGTCAGGCACACCGACGGCGTGACCATCACCCAGTGGGACTACCCGAGCTGTGAGTCGCTCGGCCTGCTGAAGATGGACTTCCTGGGCCTGCGCAACCTCACGATCATGGACGACGCCGTCAAGATGGTGAAGGCGAACAAAGGGATCGACATCGATCTCCTGAGCCTCCCGCTCGACGACCCCACGACCTTCGAGCTGCTCCAGCGCGGCGACACCCTCGGCGTCTTCCAGTTCGACGGCGGGCCCATGCGCTCGCTGCTGCGGCTGATGAAGCCCGACAACTTCGAAGACATCTCCGCCGTGTCGGCCCTGTACCGGCCGGGCCCGATGGGCATGAACTCCCACACGAACTACGCGCTGCGCAAGAACGGGCAGCAGGAGATCACGCCGATCCACCCGGAGCTGGAGGCGCCGCTCAAGGAGGTCCTGGACGTCACCTACGGCCTGATCGTCTACCAGGAGCAGGTGCAGAAGGCCGCCCAGATCATCGCCGGCTACTCGCTCGGCGAGGCCGACATCCTCCGCCGCGTGATGGGCAAGAAGAAGCCGGAGGAGCTGGAGAAGAACTTCGTCATCTTCCAGTCGGGCGCCCGCAAGAACGGCTACAGCGACGAGGCGATCCAGGCGCTGTGGGACGTGCTGGTCCCGTTCGCCGGCTACGCCTTCAACAAGGCCCACTCGGCCGCGTACGGCCTGGTCTCGTACTGGACCGCGTACCTGAAGGCGAACCACCCCGCCGAGTACATGGCCGCGCTCCTCACCTCGGTGAAGGACGACAAGGACAAGTCGGCCGTCTATCTGAACGAGTGCCGTCGCATGGGCATCCGGGTGCTGCCGCCGAACGTCAACGAGTCCGAGTCGAACTTCGCCGCGCAGGGCGACGACGTGATCCTCTTCGGCCTCTCCGCCGTGCGCAACGTCGGTTCGAACGTCGTCGAGTCGATCATCCGCTGCCGCAAGGCCAAGGGGAAGTACGCGTCCTTCCCGGACTACCTGGACAAGGTCGAGGCGGTCGTCTGCAACAAGCGGACGACGGAATCGCTCATCAAGGCCGGCGCCTTCGACTCCCTCGGCCACACCCGCAAGGGCCTGATGGCGCAGTACGAACCGATGATCGACAACGTGGTCGCGGTCAAGCGCAAGGAGGCCGAGGGGCAGTTCGACCTGTTCGGCGGCATGGAGGAGGAGAGCAGCGAGCCCGGCTTCGGTCTCGACGTCACCTTCACCGACGAGGAGTGGGACAAGACCTATCTGCTCGCCCAGGAGCGGGAGATGCTCGGTCTGTACGTCTCCGACCACCCGCTCTTCGGCCTCGAGCACGTGCTGTCCGACAAGGCCGACGCGGGCATCGCCCAGCTCACCGGCGGCGAGCACGCGGACGGCGCGGTCGTCACCATCGGCGGCATCATCTCCGGCCTGCAACGCAAGATGACCAAGCAGGGCAACGCGTGGGCGATCGCCACGGTCGAGGACCTCGCCGGCTCCATCGAGTGCATGTTCTTCCCGGCGACCTACCAGTTGGTGTCCACCCAACTCGTCGAGGACGCCGTGGTGTTCGTCAAGGGCCGCCTCGACAAGCGGGAGGACGTGCCCCGGCTGGTCGCGATGGAACTGATGGTTCCGGACCTGTCCAACGCGGGCACCAACGCCCCCGTGGTGCTCACCATCCCGGCCGTGAAGGTCACCCCGCCGATGGTCAGCCGCCTCGGCGAGATCCTCAGCCAGCACAAGGGCGACAGTGAGGTGCGGATCAAGCTCCAGGGGCCGCGCAAGACGACGGTCCTGCGCCTGGACCGCCACCGCGTCAAGCCGGACCCCGCCCTCTACGGCGACCTGAAGGTCCTTCTCGGCCCTTCCTGCCTGGCGGGCTGATCACCCGGAGTTGCTCAGCAGATAAGGGGCGCACCCGAGAACGGGTGTGCCCCTTTTTTTCTGCGTCGGCCCTCGCGCGCGGGCCTCGGCATCAGCCTTCGTGCAGGCGTCAGTTGTGGCCGAAGCTCTTCTGCTTCTTACGGGTAACATCCGCCGGGCTGCCCGGGGTCTGCGCCATCGGAGACGTGTGCGTCTCCGTCGCGGGCCGCTGGGTGTGCTCCTGCGCCTGCTCGGCCTTCGGGGAGCGGTTCTGCGGGCCTGCCTGCTTGCGGTTCTTGTTCTTGGCCATGGTGATGCCTCCTGTGGGGACTAGGGGCCAGGGCCGGGACCAGATTCACATAGCCTGACATCAACCGCATGTCGGACAATTACCCTGCGTGACACAGTCCTTCGCGTCCCGGTCCCCCCGATACGCCACGCCGAAGATCGAGTTCCGGCCGTTAACCTCTCCGCCGTCGGGCAGACTCGAAGCAAGCCCGAAGCAAACCTCCCGGAAAGAGGGTGGATCGCGTGGACCGCTGCATCGTCCTGGTGGACGCCGGGTATCTGCTCGGGGCTGCCGCCAGCCTCCTCGCCGGGGAACCCTCGAGGTCCCGGATCACCGTCGACCACGCCGCCCTCATCCAGGGACTGCGGGAGCGCGCAGAGGCAGACACCGGGCGGCCACTGCTGCGCATCTACTGGTTCGACGGCGCTCCCGACCGCGTACCGCAGCCGGAGCACCGCCGGCTGCGCGTGATGCCCCGGGTGACCGTGCGCCTCGGCGCGCTGACCCGCAGCGACGGGCGGTGGGCGCAGAAGGGCGTCGACGCGGCGATGCACGCCGAGCTGACCGAGCTGGCCCGCAACCGCGCGTGCTCGGACGTCGTGCTCGTCACCGGTGACGGGGACCTGCTGCCGGGCATGATGGCCGCCAAGGAGCACGGCGTCGCCGTGCACCTGTGGGCCGTGCAGGCCGCGGACGGCGACTACAACCAGTCCGAGGACCTGGTCGCCGAGGCCGACGAGCGACGCGTGCTCGACCGGGCGTGGATCACCCAGGCCGTGCGGCCCAAGGAACTGGGCGGGGTGTGCGCGCCGCCGCCCGCGCCCCGGCCGGAGATCGCCGCGATCCTGTCGGCGCCGCTGCCCGAGTCGGCGCTCACGGCCGCCACGGAGAGGCCCGCCGCCGAGCCGGAACACGTCCAGACGGCCGCGTCGCAGAACGGCGCCCAGGAGCGGGTGCCGGTCGCCAAGGGCGTACCGACCCCGAAGGACCTCGCGGCGCTGCGGGCGCCGCAGACCGCGCAGCAGCCCGCCGGGGCGACGCTTCGCTGGTCGTCCGACAAGGGCTGGGTGGACCGCCCCGTCGCGGCCGAGTCGCCCGAGGTCGCCTCGCTGCCGACGCTGGCGCAGCTGACGACCGCGGAGCAGCGGTGGGCCGACCGGGAGGAGGACATCACCACGGTCGGCGGCGACCCCTACGAGGTGGGGCAGGTCTTCGCCCGGCGGTGGATCTCCCGCCTCGCCGACCCCTCCCACCTGCAGAAGCTGTCGAGCATGTACCCGCGGGTGCCGCACCGCATCGACGGTGAGCTGCTGCGGTACGCGGCCCGCTTCGGCCTCCTCGCCCACAAGGACGACCAGATCGACGAGCACGACCGGTACGCGATCCGGGCGGGTTTCTGGCGGGAGATCGACCAGCGCACGGCGGCTTCGGCGCCCGCCGGCGAATGACACACCGCTTCGGACCGCGGTCTCGGCGGGCCCCGGGAACCGCTCGGCGGGCGATACCCCTTACCCTCGTCCTTTGTGAGCAAGCGCAGCGCAACGGCACCACGGCACAGTGACGACGTCGTGTGCGCCGTGCGCGGGCTGACCAAAACCTATCCGGCGGTACGGGGGCGACGCGGCACGCCCGGGGCCCCCGAGGTGCGGGCCACCGACGACGTACGGCTGGACATCCGGCGCGGCGAGATCTTCGGACTGCTCGGACCGAACGGCGCCGGTAAGTCCACCCTCCTACGCCAGTTGACCGGACTGATGCGGCCCGACAGCGGCAGCGTGGAGATCCTCGGGCACGACATCGTGCGCCACCCCGAGCGGGCCGCCCGTATCCTCGCCTACCTCGGCCAGGAGTCCACCGCCCTCGACGAGCTGACCGTCTCGCTCGCCGCCGAGACCACCGGACGGCTGCGCGGGCTCGACCTGCGGCACGCCCGCGAGGAGCGGGACGCCGTCCTCGACGAACTCGGGCTCGCACCGATCGCCTCCAGGCCGCTGAAGAAGCTCTCCGGCGGCCAGCGCCGACTCGCCTGCTTCGCCGCCGCACTGATGGGGGAGCGACCGCTGCTGGTGCTCGACGAGCCGACCACCGGCATGGACCCGGTCGCCCGCCGCGCGGTGTGGGCCGCCGTGGACCGGCGGCGGGCCGAGCTCGGGACGACCGTCCTGCTGGTCACCCACAACGTCATCGAGGCGGAGACCGTCCTCGACCGGGTCGCGGTCCTCGACCGGGGCAGGATCATCGCCTGCGACACCCCCGCCGGGCTCAAGGAGCGCGTCGCCGGGGAGGTCCGCGTCGAACTCGTGTGGCGCGAGCGGGCGCCCCTGGAGGTGCCCGAGGTCGCCGCGCTGCGCACCCGCGCCGTGGAGTCCGGGCGCCGCTGGTCGCTGCGGATGGCCCCCGAGGAGGCGCGCGCGGCCGTCGCCACCGTCACCGGGGGCGCCGCCTTCGCCGCCCTCGACGACTTCACACTGGCCACGCCCAGCCTGGAGGACGTCTATCTGACGCTCGGCGGCAGCGGTCAGGGGCTGGTGAAGGCATGAGCGCGGGGGCCGTCGTGTCCGTATGGGGCTCCGGAAGGAGCTCTACGGGGACCTTGGGGAAAACGAAGAGGAGCAGCGCGAGGTGAGTGTCGTACCCGCCGGGGTTCTGCCCGGCGCCCGGGCGACGGACGACGGTGCCGTGGACGGCGCCGCCCTCGGGCCGCGGGCGCGGCTGTGGCCGTCCATGGCCGCCGTGTACCGGGCCCAGCTGTCCAGGGCGCGGGTCGCGCGGATCCCGCTGCTGTTCGTGGCGACCTTCCAGTCGATCGGCATCATGATCATGATGCGCGGGGTGGTGAGCGGCGGCGGGAGCGACGCGTGGTCCGTGGTCGCCGGATCGTCCGTGCTCGTGGTCGCGTACGTCGGTCTGAACCTGCTCGCCCAGTACTTCGGCCAGCTGCGCGGCAGCGGCGGGCTCGACCACTACGCCACGCTGCCGGTGCCGGCCGCGGCGGTGGTTCTCGGCGCCGCGGCGGCGTATGCCTCCTTCACCGTGCCCGGGACCCTGGTGACCGCAGTCTTCGGGTGCGTGCTGTTCGGGCTGCCGCTCGCCCACCTGTGGGTTCTCGCGGCGGTGATCCCGCTGGCCGGCGCCGCGCTGTCCGGGCTCGGCGCCGCACTGGGACTGCTTGCGCCGCGGCCCGAACTGGCCACGCTGCTCGGGCAGTTGGGCATGTCGGCGGCGCTGTTGCTGGGCGTGCTGCCGGCGCACCGGATGCCGGAGGCCATTCAGGTCGCGCGTGACCTGCTGCCGTCCACGTACGGGGTGGAGGCGTTTGCGCGGACCTTCGGCGGGCATCCGGACTGGGCGTTCGTCCTCGGCGACCTGGGCGTGTGCGCCGCCGTCGGGGTGGCCTCGCTGGCCCTGGCGACCTGGGCGTACCGCCGGGCGGCCGTCCGGTGACGCGGCTGACAGACACGCCTGGCAGGATGTGAAGGTGACCGCTCCGTTGACTCCGCCTCCGCCGCCGCACGAACAGTCCCCGCACTCTTCGCACGAGGCGTGGCACGCCGTGTCCGAGCCTGTGGGGATCGGGCCGGCACCGCACGGTGCCACGGCCGTCTACGGGACGGACGGACCCGGTATGAAGACCGAGGTGCGCGAGGCGGCCCTGATCACGGTGGGCGTCGCGCTCGCCGGGGCGCTGCTCGGGGTGCTGTGGTGGTGGTTGGCGCCGCATGTGCCGCTGGTGGGGGACCGGGTCGACAACAACTGGGTCGTCTATCTGAAGGACACCGAGGGCGAGCAGGCGATCGGGGTGGACGGGACGTTCACGCTGCTCGCGGCCGGCTTCGGTGTGCTCAGCGCGCTGGTCGTCTTCCTGGTGCGCAAGCGGGGCGGGGTGCCGCTGGTGGTGGCGCTCTGTGTGGGCGGACTGCTCGGATCGCTGCTCGCCTGGCGGTTGGGGGTCTGGCTGGGGCCCCAGCACAACGTCATCGCGCACGCCAGGGCCGTGGGCAAGGGAGTGACGTTCTCCGCGCCACTGAAGCTGGGGGCCAAGGGCGCGCTGCTGGCGTGGTCGGTGGCTGCGCTGGTGGTGCACCTGGGGCTGACGGCTCTGTTCGCTCCACGGGATCCCGATCCGTACGGGGCGGCTGCGCCGCAGGCGTAGCCCGGCGCTCAAAGCGCTCCTGCGCCGGACGGGCTCAAGAGGCTCGTCCGGCGCTGTTGTGACGGGTGGTGGTCACGCCGGCCGGTGGCCGTGGTTGGCGTGGCCCTTCTTCATGCGCCATTTGCGCTTGCGCGTCCTCTTCGACATGTTTCCGTACTAGCCGAGGACGGGCCGTCCGTCGAGTGGTCAGGCACGGGCGATCGGTGCCAGCGTCGCCTCCGTGAGCTTGGCCAGGTCCTCGGGGGACAGCTCCACCTCCAGGCCCCGGCGGCCGGCGGACACGCAGATCGTGGTGTGCGAGGAGGCCGACTCGTCCAGCACCGTGCGGAGCTTCCTGCGCTGGCCGAGAGGCGAGATGCCGCCGCGCACGTAGCCCGTCGTACGCTCCGCGAGCACCGGGTCCGCCATCGCCGCCCGCTTGCCGCCCACCGCCGTGGCCAGCGCCTTCAGGTCCAGCGAACCCGCCACCGGGACCACCCCGACCACGAGCGTCCCGTCCACGTCGGCCACCAGCGTCTTGAACACCCGGTCGGGGGAGACCCCCATCGCCTCGGCCGCCTCCTCGCCGTAGGACGGGTGGGACGGGTCGTGGTCGTAGGCGTGGACCGTGAACTCCACTCCGGCCGCCGTCAGGGCCACCGTCGCCGGTGTCCCTCCGGGCTGCTGCTGCTGCTTCTTCGACTTCTTCGCCATCCGGCCGTTCCCGTTTCGCGTCCCGTTACCAAAAGCGTTTGTGCGTCAGTTCAGACTCGTCGGCGTCCGCGTCAGCTCCGTCGCCGGCAACGACGGCAGGTTACGGATGATCGCCGTCTCCGAGCGAAGCAGTTTCAGCTCGTCGCGCAGGCGGGAGGCGGTGTCGGGCGCCTGGAGCAGCCGCTGCTTCGTCGGCGTGTCCAGCATCACCGCGGCCGCCACCAGGTACGACACCACTGCCGGTTCGTCCGGGAGGTCGGTACCCGCCGACAGGGACCTCTCCCGCGCGCCCGCCAGCCGCTTCTGGTACTGCCGGAACGCCCGCAGCACCCCCTCGGCCAGCGCGCCCGCCTCGTCGCCCTGTTCCTCCGGCAGCTCCTCCAGCTCGGCCGTCAGATACGGGCCGGAGGTGTCGACCGAGAGCACACGGACGCGGGTCGTGCCCGTCGCCAGGACCTCGAACGAGCCGTCGGCCCGCTCCCGGATCGTCGCCGCGTCCGCGATACAGCCCACCGCGTGGAACGCCTTGGACGGTTCGGACCCGAAGCCGGCCGCGGGCCCGCGCTCGGGCAGCGCCGTGGGATCCGGCATGCCCGGCGCGCTCGGCGCCACCTCGTGGCCGTCGCGGATGGCGACGACGGCGAACCGGCGCGGTTCGTCCTCGGGGATCTTCAACAGGTCGCGCATCAGGGCGCGATAGCGCTCCTCGAAGATGTTCAGCGGGAGCACGAGCCCCGGGAACAGCACCGAGTTCAGCGGGAAGAGCGGGAGCCGGACGGTGGTCACGACCCGAAAGCCTAATGGTCGCAGCGGGGCCTGTGGCCGGTGTGGTCGTTCAGGTGCCCGATCAGTTGCCTGCCGGGGGGAGGGATGAGCGGCAGAAGCCGCTCGGGCATGTGTGGCGGAACCGGCGACGCCACCGCCCGTCGCACCGCCTCCCGCACCTCCAGAAACCGGCCCAGCGGATCGTCGCAGATCCGGTCCCAGGGGAACGACGTGGCGTACGGGCCGGTCATGCTCAGCTGCGTGAGCGCGTCCTGCCAGCGCTCCAGCCGGACCAGGACGAAGACGAGGAGATTGCGGATCTCCGCGGGCCACGGATCGGCGGCCGCGAACCGCGACGACAGCGCGATCGCCCGGTCGGCCGCCGCGTCCAGTCGTCCCCGGGTCACGACCACTCCGTCGCCCTCCGTCAGGTACTTGAACGCGGCGCGCACGGGCAGCGCCTGTACCAGGGAGCCCGGCGGGGCGTCCTGCGCGGCGGTCTCGGCGAAGTCGAAGCACTCCCAGTGCGAGTCCCCGGGCCTGTGCGGAGTCCTTCCCCACTGGGCGCTGCACGCGGCGGACAGGTACTGCAGGGCGGCGACATGGCAGCCGTAGTGGTGCGGGGAGCGGCGTACGGCCTCGGCCCACAGCCGCTCGTACTCGGTGTGGCGGGCGTGCGCGCCGCGGGCATGGTCGAGCGCCACCCGCCACGGCACCGGGTCCCGGGGATCGCCCTCGGTCGCCGCGGTCACCAAGGGGCCGATCCTGCGCAGGAGTTCGACGCGGGCCGGCGACTCCCAGCAGCGGGCCACCGCGAGTTGGGCGCTGACCAAAGTGGCGTCCGGATCGTGCGGGGCGGCCTCGTGCCAGTCCGTGAGCCATTCGTCACGCGAGCGGGCGAAGGCGCCGAGCCGTGTCACGTACCGGTCGCGGTCCTCCCACTCGGCGGCCCGACGCGTGGCCGCGAGCAGTTCGGCCGCCGGACCGTACTCGCCGCGGCCCGCCGCCACCAGGGCGGGCGCCAGGCGGTCGTCGGGCGCGTCGAGAAGGACCTCGGCGTCGGCGGGCAACCCGTCGGCGAGGCGCGAGGAGATGCGAGCCATCCGTGGCGCACGGATGAAGGGGCGGAGCATTGCCATGGTGTCGACCATTGAAAAGCCGCAGGTCGGGGACGCGCCAGCACAAACGCGTAACCCGCGTTTGGTTGTACGGGCGATATTCAAGAATGGGTAAAAAGTAACCGTTTGGTTGCTGATGCGCCTCTATGCGCAGGCCCCTTGCGTCACACGGGGTCAACTGCGCCGCAAGAGCCTCGTCGCCCCCGCGGCGACCGTCGTGGCCAGTATCCAGCCGAGCAGGATCACCGCCGTCGACAGCCACTGCCAGGCCCCGTTCAGCCGCCACTGGCCCGCCTGGCCGAGATCGATGACCGGCAGCAGCAGGTCCAGGGCGAACAGGGAGGGGTTCCACGCCGGATGCCCGTCCTTGTTGACCGGCGGATGGCTCGCGTGTGAGAACGCGATCGACGCCGCCGCCCACAGCACCGCCATCCACACCGCGGCGCGGCCGGGCCGGTACCCGTAGGCGACCGTCCAGTCCTGTACGTATCCCCACAGCTTGGCCGCGAGCGGGAGTGTCTCGCGGCGGCGCCGCTGCTTGGCGAGCAGAACCTCACGCGCGTCCTCGTCCTCGCCGGAGTTTCGCAGCACGGCCGCGAGCCGTTCGTACGGCTCCGGGTTGTACTCGGCGGTCGCCGCCGCCACCCACTCCAGACGCCGGGCGAGCGGGAAGGCGTCCTGCGGCACGAGGTTCTCGTAGGCGAAACCGCCCATGTGGAGATCACCGAGGCCGGGCCAGCTGGTCCACCGGTCCACCAGGTTCACGATCCGGGCGCCCGAAAGGATCACCTTGCCCCGCCCGGGCCGGTCGCCCAGGAAGCGCAGCTCGGGCGTCTGGACGCGGCGCAGCGACAGCTCCTGGTCGTCGTCGAGGACGAAGTGGGCCCGGTCCAGGTCGACTGCGTCCCCGAACCGCCCGTCGTCCAGCCGGATCCCGCCCCGGCACTCGAAGCGCTGCACCCGGGTGCCGCGCGCGGGCGTGATGCCACTGCTCTGCAGCGGATTGCCGACGCCCGCCGGAGTCAGGTACAGGGTGCGCTCGACCGTCAGCTGCGGGGCGTTCAGGGCCAGCCGGGTGTACGGGTTGGTCAGGCGGGCGCCGCGCAGGCTCAGCGACACGCCGACCTTGGCGCCGCGCATGCTCAGCTCCCCGTGCGACTCCAGCATGTCGGCCTGCAGATCCTGGCCGACGGTCAGCCCGTCCGCGGAGATCGAGCGGCCGCGCCGGTCGCGGTGGACGACGGCCTGGTTGAGCATCAGGTCGGTGCCGATGTGCGCGTCCGTGAGCCGTACCCCGCCCTGGAACCGGCAGCGCGCCAGATGCAGGTCGCCCTCCGTGTGCACACGCGCCGCCTCGAGACGCGGCACCGAGCAGTCCACGAACCGTACGGTCGTGAAACGGGCCTCCGGCAGCAGGACCTCCTTCTCGAACCGGCAGCCGTTCAGCTCGACGTACGGCACGACCGTGCCGCCCGCGAGATCCAGGGTGTCCGTGATCAGGATGCCGGTCAGCTTCAGGGACGAGACCCGTCCCGCGAGCGCGGGAGGGCCGTCGAGGAGCAGCCAGGCCACGATCCGGGCCCGCACGCTGCGCTCGGGCCCCCAGGTCCCCTCGCCGTGCGGATCGTCCACGGCGGGGTCCCCGTCGCGCAGGTCGTAATCGCTGCCGTTGCGGAAGGCCTGCCACATTCCGGCCTCCGTGGCGGTCAGTCCGTCCGGCACGTAGTCGACACGGATGCCGGCACCCTCGGTCACGGCGCTTCCTTCCTCCCCAGCTACTCGCGGGTTTCGTACGACCGTTCATGCCCGCTGTGTGACGGCCCGAACGCCGAAGGTGAAGGGGATCTTCCGCCCACTGCCCCCACCCATCGAATCCGGCCACCGCGCCCGGCACCCCTCACCGAGCGCTCCGCCCCGGCTGCGACACGCCGTGTCTCCCACCGATCCGCCCCCGGCCGCCCGCGCCCGACCGGCCCGCCACCGAGCCGTCCGCCCGTCCACGTTCTGTATCAGCCATTGATACGGCCGTCCGGCCCGTCGGTGCCGTCTGCGAGAATTGGGGCTGTGATCTCCCGAATCGATCTGCGCGGCGACGCCCTCCCGGAGGGCCCCGCCCTGCGCGACCTGCTGCCCCGAGCCGACTTCGACGTTTCGGCCGCACTGGAGAAGGTGCGTCCGATCTGCGAAGCCGTGCATCATCGTGGCGACGCGGCGCTGATCGACTTCGCCGAGAAGTTCGACGGAGTGCGCCTGACGTCGGTCCGGGTCCCGGACCAGGCCCTGAAGGACGCGCTGGAGCAGATCGACCCGGCCGTGCGTGCGGCCCTGGAGGAGTCCATCCGCCGCGCCCGTCTCGTCCACCGCGAGCAGCGCCGCAGCACGCACACCACGCAGGTGGTGCCCGGCGGCACGGTGACCGAGAAGTGGGTGCCGGTGGACCGCGTGGGTCTGTACGCGCCCGGCGGCCGGTCCGTCTACCCGTCGTCCGTGATCATGAACGTGGTCCCGGCCCAGGAGGCCGGTGTCGGATCGATCGCCCTGGCCTCTCCGGCCCAGGCCGAGTTCGACGGCCTGCCGCACCCGACGATCCTCGCCGCCTGCGCCCTGCTCGGCGTCGACGAGGTGTACGCGGCCGGCGGCGCCACCGCCGTCGCGATGTTCGCGTACGGCACCGAGTCCTGCCCGCCCGCGAACATGGTCACCGGCCCCGGCAACATCTGGGTCGCCGCCGCCAAGCGCTACTTCACCGGCAGGATCGGCATCGACACCGAGGCCGGCCCCACCGAGATCGCGATCCTCGCCGACTCCACCGCCGACCCGGTGCACGTGGCCTCCGACCTGATCAGCCAGGCCGAGCACGACCCGCTGGCGGCCGCCGTCCTCGTCACCGACTCCGTCGAGCTCGCGGACGCCGTGGAGAAGGAGCTCGAGCCGCAGGTCGCCGCCACCAGGCACATCGAGGACCGGATCCGCCCGGCGCTGGCCGGCAAGCAGTCCGCCGTCGTGCTGGTCGACGGCATCGACGAGGGCCTGCGCGTCGTCGACGCGTACGGCGCCGAGCACCTGGAGATCCAGACCGCCGACGCCGCCGCGGTCGCGGACCGCGTCAGGAACGCGGGCGCGATCTTCGTCGGCCCCTGGGCGCCGGTCTCCCTCGGCGACTACGCGGCCGGCTCCAACCATGTGCTGCCGACCGGAGGCTGCGCCTGCCACTCCTCCGGCCTGTCCGTCCAGTCCTTCCTGCGCGGCATCCACATCGTCGACTACACGCGGGACGCGCTGGCCGAGGTGGCGCACCACGTGGTGACGCTGGCGGACGCCGAGGACCTGCCCGCGCACGGCGCGGCGATCAAGGCAAGGTTCGGTTGGAAGGTGCCTGAGAGCAAGTGAGCTTCGGAATCGACGATCTTCCCGTCCGGGACGAGCTGCGCGGCAAGACCCCCTACGGCGCCCCCCAGCTCGACGTGCCCGTACGGCTGAACACCAACGAGAACCCGTACCCGCTGCCCGAGCCGCTGGTCGAACGGATCACCGAGCGCGTTCGCGAGGCCGCCCGCGCCCTGAACCGCTACCCGGACCGGGACGCGATCGAACTGCGCACGAAGCTGGCCGAGTACCTGACGAAGAGCGGCGGGTACGAAGTCGCCCTCGGAAACGTGTGGGCGGCCAACGGCTCCAACGAGGTCATCCAGCAGCTGCTGCAGACCTTCGGCGGGCCCGGCCGCACCGCGATCGGCTTCGAGCCGTCGTACTCGATGCACGCGCTCATCGCGCGCGGCACGGGCACCGGCTGGATCTCGGGTCCGCGCAACGAGGACTTCACGATCGACCTCGCCGCCGCCGAGAAGGCGATCGCCGAGCACCGGCCGGACGTCGTCTTCATCACCACACCCAACAACCCCACCGGCAACGCGGTCCCGCCCGAGACGGTCCTCGCCCTGTACGAGGCCGCGCAGGCGGCCAAGCCCTCCGTGGTGATCGTGGACGAGGCGTACATCGAGTTCAGCCACGGCTCCTCGCTGCTGCCGCTGCTCGAAGGTCGGCCGAATCTCGTCGTCTCGCGCACCATGTCGAAGGCGTTCGGCGCCGCCGGCCTGCGGCTCGGCTACCTCGCCGCGCACCCGGCGGTCGTGGACGCCGTCCAGCTGGTCCGGCTGCCGTACCACCTGTCGGCGATCACCCAGGCGACCGCCCTGGCCGCCCTGGAGCACACCGACACGCTGCTGAAGTACGTCGAGCAGCTGAAGTCGGAGCGGGACCGGCTGGTCGCCGAGCTGCGCGCGATCGGCTACGACGTCACCGAGTCCGACGCCAACTTCGTGCAGTTCGGGCGCTTCCCCGACGCGCACGAGGCCTGGCGGAAGATCCTGGAGCGGGGCGTGCTGGTCCGGGACAACGGCGTACCGGGGTGGCTGCGGGTCACCGCCGGTACCCCGGAGGAGAACGACGCGTTCCTCGACGCGGTACGTGAACTGCAGTGTCTTGTGGGGGACACCCCCACGCCCCCGAAGGAGTACAGCGCATGAGCCGCGTTGGGCGCGTGGAGCGCACCACCAAGGAGACCTCGGTCCTCGTCGAGATCGACCTCGACGGCACCGGCAAGACCGACATCGCCACCGGCGTCGGCTTCTACGACCACATGCTCGACCAGCTCGGCCGGCACGGTCTGTTCGACCTGACCGTGAAAACCGACGGCGATCTGCACATCGACTCGCACCACACCATCGAGGACACCGCCCTCGCGCTCGGCGCCGCCTTCAAGCAGGCGCTCGGCGACAAGGTGGGGATCTACCGCTTCGGCAACTGCACGGTCCCGCTCGACGAGTCCCTCGCCCAGGTCACCGTCGACCTGTCCGGCCGCCCGTACCTCGTGCACACCGAGCCCGAGAACATGGCGCCGATGATCGGCGAGTACGACACGACGATGACCCGGCACATCCTGGAGTCCTTCGTCGCCCAGGCCCAGATAGCGCTGCACGTGCACGTGCCGTACGGGCGCAACGCCCACCACATCGTGGAGTGCCAGTTCAAGGCGCTGGCCCGGGCCCTGCGCTACGCCAGCGAGCGCGACCCGCGCGCGGCCGGCATCCTCCCGTCCACGAAGGGCGCGCTGTAAGCCATGAACGGCACCTCGACCGTACTGATCGTCGTCGGCCTGTTCCTCGTCGGCGGGATCGTCTCCTTCGTCAAGCAGAAGATGCCCACGAGCCTGATCGTGCTGCTCTCGATCGGCGCGGCGCTGTGTCTCGTCGCGGGCGTCATGCGTCTGGAGGTGTGGAATTGAGCACCCCGAGCACTCCCCAAAAGACGTCGAAGACCTCCAAGAAGGTCGTCGTCTTCGACTACGGCTTCGGCAACGTCCGTTCCGCCGAGCGCGCCCTGGCCCGCGCCGGCGCCGACGTGGAGATCACCCGCGACTTCGACCGCGCCATGAACGCCGACGGCCTGCTGGTGCCGGGCGTCGGCGCCTTCGCCGCCTGCATGCAGGGGCTGAAGGAGGCACGCGGCGACTGGATCATCGACCGCCGACTGGCCGGAGGGCGCCCAGTGATGGGCATCTGCGTCGGCATGCAGATCCTGTTCGGCCTCGGCATCGAGCACGGCGTCGAGACCGAGGGTCTCGCCGAGTGGCCCGGCCGGGTCGAGCAGCTCCAGGCGGACGTCGTGCCCCACATGGGCTGGAACACGGTCGAGGCACCGGCCGACTCCGAGCTGTTCGCCGGGCTGGACGCGGACGCGCGCTTCTACTTCGTGCACTCCTACGCCGTCCACGACTGGCAGCTCGAGACGCACAACCCGGCGATGAGCGCCCCCAAGGTGACCTGGTCGACGCACGGCAAGCCGTTCGTGGCGGCCGTGGAGAACGGCTCCCTGTGGGCCACGCAGTTCCACCCCGAGAAGTCCGGCGACGCCGGCGCGCAGCTGCTCACCAACTGGATCGGAACCCTGTAAGACATGGCCAAGCTCGAACTCCTCCCCGCCGTCGACGTCCGCGACGGCCAGGCGGTCCGCCTCGTGCACGGCGAGTCCGGCACGGAGACCTCCTACGGCTCCCCGCTGGAGGCCGCCCTCGCCTGGCAGCGGGCGGGCGCCGAGTGGCTGCACCTGGTCGACCTGGACGCCGCGTTCGGCACCGGCGACAACCGCGCGCTGATCGCCGAGGTGACCAAGGCGATGGACATCAAGGTGGAGCTGTCCGGAGGCATCCGCGACGACGACACCCTGGCCGCCGCGCTGGCCACCGGCTGCACGCGCGTCAACCTCGGCACGGCCGCCCTGGAGACCCCCGAGTGGGTCGCCAGGGTCATCGCCGAGCACGGCGACAAGATCGCGGTGGGCCTGGACGTCCGCGGCACCACGCTGCGCGGCCGCGGCTGGACCCGTGACGGCGGCGACCTCTACGAGACGCTGGAGCGCCTCAACAAGGAGGGCTGCGCGCGGTACGTCGTCACCGACATCGCCAAGGACGGCACGCTGCAGGGCCCGAACCTCCAGCTGCTGCGCAACGTCTGCGCGGCGACGGACCGCCCGGTGGTCGCCTCCGGCGGAGTGTCGTCGCTGGACGACCTGCGGGCGATCGCCGACCTGGTCCCTGTGGGGGTTGAGGGCGCGATCGTCGGGAAGGCCCTGTACGCGAAGGCGTTCACCCTGGAAGAGGCCTTGGAGGCTGTGTCGTCATGACCGATGCCGTGCGGCGCGTGCAGAGCGGAAGTCCTTGGGAAGAGTCCTTCGGTTTCGCGCGTGCCATCGCGGCGGGCGACCGCGTCCTGGTGGGCGGCACGACGTCCTTCAAGGGCAGCGTGCTCTACGGGGAGGGCGACCCGTACGAGCAGGCGAAGGTGGCGTTCACCAGCGCGCTGGAGGCGATCGCCGAGTTCGGTCTCGGCCCGGAGTCGGTCGTCAGGACCCGGATGTTCCTGACCCATCAGCGGGACGTCGACGAGGTGGGCCGCGCCCACAAGGAGCTGTTCGACTCGGTGCGCCCGGTGGCGACCCTGCTGGTGGTGGAGGGTTTCGTCGACCCGCGCATCCTGGTGGAAGTGGAACTGGAAGCCTTCAGAGGCTAGAAGCAGCAAGAGGAGCCGTGGATTCATGACCCTGGCGGTCCGAGTCATCCCCTGCCTGGACGTGGACAACGGCCGGGTCGTCAAGGGAGTCAACTTCCAGAACCTGCGCGACGCGGGCGACCCCGTCGAGATGGCGAAGGTGTACGACGCCGAGGGCGCCGACGAGCTGACGTTCCTCGACATCACCGCCTCCTCGGGCAACCGGGAGACGACGTACGACGTGGTGCGCCGCACCGCCGAGCAGGTGTTCATCCCGCTGACGGTGGGCGGCGGCGTCCGTGCGGCCGAGGACGTGGACAGGCTGCTGCGGGCGGGCGCCGACAAGGTGGGCGTCAACACGGCCGCCATCGCCCGTCCGGACCTGATCCGGGAGATCGCGGAGCGCTTCGGCCGCCAGGTCCTGGTGCTCTCGGTGGACGCGCGCCGTACGCCTTCGCGCGACGGCTCGTCCGGCTCGTTCGAGGTGACGACCCACGGCGGCCGCCGCGGCACCGGCATCGACGCGATCGAGTGGGCGCACCGGGCGGCGGAGCTGGGCGCGGGCGAGATCCTGCTGAACTCGATGGACGCGGACGGCACGAAGGACGGCTACGACCTGGAGATGATCGCGGCCGTCCGCAAGCACGTCACGGTCCCGGTCATCGCCTCCGGCGGCGCGGGCGCACTGGCCCACTTCCCCCCGGCCGTCGCGGCGGGCGCGGACGCGGTGCTGGCGGCGTCGGTGTTCCACTTCGGGGACCTGCGGATCGGAGAGGTGAAGCAGACGCTGCGGGAGGCGGGCCATCCCGTGAGGTGACGCCGCGCTGGGCTTGGGCCCCGGTCGCCGTTGGGTGGCCGGGGCCTTTTGACGGGCAGACGCGAAAGAAAAGTTGCGCAAAAACAATTGTGCAACTTTTCTTGCGCGTCTAGCGTGAGGCCATGAGCAACAAGGAGAGGGACCGCCGTATCACCGACCTTGAGACGCTCAAGGCGCTGGCCCACCCGCTGCGGATGAACCTGTACCGAAGGCTTCTCATCTCGCGTGCCGCGACGGCCTCGCAGCTGGCGGAGCAGGTCGACGAGGCCGTCTCGCTGGTCAGCTACCACCTGCGCAAGCTCGCCGAGTACGGGTTGATCGAGGAGGCCGAACCGCGCAGCACGGACAGCCGGGAACGCTGGTGGGAGCCGGCGTCCGACGGCCTGAGCATCCGCGACGAGGACTTTCGCGACGCCCCGGAGAAGGCGGCCGCGCACACGGCGGCCAGCCGCCTGTTCTTCGAGCAGCGGACCGAGATGTACCGGCGCTATCTGGACGAACGGGCGCACTGGGGCCCGGGGTGGAACGACGCCGCCGAATCCGCCGAGTCGATGCTGCGGCTGACCGCCGCCGAACTGGCCGAACTGTCCAAGGACCTGCTCGCCCTCGTCCGCAGGTACGAGGAGCGCGGCCGGGCCGCCGAAGCGGCGGGAGACACCCAGGGTCGCGAAAACGTCGCAGTGCACGTCAACGCCTTCCCGTTCCGAGCCTGAGAGGACCGCCGAATGACCTCCACCGCCGTGCGTCCGGTCCCCGTCGTGGAGCGGCCCGCCCACCGCGACCCGAACGTGCTGCGGTGGCTCGGCGCGTACACGTCGTGCGCACTCGGCGACAGCGTCTACTACATCGCCCTCTCCTGCGCGGCCGTCCAGACCGGTACTCCCGCCCAGGCAGGGCTCGTGACGGCGGTCAGCGCCCTACCACGGGCCCTTCTCATGCTCGGCGGGGGAGTGGTCGCCGACCGGTACGGCCCGCGCCGTGTGGTGGTCGGCAGCGGCGCGGTGCGCTGTGCCCTCGTGCTCGCCGCGGCCGGGCTGCTGCTGGTCACCGGCCCGGGGTTGTGGGTGCTGGGCGCGGTGGCGGTTCTCTTCGGGATCGTCGACGCCGTCTTCCTTCCTGCCGCAGGCGCCCTGCCGGCCCGGATCGCCGCCCGGAGCCAGCTCGCCCGGGTCCAGGGCATGCGGGGCCTCGCCACCCGGCTCGCCACGGTCCTCGGCGGACCGCTCGGCGGCCTCGGCGTGGCGCTCGGCGGCACCGCCGGGACGTTCGGGATGGCCGCCCTGCTGACCGCGGCGTCCCTGCCGGTGCTGCTGACGCTCCGCGTCGCGGAGCTGCCACCGGACGAGCGGAAGGAACGGGAAGCCGTCCTCACCGAGCTGCGCGACGGGCTGCACCGGATCCGCCGGAACCCCCTCCTGAGTGCGCTTGTCCTGGTCACGGCCCTCGGTGACCTGGGATTCGTCGGTCCGATGAACCTCGGACTGACCCTGCTCGCGCAGCAGCGCGGCTGGGGCTCGTCCGGCATGGGCTGGGTGCTCGCCGGGTTCGGCGTCGGCGCGGGGGCCGCCTCGCTGGTGCTCGCCGCGCGCGGACGTGTGCCCCGCGCCGGGATCGTCCTCGCCGTTGCCGAAATCGGGGGCGCCGCCGCCATCGGCGGACTCGCCCAGGTGCCGTCGGTCGCCGCCGCGGCGGCGTGGCCCTGCTGATCGGGATGCTGTCCGGGCTGGGCGGGGCCCTCAGCGGGGCGCTGGTGCAGGCCGAGGCGGGCCCCGCCCACGTCGGACGCGTCACCTCGGTCTCCACCCTCGTCGGCTTCGGCGTGGCGCCGCTCACCTTCCCGCTGGTCGGCGCGGCTGTCGACCGGTGGAGCACCGGCCCGGTCTTCGCGGCCTGCGCCACCCTCTGCGCGGTGAACGGCATCCTGGCGCTCTGCTCCCGCTCCCTGCGCCGGGCCGAACTTCCCCGCTGAGCCGCCCGCTCAGATCCCCAGCTGCTTCGTCTCCCGCACCTGAGTGATCGCCTCCTTCTCGCCGTCCAACTCCACGTCCGCCACGCGCTGCCGGCCCAGCGCGAACATCAGCAGTTCCGAGGGCTCGCCGGTGACCGTCACCACCGGGGTGCCCCGGTGGGCGACCGCCGTCTGGCCGTTCGGGCGGCGCAGGACCAGGCCCGTCGGGGCGCCGCGACCGGTCAGGCGGGCCGTGCGCTCCAGGCGGGACCACAGGGCGTCCTGGAAGACCGGATCCAGCTCGCGCCGCGTCCAGTCGGGCTGCGCCCTGCGCACGTCCTCCGTGTGGACGTAGAACTCGACCGTGTTGGCCGCCTCGTCGATCTGCTTCAGGGAGAAGGGCGAGAAGCGCGGCGGGCCGGTACGGACCAGCTGGATCAGCTCCTCGTACGGCTTCGCCGTGTACTCCTCCATCACCTTCTCAAGGCGCGGCGCGAGCTGCTTGATCAGCGTGCCCCCGGCGGCGTCCGGACGGCGTTCGCGCACCACGACGTGCGCGGCGAGATCACGGGTCTTCCAGCCCTCGCACAGCGTGGGCGCGTCGGGGCCCGTGGCCTCCAACAGGTCCGCGAGGAGGAGTCGTTCACGCTTGGCATGGGTCGACATGCAGTCAGCGTACGACCGGGGGACCGGTCCGCCCAGCGGACGGTGACCGGGCATGTCGGTGCGGCGCGGCACAATGGTCCGCATGACCAGCACGCCTTCGCCCAGCAGGCCCAGCGGCCTGGACCCCGAGATCGCCGCGCGCCTCAAGCGCAGCGCCGACGGGCTGCTCCCCGCCATCGCCCAGCAGTACGACACCGGTGAGGTGCTGATGCTCGGCTGGATGGACGACGAGGCACTGCACCGCACCCTCACGACCGGCCGCTGCACCTACTGGTCGCGCAGCCGTCAGGAGTACTGGGTCAAGGGCGACACCTCAGGCCATGTGCAGCACGTGAAGTCGGTCGCGCTCGACTGCGACGCCGACACCGTGCTGGTCAAGGTCGACCAGGTGGGCGCCGCCTGCCACACCGGCGACCGCACCTGCTTCGACGCCGACGTGCTGCTCAAGGACGCCGCCTCCGCCCCGGCGTCCGTGGATCAGTAAGGTCGGCCGCCATGGACCTCGAGACGTTCCGCAAGCTGGCCACCGACCGCCGCGTCATCCCGGTCACGCGCAAGCTCCTCGCCGACGGCGACACCCCGGTCGGGCTCTACCGCAAACTCGCGGCGGAGCGCCCCGGCACCTTCCTGCTGGAGTCCGCGGAGAACGGCCGGTCCTGGTCGCGCTACTCCTTCGTCGGCGTCCGCTCGGCCGGCACCCTGACCGAGCGCGGCGGCCGGGCCCACTGGCTCGGCACCCCGCCCGTCGGCGTCCCCACGGACGGCGACCCGCTGGCCGCCCTGAGAGCCACCATCGAGGCCCTGCACACGCCCCGCGACCTCGCCCACGACCTGGGCCTGCCGCCCTTCACCGGCGGCATGGTCGGCTACCTGGGCTACGACATCGTGCGCCGCCTGGAGAAGATCGGCCCCGGCGAGCGCGACGACCTGAAGCTGCCCGAGCTGACCATGCTCCTGACCAGTGACCTCGCGGTCATGGACCACTGGGAGGGCTCGGTCCTGCTGATCGCCAACGCGATCAACCACAACGACCTCGACACGGGCGTCGACGAGGCCTACGCGGACGCGGTGGCCCGCCTCGACGCCATGGAGGCCGACCTGTCCCGCGCGGTCGCCCAGCCCCCGGCCGTCCTGCCGCCCTCCGAACTGCCCGAGTACACCGCCCGGTGGGGCGGCGAGGACTTCCAGGAAGCGGTCGAGGACATCAAGGAACGCATCCGCGCGGGCGAGGCCTTCCAGGTCGTCCCCTCGCAGCGCTTCGAGACGCCGTGCACCGCGAGCGCGCTGGACGTCTACCGGGTGCTCAGGGCCACCAACCCCTCGCCGTACATGTACCTGTTCCGGTTCCCCTGCGGCGACGGAGATGCGTTCGATGTCGTCGGGTCGTCCCCGGAGGCCCTGGTGAAGGTCGAGGACGGCCGGGCCATGGTCCACCCCATCGCCGGCACCCGGCACCGCGGCGCCACCCCGCAGGAGGACCAGGCCCTCGCCGAGGAGCTGCTCGACGACCCCAAGGAGCGCGCCGAGCACCTGATGCTCGTCGACCTGGGCCGCAACGACCTCGGCCGGGTGTGCGAACCCGGCTCGGTGGAGGTCGTCGACTTCATGTCGATCGAGCGGTACTCCCACGTGATGCACATCGTCTCGACGGTCACCGGACGGGTCGCGGCCGGGCGCACGGCCTTCGACGTGCTCACCGCCTGTTTCCCCGCGGGCACCCTCTCCGGTGCGCCGAAGCCGCGCGCGATGCAGATCATCGACGAGCTCGAGCCGTCCCGACGCGGGCTGTACGGCGGCTGCGTCGGCTACCTCGACTTCGCGGGCGACTCCGACACCGCCATCGCCATCCGTACGGCCCTGCTGCGCGACGGCACGGCGTACGTGCAGGCCGGAGCCGGCATCGTCGCCGACTCCGACCCGGTGGCGGAGGACAACGAGTGCCGCAACAAGGCGGCCGCCGTCCTCCGCGCGGTGCACACGGCCAACAGGCTCACGTCACCGTGACGGTCAGCCCGTGAACGCCGCCGTGCCGTTCGGGACACCGAGGCCCGAGGGCCCGTCGTACCCGGTGGTGCCGGTGCACAGGTACGAGCCGGAGCAGCTGCCGTTGGAGCCGCTGGTGACGTCGTACAGCGCCGACGTGTGGGCGTAGGGGAAGGATCCCGGAGAGGAGCCGGAGGACGGCGCGCCCGCCAGCGCGTAGGTCGCCGCGATCAGCGGCGACGAGGCGCTGGTGCCGCCGAAGACCATCCAGCCGGTGGCCGAGCGGTAGCTGTCGTAGACCGCGACGCCGGTGTTCGGGTCGGCGACCGCCGAGACGTCGGCGACGGTGCGGTTCGCGCACCCGCCATCGCTCTGCCAGGTCGGCTTGGCGTCGTACTTCGAGCAGCCGGAGCCCGCCCCGCTCCACACCGTGTCGGTCCAGCCGCGCGAGTTGGACGCGGTGCTCAGCGACGTACCGCCCACCGCCGTCACGTACTTGGAGGCGGCCGGGTACTCGACGCCGTAGCCGTTGTCACCGGAGGAGACCGTGATGGCGACGCCCGGGTGGTTGAAGTACGAGGAGTCGTACGTCGCGTCGCTGGAGGACTCGCTGCCGCCGTAGCTGTTGCTGACGAACTTCGCGCCCAGCCTGACCGCGGTGTTCACGGCCGTGCCGAGGTTCGTCATGCTCGCCGAGCTCGCCTCCACCAGGAGGATCTTGCAGTTGGGACAGGCCGCGCTGACCATGTCGAGGTCGAGGGAGATCTCCTCGGCCCAACCGGAGTCGCCGCGCGGATAACTCGTGCCGCCGTTCTGGTCGACCTTCTTGAAGCAGCCGTTCGCCGTGGTGCAGGCGGACAGGCCGTACTGGGAGCGGTAGACGGCGAGATCGGCCTCCGCGTTCGGGTCGTCGTACGCGTCGACGATCGCCACCGTCTGGCCCGAACCGCCGGTCGACGAGGGCAGTTTGTAGGCCGCCTGCAGCGAGGCGGGGCCGTAGCCGGCGGGGGTGGCCGCGGCCGTCAGGTCGCTCTCCGTGTGTGCGGACCTGGGGGTGCCCGCGGTGACCTTGAGAGCGTTGCAGGCCATGACGTTCTTCTGCGTCGGGGCCGCGCACGAGTGTGCGACGGTGACGCCGTGCGTCGTGGATGTCGTGGACGCGGCCTGGCCGACGGGAGCGGCCAGGGCGAGGGCGGCGGTGGCCAGTGTGGCCACGGCACCAGCGGAAACGGTTCTGCGCAACGTACGTCCTCCATGAGTGGGTGAACCGGAGAGACATGTGGGGGGTGCGCCGTACAGCCGCCGGCGTGGGTGCACGCGACGACCGCGCAGAACGTATGAATGTCCTGGGCACGACAACAACAAGAACGTTGAAGCTGTGACTTCCTTTTGCCTTGAAGGGGGAGCGCATGGCCTGACGCTGGGATGCCCATGGGAAAACGGTGGTGCGATCATGGGTTGACGGACCCCGGATGACGGTTCTGCCGGGGTTCAGGCGATAGTGGAGTACGTGACTGCCGTACCTCACCCCCGTTCCGAGGCCGCCGCACCCCTCCGGCCCGCCCGGCGAAGCCTCGCCGTCGCCCTGCTGTGCGGGGCGGCCGGCGCCGCCGTGGCGCTGCTCTCCACCCGGCAGAGCTGGTCGGCGGGGACCGTGGCGGTGGCCGGCGGCGACTACTCGCTGACCGCCAAGGGCAGCGACGTCACGGGCGTCCCCGCGGCGCTCGCCATAGTGGGCCTCGCCGCACTCGTCGCCGTCTTCGCCGTCCGCAGCACCGGGCGCCTCCTCGTCTCCCTGCTGCTCGCGCTCTCCGGCGCCGGCACCATCGCCGCCGCGCTGCTGGGCGCCTCCGACAGTTCCGCGCTCGACGAGAAGGCGGCACAGGCGGCCGGTGACACCTCCGCGACCGCGACCGCGCTCACGCACTCCGCGTGGCCGTACGTCGCGGCCGCCGGCGGCGCGCTGCTCCTCCTCGCCGGGCTGCTCGCCCTGCGCTACGGCCGGCTGTGGCCCGCGATGTCCGGCCGCTACGAGCGCGACGGCACTCCCCGTCCGCGCCGGACGAAGCCCGTCGACCCCGACCGCCCCGAGGACCTGTGGAAGGCCCTCGACCGGGGCGAGGACCCCACCGGCGCCTGAGAGCCCCGAACAACCGAAGGGCGCCCCGGAGGTGCTCCGAGCCCCGAATCGGACAGTGCGACCCCGCGCTCACCCCATACGCGCGGGTACGGGACAATGGGCGCCGAGCTTCGACTCACCCACGCACATAGAGCCAACAAGGAGCAAGTCATGGCGGGCAGCAGCCACGGTCACACCCCGGCCGCCTGGACCGGTGTCATCATCGCCTTCATCGGTTTCTGCGTCTCGGGCGCCTTCACCGTGATGGCCCAGCCGGTCGGCTTCTGGGCGGGCATCGCGATCTGCGTCCTCGGTGGCGTCGTCGGCGGCATCATGCGCCAGATGGGTCTCGGTCAGCCGAAGACGCAGGCGCACTCGGCGCACCAGCCCGCGGAGGCGACCGAGCACTGAGCCTCCCCCGGCTCCGGACGACAGGCGGCCCCGCACGGTGCGTACGGGAGCCGCCTCTCGCGTACCCGCGCGCCCACGGCGGCGGGCGGGCAGAATGCGTGGGATGAACGCCGAATCCCCCAGCGCGACCCCGCACCACGGCGGCACCGGCGGCGCAGCCGCGCTCCGTCGCATCGCGGTGCCCGCCGGGGTTCTCACGGCCGTCGCCGGGGCCTTCGCCTACGTCGGAGCGGTGGACCCGAACCGACCCGGCCACTATCCGGTCTGTCCGCTGCTGCGCTACACCGGCGTGTACTGCCCCGGCTGCGGCGGACTGCGCAGCGCACACGCCTTCGTGCACGGGGACGTCCTCACGGCGCTGCACGACAACGCTCTCGCCGTCACCGGCTTTCTGGTCTTCGCCGTGGTGTGGGCCGTGTGGGCGGTGCACGCGGTACGGGGACGAGCGCTGCGGATCGACCTCACACCGGTGCAGCTGTGGAGCCTCGGTGCACTGGCACTGGCCTTCACCGTTGTCCGGAACCTGCCGTTCGGCGGCTGGCTGCACCCGTGATCAATCTGTGAATGTCCAGGTAATGGGACCGGCCTCCACCGGATGTGAGCCTTGGGCCGTGCTCCGGATACCATCGCAGTGACCATCGGTTTCGCCCGCCGAGGCGGCCCCGGTGGACCGAGGCCCGACCAGGTGGGCCTCACCCCATCGTCAACCGTCAGGAAGGGGGCCGCTCGCGTGAGTGTGCTCGACGAGATCATCGACGGAGTCCGTGCCGACCTCGCGGAGCGGCAGGCACGCGTCAGCCTCGACGAGCTCAAGGAGCGCGCGGCGAAGGCTCCCGCTGCCAAGGACGGCTTCGCCGCCCTGCGCGGTGACGGGGTCAAGGTGATCTGCGAGGTCAAGCGGTCCAGCCCGTCCAAGGGCGCGCTCGCCGCGATCGCCGACCCGGCGGGGCTCGCCGCGGACTACGAGGCGGGCGGCGCGGCCGTCATCTCCGTCCTGACCGAGCAGCGCCGCTTCGGCGGCTCGCTGGCCGACCTGGAGGCCGTCCGGGCCCGGGTCGACATCCCGGTGCTGCGCAAGGACTTCATCGTCACCTCCTACCAGCTGTGGGAGGCCCGGGCGTACGGCGCCGACCTCGCGCTGCTGATCGTCGCCGCCCTCGACCAGCCGGCCCTGGAGTCGCTGATCGAGCGCGCGGTCTCCATCGGGCTCACCCCGCTGGTCGAGGTGCACGACGAGGACGAGGTCGAGCGGGCGGTGGACGCCGGAGCGAAGGTCATCGGTGTCAACGCGCGCAACCTCAAGACCCTCGAGGTGGACCGCACCACGTTCGAGCGGGTCGCCCCCGAGATCCCCGGCGGCATCGTCAAGGTCGCCGAGTCCGGGGTCCGAGGACCGCACGACCTGATCGCGTACGCCAACGAGGGCGCCGACGCCGTACTCGTGGGCGAGTCCCTGGTGACCGGGCGCGACCCGAAGACGGCCGTCGCCGACCTGGTGGCGGCGGGCGCACATCCGGCACTGCGCCACGGGCGGGACTGACGTCCCGGTAGGGTGAGCGCCGATGACTGTTCCGACGACCGTGACGACCAGGGACCGGTACGCCCGGCTGGCCCGCGGATGCCGCCCCCGCGGCTGCCGCGCGCCCGCACGCCGGGTGCACGGGCGCCGGGTGCGGTATGTCATCGGTGACGAGCCGGGGCAGGTCAACGGCATGCGATGGCAGCGCCCCGCAAGGGGCGCGGGGCAGTGCCCGAACATGCGGCTCGGCCGCGTCGGCGCTATCAGCCGCAGGCGGCCCGAGGCCGACTGATCAGCCACAGGCGGCCCGAGGCCGACTGATCAGCCCCGCCCCCACGGCGATTGGTATCCACAACTCACCGTGAGGTTTCCGCATGCCCAGCGAGTTCTTCATCCCCGACCCGGAAGGCCGGGTCCCCAGTGCCGAGGGCTACTTCGGCGCGTTCGGCGGCAAGTTCATCCCGGAGGCGCTCGTCGCCGCCGTGGACGAGGTGGCCGTCGAGTACGAGAAGGCCAAGGCCGACCCCGAGTTCGCCCGCGAGCTCGACGACCTGCTCGTGAACTACACCGGCCGGCCCAGCGCCCTCACCGAGGTGCCGCGGTTCGCGCAGCACGCCGGCGGCGCACGGGTGTTCCTCAAGCGCGAGGACCTCAACCACACCGGCTCACACAAGATCAACAACGTCCTCGGGCAGGCCCTCCTCACCAGGAGGATGGGCAAGACGCGGGTCATCGCGGAGACCGGCGCCGGCCAGCACGGCGTCGCCACCGCCACCGCCTGCGCCCTGTTCGGGCTCGAGTGCACCATCTACATGGGCGAGATCGACACCCGGCGGCAGGCCCTCAACGTCGCCCGCATGCGCATGCTCGGCGCCGAGGTCATCGCCGTGAAGTCCGGCTCCCGCACCCTCAAGGACGCCATCAACGAGGCGTTCCGCGACTGGGTCGCCAACGTCGACCACACCCACTACCTCTTCGGCACCGTCGCGGGCCCCCACCCCTTCCCGGCCATGGTGCGCGACTTCCACCGCGTGATCGGCGTGGAGGCGCGGCGGCAGCTCCTCGAGCGCGCCGGGCGGCTGCCGGACGCCGCCATCGCCTGCGTGGGCGGCGGTTCGAACGCCATCGGCCTCTTCCACGCCTTCATCCCCGACGAGGGCGTACGCCTCATCGGCTGCGAGCCCGCCGGACACGGCGTCGAGACCGGCGAGCACGCCGCCACCCTCACCGCCGGCGAGCCCGGCATCCTGCACGGCTCCCGGTCCTACGTTCTGCAGGACGACGAAGGCCAGATCACCGAGCCCTACTCGATCTCCGCGGGCCTCGACTACCCGGGCATCGGCCCCGAGCACTCCTACCTCAAGGACAGCGGCCGCGGCGAGTACCGGGCCGTCACCGACGACGCGGCCATGCAGGCCCTGCGCCTGCTGTCCCGCACCGAGGGCATCATCCCGGCCATCGAGAGCGCCCACGCCCTCGCCGGTGCCCTGGAGGTCGGCAGAGAGCTCGGTGAGGACGGGCTGATCGTCGTCAACCTGTCGGGCCGCGGCGACAAGGACATGGACACCGCCGCCCGGTACTTCGGCCTGTACGACACCGACGCGTCCGTCGCCGCGGACGCCGACACCGACGCCGCGGAGATCGAGGGGGACGCCCAGTGAGCGGGAACATCCAACTGCTGTCGGACACCCTCGCCGCCGCCAGGGCGGAGGGCCGGTCCGCGCTCATCGCCTACCTGCCGGCCGGCTTCCCGACCGTCGACGGCGGCATCGCCGCCATCAAGGCGGTCTTCGACGGCGGCGCCGACGTCGTCGAGGTGGGCCTGCCGCACAGCGACCCCGTCCTCGACGGCCCCGTCATCCAGACCGCCGACGACATCGCGCTGCGCGGCGGCGTGAAGATCGCCGACGTGATGCGCACGGTCCGCGAGGCCTTCGAGGCCACCGGCAAGCCCGTCCTCGTGATGACGTACTGGAACCCGATCGACCGCTACGGCGTGGAACGCTTCACCGCCGAGCTGGCCGAGGCGGGCGGCGCCGGCTGCATCCTGCCGGACCTGCCCGTTCAGGAGTCGGCCCTGTGGCGGGAGCACGCCGAGAAGCACGGCCTCGCCACGGTCTTCGTGGTCGCGCCCAGCAGCAAGGACGCACGGCTCGCCGAGATCACCGCGGCGGGGTCCGGCTTCGTCTACGCGGCCTCGCTCATGGGCGTCACCGGCACCCGCGAGTCGGTCGGCGCGCAGGCCCAGGACCTGGTCCGGCGCACCCGCGCCACCACCGACCTGCCGGTCTGCGTCGGCCTCGGCGTCTCAGGCGCGGCCCAGGCCGCCGAGGTGGCCGGCTTCGCGGACGGCGTGATCGTCGGCTCGGCGTTCGTCAAGCGGATGCTGGACGCGCCCGACGAGGCGGCGGCCCTCGAGGCGGTACGCACGCTGGCGGGCGAGCTGGCGGAGGGCGTCCGCGGCAACGTGTGAGCTGAGAGCGGCAAACCGCTCACTCGAACGAGTGGACCTGAGGCCGGGGAGGCGCGCTGCGCCTCCCCGGTTCGTTCTGCCGGATGTGAGCGAGAAGAACCGTGAAGGAAAGCGCAACGCCCGCGAGCGGCTGGCGGTCGAGCGACGGAAGCAGAAGGCCGCGGACAAGCGCCGCCGCACGCTGATCGTGGGCGCCTCGGTCGTCTGTGTCCTGGCGCTGGCGACGGTGGTGGGCGTCCTGGCGGCGAACGCCGGCAAGAGCGGCAAGAGCGGCGCTTCCGGCCCCGCCATCGCGCCCTCCGGGGCGACGGGCAAGGGTGCCCTCGCGATCCCCGTCGGCAAGGACTCCGCCAAGTCGACCCTCACGGTGTGGGAGGACTTCCGCTGCCCGGCCTGCCGGGCCTTCGAGACCGCCTACCGCCCGACGATCCACCAGCTGGTCGACGCCGGACAGCTCAGAGTCGAGTACCACCTGGTCACGCTCATCGACGGAAACCTGGGCGGCAGCGGCTCCCGCTCCGCGGCCAACGCGGCGGCGTGCGCGCAGGACGCCGGAAAGTTCTCGGGCTACCACGACGTGCTGTACGACAACCAGCCCAAGGAGACGCAGGACACATTCGCGGACAACGCCAAGCTGATCGAGCTGTCCGGCAAGGTGGGCGGCCTCGACAGCCCGGCATTCCAGAAGTGCGTCAAGGACGGCACGCACGACAGCTGGGTGGTGAAGTCGAACGCCGCGTTCCAGAGCGCCCGCTTCTCCGGCACGCCGACGGTGCTCCTCGGCGGGAAGAACCTCTTCGAGGACCGCACGATGACACCGGCCAAGCTGAAGCAGATGGTGGAGGCCGCCGGCAAGTCCTGAGGCCGTGGGCCCCCGCGATGCCCCCGGTGTCCGATAGGCCGGGGGAGTCGTACGTTATGGACCCGTAGCCGGGTGGGTTGCCACGCTGCGTGTCCGGCAGGGTAGCGTCGTTCCTGCCATGGAACTTGCCTACATTCCCAGCCCCTCGCGCGGAGTGCTGTACCTCGGCCCCATTCCGCTGCGCGGCTACGCGTTCTGCATCATCATCGGTGTCTTCGTGGCCGTGTGGCTCGGCAACAAACGCTGGATCGCCCGGGGCGGCCGGGCGGGCACGGTGGCCGACATCGCGGTCTGGGCCGTGCCGTTCGGCCTGGTCGGCGGCCGGCTCTACCACGTGATCACGGACTACGAGCTGTACTTCAGCGAGGGCCGTGACTGGGTGGACGCCTTCAAGGTCTGGCAGGGCGGGCTCGGCATCTGGGGCGCGATCGCGCTCGGCGCGGTCGGCGCGTGGATCGGCTGCCGTCGCCGGGGCATCACGCTTCCTTCGTACGCCGACGCCGTCGCACCCGGCATCGCCTTCGCGCAGGCGATCGGACGCTGGGGCAACTGGTTCAACCAGGAGCTGTACGGGCGGCCGACGGATCTGCCGTGGGCGCTGCACATCACCTCCTCCACGGACGGGCGGGTGCCCGGGTACTACCACCCGACGTTCCTGTACGAGTCGCTGTGGTGCATCGGCGTCGGGTTCCTGGTGATCTGGGCGGACCGCCGCTTCAAGCTGGGGCACGGCCGGGCGTTCGCGCTGTACGTGGCCGCTTACTGTGTGGGCCGCGGCTGGATCGAGTACATGCGGGTCGACGACGCGCACCACATCCTCGGCATCAGGCTGAACGACTGGACCGCGATGCTGGTGTTCCTGCTGGCCGTGACGTACATGGTGGTGTCGTCGCGGCTCAGGCCGGGCCAGGAGGCAGTGGTCGAGCCGGATGCTGCCGGCAGCGAGGCCGAGGGGGACGCCGACTCCGGGGAGCCGGAGAAGAAGGGCGAGCCCGAGCCTGAGGACGAGAAGCCGACGGTTCCCAAGACCACGGGGCAGACGGAGGCCGAGGGGACCGAGAAGACGTCGCAGGACGAGGCCGAGTCGGCCCAGAAGGGCTGAGGGACGTTCCTGCGTTGCCGGGGGCGCCGTATCGCTGGATACGGCGCCCCCGGCGCGTGTGCGGTCCTCAACGCCTTCGGCGGGCCAACGACAGGGTTCTGTACGCCTCTCTCACCACCGCCGTGTCGATGAAGCGGCCGTCGGGGAGGGCCTGGGCGCCCTGGTCCAGGGCGGCGGCCTTGAGGGTTTCCTCCGCTCGCGTGATCTCCTCCGGGGTCGGTGCGTAGGCGCGTTCGATGACCGGGAGCTGACGGGGATGGATCGCCGCCCGGCCCAGGAAGCCCAGGCTGCGGCCGTGCGCACAGGACGCCGCCAGGCCCTCCAGGTCCCGTGTGTCCGGGTAGATCGACTGGGCCGGTGGCGGCAGCGCGGCAGCCCGGGCCGCCACCACCACCCGCGCCCGCGACCAGTCGAGCCCCGCGTCCTCCCGTACGCCCAGGTCGGCCCGGAGGTCCGACTCGCCCAGCGCGATGCCCCGCACGGCCGGATGCGCCGACGCGATCGCGAACGCGCGCTCCACCCCCAGGGCCGTCTCCAGAAGGGCGTGGAGGGGAACGACCGTGCCGTCCGCCCGTACGGCACGTCGCGCGACACGGACGACGTCCGAGGGCGACGTCACCTTCGGCAGGCGCAGCCCCGTGAGACCCACGAGCGCCCTGAGCGCCGTGAGGTCCGCCTCGCCCCAGGGGCTGTCCAGCGCGTTCACCCGGACATGGACCGGCACCGGCGGGCGCTGCGCGAGCCGTTCCGCCGTCGCCGCCCGCGCGTACGCCTTGCGGTCCGGGGAGACCGCGTCCTCCAGGTCGACCAGCACCACGTCCGCCCCGGAGGTGAGCGCCTTGCCCACCACCTCCGGGCGGTCCCCGGGCGCGTACAGCAGGGTGAGGGGGGTCATAGCGCACCCTCCGCCTCGAGCGCGGCGATCTCGGGAGCCGTCATGCCCAGTTCGCTCAGGACCGCCCGCGTGTCCGCGCCGTGCGGACGGCCGGCCCAGCGGATCGCGCCGGGCGTGGCGGAGAGGCGGAACAGGACGTTCTGCATCCGCAGCCGGCCCAGCTCCGGGTCGTCCGGGATCGTGGTGATCGTGCCCAGCGCCGCGTACTGCGGGTCGGTCATCACCTCCCGCACGTCCTGCACCGGCGCCACCGCCGCCTCCGCGTCCTCGAACGCCTTCAGCACCTCCGCGCGGGTGCGGCCGGCGATCCACCCGCCGACGGCGTCGTCGAGCACGTCCGCGTGCCGGGCCCGCTCCTCACCCGTCGCGAACCACGGCTCGTCGATCAGCTCGGGGCGGCCGACCAGGCGCATCAACCGCTCGGCGACGGACGTGGCGGAGGCCGAGACGGCGACCCAGCCGCCGTCCGCGGTGCGGTAGGTGTTGCGCGGGGCGTTGTTCTGGGAGCGGTTGCCGGTGCGCCCCTGGACGTGGGCCAGCTGGTCGTACCAGATCGGCTGCGGGCCGAGGACGGTGAGGATCGGTTCGATGATCGCCATGTCCACCACCTGGCCCGTCCCGGTGCGATCGCGGGCCGCCAGCGCGGTCATCACCGCGTACGCCGTCGCCAGGGCCGCGATCGAGTCGGCCAGCCCGAACGGCGGGAGCGTCGGCGGCCCGTCCGGCTCCCCGGTGATCGCCGCGAACCCGCTCATGGCCTCCGCGAGCGTGCCGAAGCCGGGGCGGTGCGCGTACGGGCCGAACTGGCCGAACGCGGTCACCCGGGCGAGCACGAGACGGGAGTTCGCGGCGGACAGCTCGTCCCAGCCCAGGGCCCACTTCTCCAGGGTGCCCGGGCGGAAGTTCTCGACGATCACGTCGGCGGTCTCGGCGAGCCGCAGCAGTGTCGTACGGCCACCGGGCTTGGACAGGTCGAGTGTCATCGTGCGCTTGTTGCGGCCCAGCAGTTTCCACCACAGCCCTACGCCGTGCTTCGTCGGGCCGTGGCCGCGGGAGGGGTCGGGACGGGCCGGGTGCTCGACCTTGATGACCTCGGCGCCGAAGTCACCGAGCAGAGTGGCGGCGAGGGGGCCGGCGAAGAGGGTCGCGAGGTCGAGCACGCGGAGGCCGGCGAGGGGTGCGGTCATGAGCGGTGGGCCTCCCGGTGGGTGAGGTGGGCGAGCGCGTCGAAGCCGATGCCGTTGAAGTCGCCGACGGACGTGGCGAGCCGGTTCTTGAGGGGAGTGGTCCAGCGGTCGGGGAGCGCGGCGGGGTGCCCGGCCAGCAGTCCGGCGATGCTGCCGGCCGTCGCGCCGTTCGAATCGGTGTCCCACCCCCCGGACACCGCACGGCAGACGGATCCGGTGAACTCGCCGTCGGCGTGGGTGAGGGCGGCGGCGATCAGGGCGGTGTTGGGGATGGCGTGGACCCAGTGGTAGCCGCGGTGGGCGGCGTGCAGTTCGTCGACCACCACGTCGAAGTCGGGCGTGGATTCGGCCAGTCCGATCGCGTGGCGGACCGCGCGGGCGAGACGGGAGGCGGGCGGGACGACGGTGAGACCGGTGCGCAGGCAGTGGTGGACGTCGTGGGCGCCGGTGGCCGCCTCGGCGATGGCGGCCGAGGTGAACATCGCCGCGTAGACGCCGTTCCCGGTGTGGGTGAGGGTGGCGTCGCGGTGGGCCTGTTCGGCCGCGGCGGCCGGGTCGCCGGGGTTGGTCCAGCCGTGCACGTCGGCACGGATGAGGGCGCCGATCCATTCGCGGAAGGGGTTGCGGTGGCGGGCGGTGCGTGGGGGTTCGATGCCGCAGAGGAGGTTGCGGTAGGCGACGCGTTCGGCGGTGAAGGTGCGGGCGGCGGGGAGTTCGTCGAGCCAGAGCCGGGCGACGTCGGCGGTGGTGAAGTGCTTGCCGTGGCGGCCGAGCAACAGCAGGTTCAGCAGGGGGTAGTTGAGGTCGTCGTCCTCGGGCATGCCGTCGATGTTCTCGGCGAGGGAGTTCTTTGCGGAGCGACGGTTCCACGGGTACTGCTCGGCCAGGTCCGCGGGTAGCCCGCGGCCCGTGAACCAGGTGTGCAACGGCCAGTTGCCGGTGGCTCCGGCGAGTCGGCGGATGCCGTCCAGGGGGAGCTTTTCGACCGGTTTGCCGAGGAGGCAGCCGGCGGCTCTGCCCAGCCAGGCGGCTTCGAGGTGCGCTTCGGTGGGGGTTGCCCGGGGGTGTTCGCTTGCCCGCGCTTGCGGGGTGACTCCCCCAGAGGGGGTGCCCCCAGCGCCCACCCTCCCCCAAGCTCTCGACTTCGCTCGAGCAGGGGGTACCCCCACCGCCCCAGCGGCACGACTGCCCGCAGTTTCAGCCGGCCAGCTCCGGCACAGCGCCCTGATCCGGGCCAGGTTCGTCGGCTCGTGTTCCGCCAAGCTGCTCGGCAGGTCGGCCAGTTCGTCCAGCAAGTCCTTTGCGAGCAGGCGCAGGTACGGGGACGCCGGTACCGGTGACGCGCCGGCGGTCAAGGGTGCCGGTGGGCCGCCCGCCGCCCTCCACCTCGCCGCGATCGCCGACGGCTCCCGGCCGTCCTGCTCCGCCTGGCGGAGTTCATGGCCGAGGAGGTCCTCCGGCTGGACCCAGGTCAGTCGGAGCACCTCAGCCCCCCAGCGCGGCGAAGGCCGCCTCGTGGGACCGGCGGCGGCGCACGTCCCGGGCGAAGATCTCCCGGGTGACCTCCGTGAGCGTCAGGGCCGGGGCGTGCAGGTCGAGGCGGCTCGCCTCCGCGACCGCCTTCGCCCAGTCGGACGGGACCTGTGAGCCCAGCGCGCCCGTGATCGCGCCCGCCATCGTGGCGATGGAGTCGCAGTCCCGGCCGTAGTTCACCGAACCGAGCACCGCGTGCCGGTAGTCGCCGCGGGCCACGACCACCATGCCGAGCGCCACCGGGAGTTCCTCGATCGCGTGCAGCCGGGACGGTCGGCGGGCGCCCAGGGACGGGGCACGGTAGTCGGGGCCTACGGTGTCGTACGGCGCCACCGCCTCCCGCAGCGGACGGAGCGCCGACTCGAAGTCCGAGTAGCGGGAGGCGGCGTCGCAGACCGTCTCGATCGCGGCGCGCGTCCCGTCCCTCGCCAGCGACAGGCACGCCGCCACGACCGAGTCCGGTGTCGCGCCCGGCGTGCAGGCCGCCGCCACCGCCGCCGCGAGCACCCCGGCCGCCTCCCTGCCGTACGAGGACTGGTGCGCGCCCGCCAGGTCCAGGGCCTCGGCGTACGCGCCCTCGGGGTTGGCCGCGTTGACCAGGCCGACCGGCGCCATGTACATCGCGGCACCGCAGTTGACGATGTTGCCGACGCCCGCCTCCCGCGGGTCCGCATGGGCGTAGTGAAGCCGTGTCACGAGCCACTTCTCGGCCAGGAAGACGCGGTGCAGCGGGAGTGCCTCCGCCTCCAGCTCCGGGATCCAGCGCGGGTTCGACATCAGGTCCGGGACCAGGTGCTCGGCGATCGCGTACGCGTCGAGGTGGTCGCGGACGGCCGCGTACACCCGTACCAGCGCGTGCGTCATCAACGTGTCGTCGGTGACGTGGCCGTCGCCCTTGTGGAACGGGGCGACGGGGCGGGCCGTGCGCCAGGCGTCGCCGTGCCAGGGTCCGACGATCCCGTGCACCCGGCCGCCGTGCCGTTCGACGATCTGCTCGGGGGAGTGGCCCTCGACGGGACCGCCGAGGGCGTCGCCGACGGCTGCGCCGACCAGGGCGCCGGTGATGCGTTCGTCCAGAGGGACCGACTCGTCAGGAGTGGGCGTCATGCCCGAATCATCCACCGGCAGCGGCCAGTTCCGTCGTCTCCAGGAGTTCGGCGAGGTGTACGAGGTCCGTGCCGGTCAGGTGGGGCAGTGCACAGCCCGCGAGGGTGCGGCAGGCGTCGCGCCACGAGGACGGGATCGCCGCGCCGCCACCGAGGGCTCCCGTGAGTGCGCCCGCGAGGGCCGGGGCGGAGTCGGCCACCCGCGAGAGGCAGGCGGCGGCGGGCACCGCCTCCGCGATGCGCCCCTGGGCCGCTGTCGCGAGGGCGAGGGCGACCGGGACGGTCTCCGCGGCCGCGACGCCGTAGCTGTAGACGTGGTCGACGATCTGATGTTCCAGCAGGGGGACGACACGGAAGGCCCCCTCGCCGTCGTGGGCCAGTTTCAGGGCGTGCCGGGCGTTGCGGCCGATCTCGGTGGACTCGGGGAGTTCGGCCAGCGCGGCCCTCACGCAGTTGTCGAGCGCCTCCCCGGACAGGGCGAGCGAGAGGGCCGCGGCCATGGCGCGGGCGCCGTGCACCCCGTCGCCGTCCTGGGTGTAGCGGGCGTCGAACTCGGCGAGCTCGGCGGCGACTGAGGGCTCGCCCGGGTGGGCCATGGCGAGCACGCAGGCCCGTACGCAGGCAGCGTCGTCGAAGTAGTGCGGGTTGTCGTGACCGGTGGCGGGCGGGCGCAGCCCGGTGGCGAGGTTGCCGAGGCCCGCCCGGACGGAGATCCGGGCGCGCAACGGCATGAGGGCCGTCTCGGCCCCGGGGGCGTGGTCGGCCGCGGCGGCGACCTCCGTGGCGAGGGCGTTCCAACTCCGGTCGAGGGCGGCTCGTAGTCCGCGCTGCCGGTCGAGGCCGCCGAGCGCGTCGGCATCCTCGGCGCGCAGCAGGGCCTCGGCCGTGAACGCCGCCCACTCCGCGTCGTCCGACGGCCCGAGCCGCAACGGCTGCGGCGACTGGTTGAGGGCGATCGGCACCGGCAGGGTGGTGGTCGCGTTCTCCTCGGCGAAGGTGTCGAGTTCCCGGGTCAGCCGCCGGGTCCACTCGGGCATCCGTGCGGCCCGGTGCCGGGCGGCGGGCCACCCGGCGGCATCACCGACGGCGAGCCCGAGCAGCAGACCCTCGATCCGCCGAGGCCCGCTCACGGCTCCACCTGCGCCTGGTCGTACGGCACCGCACCGAGTGGCGTACGTACGTCACGCAGCACGTCTTCCTCGCCGTCACGGGGTTCGGCTCCCTGGCCGTCACGGGGTTCGGCTCCTTGGCCGTCGAGCCGTACGCATCCCTGGCCGTCACGGGGTTCGGCTCCTTGGCCGTCGAGCCGCACGCATCCCTGGCCGTCACGGGGTTCGGCTCCTTGGCCGTCGAGCCGCACGCATCCCTGGCCGTCACGGGGTTCGGCTCCTTGGCCGTCGAGCCGCACGGCTCCGTCGCCCCGCACGCCCAGCCCCGTCTCCGGGACCCCCGCGCCCCCGGCCCCGCGGGACTGAGCGACCCTCTCCTCGCGGAACCCGGCGGCTCTCCCCCGCGGACCCCGGCGGCCCTCCGCCCGCGGACCCCCGCGGCCCACTTCCCCCGTCCCCCGGCGTCAGCAGATCGGCCACGTCCAGGACGTGGTGCCCCTGCACGGACGGCAGGCAGCGGCCTCGTGCCGGGCCGATCGCCGCCGCCCACTCCCGAGGGATCGCCGCGATCCCGCGGGACGCGCCCGCCAGGGCGCCCGCGACCGCCGCCGTGGTGTCGGCGTCGCGGCCCATGTTGACCGCGGCGAGCACCGACTCCCGGAAGTCGCCGCCTGCCGCCACGTACGCGCCGAACGCCAGGGCGACCGCCTCTGGCGCGAGGTCCGTCCAGGGGTAGCCGTCGATCGCCACGGCGGAGCGGACCGCGCGGGCGCCCCGGTGGGCCACGGCGACCGCGCGGCGCAGCGAGCGGGCCGTCCACGAGTCCTCGGGGACGGCCGCGAGGGCCGAGGCCACCACGGCGCTCGTCGACGCTCCGGTCATCGCCGCCGCGACGCCGGCCGCGACCGCCCGGCCGCCGTGGATGCCCTCGCCCTCATGGCTCACCGAGCCGTCGATCGCCACCAGCCGCGCCGCCTCGGCCGGGCGGCCCGCGGCGAACACCCCGAAGGGCGCCGCACGCATGGCGAGCCCGTCGCTCCAGGCGTGCCGGTGCTGCGCGGAGACGGGGGCGGAAAGGCCCCGGCGCAGGTTCTCCAGCGTCCCGCGCTCGCTGAAGCCCGCCCCCCGGAACGGCCCCTCGTCCCGGTCCGCGATCCACTCGTGCCAGGCCGCCTCCACATGCGCCACGGTGAGCGCCGAGCCGTGCCGGGCCAGCAGCAGCCCCGAGAAGATGGCGTACTCGGTGTCGTCCGTGCCGCACGGCTGCTCGGTGACGAACCCCGTGATGCGGCCCCAGCGGGCCCGGATCTCGGACGGCTTCAGGTTCTCGGCGGGCGCCCCCAGCGCGTCCCCGACGGCGAGACCGAGCAACGCGCCACGCGCCCGTTCCCTGGGTCGGGCGGCGTCCTCGGGCGCCGGCACGGGGGGACTGCAGGCGATGGCCATACGGTGCCTCTCCTCTCGGGGCGCCCCCTGTGCGGATCTGTCCCCCCGAAACCGTCGCGCAGAGCCTCGCGGGCCCCACCATCACCCGTCCGGCATCTGAGCACTCATCGTCACGGATGAGCACAGAGAGGCAAAGGTGCAGGTTAGCCCAGCCTTTCCTTGCTGGCGGGACGGAAATTGAAGGCGTAAGTTCTGCGTTGTCGAAGGATAGAACTTGTCCAAACTTAGCTTTGCCTAAGCTTCCTGGGGGACCTCATGGCCATCATCGAGACCGAGGCGACGCTGCACGAGGCGCACCGGGACAACCACACCCACCGGGATGTCAACGGTGGCTGGCTGCGCCCGGCCGTGTTCGGCGCGATGGACGGGCTGGTGTCCAACCTGGCCCTGATGACCGGTGTCGCCGGCGGGTCCGTCAGCCAGCAGACCATCATCATCACGGGCCTCGCGGGCCTGGCCGCCGGGGCCTTCTCCATGGCCGCGGGCGAGTACACCTCCGTCGCCTCCCAGCGCGAGCTGGTCGAGGCCGAGCTCGACGTCGAGCGGCGGGAGCTGCGGAGGCACCCGGAGGACGAGGAGGAGGAGCTGGCGGCGCTGTACGAGGCGCGCGGCGTCGAGCCCGCGCTGGCCCGCGAGGTCGCCAAGCAGCTCTCCCGCGACCCCGAGCAGGCCTTGGAGATACACGCCCGCGAGGAGCTCGGCATCGACCCGGGCGACCTGCCCTCCCCGCTGGTGGCCGCCGTCTCCAGCTTCGGATCCTTCGCGCTCGGCGCCCTGCTGCCCCTTCTGCCCTACCTGCTCGGTGCCCACGCCCTGTGGCCCGCCGTCCTTCTCGCACTCCTCGGCCTCTTCGCCTGCGGTGCCGTCGTGGCCAAGGTGACCGCACGCAGCTGGTGGTACAGCGGCCTCCGGCAGCTCGCCCTCGGTGGTGCCGCGGCGGGTGTGACGTACGTCCTGGGCACTTTGTTCGGTACGGCCGTACGATAGGCGCAGGCTAGTTATGCGAGGGGCCGCATAAATAGTTGTTACTCGACGGTTTCGCGTGCTTAACCAGCGGGCATGAGCCGTAAGCGCCGCGGGCAATGAGGCCTGCTCCGCACCCCTCACGGTGGGCGATGTTGCCCTCCGTACCAGGGTCGACGGACACTGATCTGTCCGCTTGTGCCCCCTCCACTCCATCGCCGTGCGTGGAACCCGCGCCACGCCCCGGCGATGTCCGCATGTTGGAACGGTCTATCCCGGTTTCCGAGAACCGCTCCATCATGTAACCTGCACGAAATTTTGCACTCTTCGCAGAGGGCCAACGTCGTCCCTCGGCACCTGCATATGCCACATGACGACGACGGGAGAGCCGATGCGTACGCCGCGCCAGCCGTCCCAGCACTCCGCGAATGGCCAGAACTGGTCCTTCATGGATGCTCGCCCTGCTGCGCAGGGTATGTACGACCCCCGCAACGAGCACGACGCCTGTGGCGTCGGCTTCGTGGCCACCCTCACCGGCGAGGCGAGCCATGCGCTGGTCGAGCAGGCGCTCACGGTTCTGCGCAACCTGGAACACCGCGGTGCCACCGGCTCCGAGCCCGACTCGGGTGACGGCGCCGGCATCCTCTCCCAGGTCCCCGACGCCTTCCTCCGGGAGGTGGCCGGATTCGAACTGCCCGAGGCGGGCGCCTACGCCGTCGGTATCGCCTTCCTGCCCGAGGACGGTACCGCCGAGGCCGCCTCGACGATCGACGCGATCGCCGCCGAGGAGGGCCTGACCGTCCTGGGCTGGCGCGAGGTCCCGGTCGCCCCCGAGCTCCTCGGTGCCACCGCCCGCTCCACGATGCCCGCCTTCCGCCAGCTGTTCGTGACGGACGGCGTGAGCAAGGGCATCGACCTCGACCGCAAGGCGTTCGTCCTGCGCAAGCGCGCCGAGCGCGAGGCCGGCGTGTACTTCCCGTCGCTGTCCGCGCGCACGATCGTGTACAAGGGCATGCTGACCACCGGCCAGCTCGAGCCCTTCTTCCCGGACCTGTCCGACCGCCGCTTCGCCACGGCCATCGCGCTCGTCCACTCGCGGTTCTCCACGAACACCTTCCCGAGCTGGCCGCTCGCCCACCCGTACCGCTTCGTCGCGCACAACGGCGAGATCAACACGGTCAAGGGCAACCGCAACTGGATGCGCGCCCGCGAGTCGCAGCTGATCTCCGACCTGTTCGGCCCGCAGGAGAAGCTGGAGCGGATCTTCCCGATCTGCACCCCGGACGCCTCCGACTCCGCCTCCTTCGACGAGGTGCTCGAGCTGCTCCACCTCGGCGGCCGCTCCCTGCCGCACTCCGTGCTGATGATGATCCCGGAGGCGTGGGAGAACCACGACTCCATGGACCCGGCCCGGCGCGCCTTCTACCAGTACCACTCCACGATGATGGAGCCCTGGGACGGCCCGGCCACCGTCACCTTCACCGACGGCGTCCAGGTCGGCGCCGTGCTCGACCGCAACGGCCTGCGTCCCGGCCGCTACTGGGTGACCGACGAGGGCCTCGTCGTCCTCGCCTCCGAGGTCGGCGTCCTCGACATCGACCCGGCCAAGGTCGTCCGCAAGGGCCGCCTGCAGCCCGGCCGCATGTTCCTCGTGGACACCGCCGAGCACCGCATCATCGAGGACGACGAGATCAAGGCGACGCTCGCCGCCGAGCAGCCCTACGCCGAGTGGCTGGAGGCCGGCGAGATCGAGCTGGGCGACCTGCCCGAGCGTGAGCACATCGTGCACACCCACGCCTCGGTCACCCGCCGCCAGCAGACCTTCGGCTACACCGAGGAGGAGCTGCGCGTCATCCTCGCCCCGATGGCCAAGACCGGCGCCGAGCCGATCGGCTCCATGGGCACCGACTCGCCCATCGCCGCGCTGTCTGAGCGTCCGCGCCTGCTCTTCGACTACTTCACCCAGCTGTTCGCGCAGGTCACCAACCCGCCGCTGGACGCGATCCGCGAGGAGCTGGTCACCTCGCTGCGCTCCTCGCTGGGCCCGCAGGGCAACCTGCTCGACCCGACCGCGGCCTCCTGCCGCAGCGTCGTGCTGCCCTTCCCGGTGATCGACAATGACGAGCTGGCCAAGCTCATCCACATCAACGCCGACGGCGACATGCCCGGCTTCAAGGCCGCCACGCTGTCCGGCCTGTACCGGGTGCACGGCGGCGGTGACGCCCTCGCCGCGCGCCTGGAGGAGATCTGCGCCGAGGCCGACGCCGCCATCGAGAACGGCGCCCGTCTGATCGTCCTGTCGGACCGGCACTCGGACGCCGAGCACGCGCCGATCCCGTCGCTGCTGCTCACCGCGGCCGTCCACCACCACCTCATCCGCACCAAGCAGCGCACTCAGGTGGGCCTGCTGGTCGAGGCCGGCGACGTCCGCGAGGTCCACCACGTCGCCCTGCTCATCGGCTACGGCGCGGCGGCCGTCAACCCGTACCTGGCGATGGAGTCCGTCGAGGACCTCGTCCGCGCAGGGACGTTCCTGCCCGGCGCCGAGCCCGAGCAGGCCATCCGCAACCTGATCTACGCCCTCGGCAAGGGCGTCCTGAAGGTCATGTCCAAGATGGGCATCTCGACGGTCGCCTCCTACCGCGGCGCCCAGGTCTTCGAGGCCGTCGGCCTGGACGAGGCCTTCGTCGACAAGTACTTCAACGGCACGGCCACCAAGATCGGCGGTGTCGGCATCGACGTCATCGCCCAGGAGGTCGCCGCCCGCCACGCCAAGGCCTACCCGGCCTCCGGCATCGCTCCCGCGCACCGCGCGCTGGAGATCGGCGGCGAGTACCAGTGGCGCCGCGAGGGCGAGCCGCACCTGTTCGACCCGGAGACGGTCTTCCGCCTCCAGCACTCCACGCGCACCGGCCGCTTCGACATCTTCAAGAAGTACACGGCCCGCGTGAACGAGCAGTCCGAGCGCCTGATGACGCTGCGCGGCCTGTTCGGCTTCAAGTCGGGCCGGGGGCCGATCCCGATCGAGGAGGTCGAGCCGGTCTCGTCGATCGTCAAGCGGTTCTCCACGGGCGCCATGTCGTACGGCTCCATCTCCCAGGAGGCGCACGAGACCCTCGCCATCGCCATGAACCAGCTGGGCGGCAAGTCCAACACCGGTGAGGGCGGCGAGGACCCGGAGCGCCTGTACGACCCGGCGCGCCGCTCGGCGATCAAGCAGGTGGCCTCCGGCCGCTTCGGCGTGACCTCCGAGTACCTGGTCAACGCGGACGACATCCAGATCAAGATGGCCCAGGGCGCCAAGCCCGGCGAGGGCGGCCAGCTGCCCGGCCACAAGGTGTACCCGTGGGTGGCCAAGACCCGGCACTCGACGCCGGGCGTGGGGCTCATCTCCCCGCCGCCGCACCACGACATCTACTCCATCGAGGACCTGGCGCAGCTGATCCACGACCTGAAGAACGCCAACCCGCAGGCCCGCATCCACGTGAAGCTGGTCTCCGAGGTCGGCGTCGGCACGGTCGCGGCCGGTGTGTCCAAGGCGCACGCGGACGTCGTCCTCATCTCCGGCCACGACGGCGGCACGGGCGCCTCGCCGCTCACCTCGCTGAAGCACGCGGGCGGCCCCTGGGAGCTCGGCCTCGCCGAGACCCAGCAGACCCTGCTGCTCAACGGCCTGCGCGACCGCATCGTCGTGCAGACCGACGGCCAGCTGAAGACCGGCCGCGACGTGGTCATCGCCGCGCTGCTCGGCGCCGAGGAGTTCGGTTTCGCGACCGCTCCGCTCGTCGTCTCCGGCTGTGTCATGATGCGCGTCTGCCACCTGGACACCTGCCCGGTCGGTATCGCCACGCAGAACCCGGTGCTGCGCGAGCGGTTCTCCGGCAAGGCCGAGTTCGTCGTGAACTTCTTCCGGTTCATCGCGGAGGAGGTCCGCGAGCTGCTGGCCGAGCTGGGATTCCGCTCCATCGAGGAGGCCGTCGGCCACGCCGAGGTCCTGGACGTCACCCGCGCGGTGAACCACTGGAAGGCGCAGGGCCTGGACCTGGAGCCGCTGTTCCACGTGCCCGAGCTGCCCGAGGGCGCGGTGCGCCACCAGGTGATCGCGCAGGACCACGGCCTGGAGAAGGCGCTCGACAACGAGCTGATCAAGCTCGCCGCCGACGCCCTGAACGCCGATTCCCAGGCCGACGCCCAGCCGGTGCGCGCCCAGGTCGCGATCCGCAACATCAACCGCACGGTCGGCACCATGCTCGGCCACGAGGTGACGAAGAAGTTCGGCGGCGCGGGCCTGCCCGACGACACGATCGACATCACCTTCACCGGCTCCGCGGGCCAGTCCTTCGGCGCCTTCGTGCCGCGCGGTGTCACCCTGCGCCTGGAGGGCGACGCCAACGACTACGTCGGCAAGGGCCTCTCCGGCGGCCGGATCATCGTCCGCCCGGACCGCGCGGCCGACCACCTCGCCGAGTACAGCGTCATCGCGGGCAACACCCTCGCCTACGGCGCCACCGGCGGCGAGATGTTCCTGCGGGGCAAGGTCGGCGAGCGGTTCTGCGTCCGCAACTCGGGTGCGCTGGTCGTCTCGGAGGGCGTGGGCGACCACGGCTGCGAGTACATGACCGGTGGCCAGGCGGTGGTCCTCGGCCAGACGGGCCGCAACTTCGCGGCCGGTATGTCGGGCGGTGTCGCGTACGTCATCGACCTGGACCGCGACAACGTCAACGCCGGCAACCTGGGCGCCGTCGAGGCCCTGGACGACGCCGACAAGCAGTGGCTGCACGACGTGGTGCGCCGCCACCAGGAGGAGACCGGCTCGACCGTGGCCGAGAAGCTCCTCGCCGAGTGGGACACGGCCGTGGCCCGCTTCAGCAAGATCATCCCCAGCACGTACAAGGCAGTGCTCGCCGCCAAGGACGCCGCCGAGCGAGCGGGTCTCTCCGAGACCGAGACCCACGAGAAGATGATGGAGGCGGCGACCAATGGCTGATCCCAAGGGCTTCCTGAACCACGGCCGCGAGGTCGCCAAGTCCCGCCCCGTCGAGGAGCGCGTCCGGGACTGGAACGAGGTCTACGTCCCCGGCTCCCTGCTGCCGATCATCAGCAAGCAGGCCAGCCGGTGCATGGACTGCGGCATCCCGTTCTGCCACAACGGCTGTCCGCTGGGGAACCTGATCCCCGAGTGGAACGACTACGCCTACCGCGAGGACTGGACGGCCGCCTCGGAGCGGCTGCACGCCACGAACAACTTCCCGGAGTTCACGGGCCGCCTGTGCCCCGCCCCCTGCGAGTCGGCGTGCGTGCTCGGCATCAACCAGCCGCCGGTCACCATCAAGAACGTCGAGGTCTCGATCATCGACAAGGCGTGGGACAGCGGTGACGTCAAGCCGCAGGCCCCCGAGCGCCTGTCGGGCAAGACGGTCGCGGTCATCGGCTCCGGCCCCGCCGGTCTCGCCGCCGCCCAGCAGCTGACCCGGGCCGGCCACACCGTCGCCGTCTACGAGCGCGCGGACCGCATCGGCGGTCTGCTCCGCTACGGCATCCCCGAGTTCAAGATGGAGAAGCGGCACATCAACCGCCGTATCGAGCAGATGCGCGCGGAGGGCACCCGCTTCCGTACGGGGGTCGAGATCGGCCGCGACCTGAAGGCGTCGGACCTGCGCAAGCGGTACGACGCGATCGTGATCGCCGCGGGCGCCACCACCGCCCGCGACCTCCCGGTCCCCGGTCGTGAGCTCAAGGGCATCTACCAGGCGATGGAGTACCTGCCCCTGGCCAACAAGGTCCAGGAGGGCGACTACGTCGCCCCCCCGATCTCGGCCGAGGGCAAGCACGTGGTCGTGATCGGCGGCGGCGACACGGGCGCGGACTGCGTGGGCACGGCCCACCGCCAGGGCGCGGCCTCCGTCACGCAGCTGGAGATCATGCCCCGCCCGAACGACGAGCGGCACCCGACGAACCAGCCGTGGCCGACCTTCCCGATCCTCTACAAGGTCACCTCGGCCCATGAGGAGGGCGGCGAGCGGATCTACTCCGCCTCGACGACCCACTTCGAGGGCGACGAGGACGGCAACGTGCAGTGGCTGCACCTGGCCGAGGTCGAGTTCGTCGACGGCAAGCTGACGCAGAAGCCGGGCACCGAGCGGAAGATCCCCGCTCAGCTGGTCACCCTCGCCATGGGCTTCACCGGCACCGACCAGCAGAACGGCCTGGTCGAGCAGCTCGGCCTGGCGCTGGACGAGCGCGGCAACATCGCACGCGACGCCGACTTCCAGACGAACGTGCCGGGCGTGTTCGTGGCCGGTGACGCGGGCCGCGGCCAGTCGCTGATCGTCTGGGCGATCGCGGAGGGCCGCTCGGCCGCCCGCGGCGTCGACCGCTACCTCACCGGCGCCAGCGACCTGCCGGCCCGATCCGGCCGACCGACCGCGCACTGGCGGTCTGACGGCTCCAACGGTGACCTGACGGTCACTCATATACGTCCCGTACAAAGGCGTACGGGCGGGATATCTGGGGGATCCTCCCCCAGACCCCCCCAGACGGCGCCTGCCAACTTGTCCCCGACCGGACGAACTGGCAGGCGCCGCCGCTTTGAGCGGCTGTCGTGGCGTAACCTCGACGCTCCCGCACCGCACCGAGGGGGAGTCGGCATGGCCGCGATCAGTCTGACCAAGGTCGAGCAGACCGCGCCCGCGCTGGTCAGTCTGTACAAGACCGCCGGGGTCTCGCTGCGCAAGCACGGCCTCGACGGGCAGCAGGCCGCCGTCTACCTCGTGGTCGACTACTCCGGGTCCATGCGGCCCTACTACAAGGACGGCAGTGTGCAGGCGCTCGCCGAACGTGTGCTGGGGCTCTCCGCGCACCTCGACGACGACGGGAGCGTGCCGGTCGTCTTCTTCTCCACCGATGTCGACACCGTCTCCGACATCTCCCTGGCCGACCACCGGGGCCGTATCGACCGGATCGTGGCCGGACTCGGGCACATGGGCAAGACCAGCTACCACCTCGCGATGGACGCCGTCATCGACCACTACCTCGACAGCGGCTCCAAGGCCCCCGCCTTGGTCGTCTTCCAGACCGACGGCGGCCCCATCGACAAGTTCGCCGCGGAGCGCCATCTCTGCAAGGCGGCGAAACTGCCGATGTTCTGGCAGTTCATCGGGTTCGGGGATCCGGACAGCAGGCAGTTCGATTTCCTGCGCAAGCTCGACGAGCTCCCGGTGCCGCAGAAGCGGGTGGTCGACAACGCCGGGTTCTTCCATGCCGGTCCGGAGCCGCGGACGGTGCCCGACGCCGAACTGTACGACCGGCTGGTGGGCGAGTTCCCGCAGTGGCTGGCGGCGGCACGGGCACGGGGCATCGTTGCCGGATGAGACGCCTCACCTCGGAGCGCCGAGGACGACTGCCCGGCACTCCGCGGGCCCACCCCACGCCGTGCGCAGCGCACGCGCCTTGGTGAGCCACAGGGACAGGTCGTACTCGGCGGTGTAGCCGATCGCCCCGTGCAGTTGGAGCGCGGTCCGGGCGGTCGCGTACGCCGCCTCGCAGGCCGCGACCTTGGCGGCGGCCACGTCCGCCGGCGTCATGGACAGGGCCGCTCCGAACAGCAGCGGACGCGCGAACTCCAGGGCTGTCCTCGCGTCGGCCAGACGGTGCTTGACGGCCTGGAAGGAGCCTGTCGGGACACCGAACTGGACGCGCTGTCCGACATGGGCGACGGTCCTGTCGAGGAGGGCCAGCCCTACGCCGAGCGCCTGAGCCGCGGTGGCGAGGCGGGCCCAGAGGACGGCTTCCGGGGGGATGACGGGGGAGAGCAGTTCCCCACCGGGGAGCGGGGTGGCGAGCCGCCGGGCGGGGTCCAGGGACGGGCGTATGTTCCGGGCGCCCGGCGCCCGCCAGACCTGGCCGTCCCTGAGCGCGAGGACGAGGTCCGCGGTGTCCGCGTCCAGGGCGTACGGTGCGCCCACCGTGGCCAGCGCCTTGCCCGACGCCAGTTGGGGCAGCAGCCGCCCGGCGGGCTCGGGCCGTCCGGAGAGGAGGGCTGCCGCGAGCACCGTCTCCACCAGCGGGCCCGGAACCGCGTGGCGCCCCAACTCCACGAAGGCCACGCCCAGTTCCACGGGCAGCGGCCCCACCCCTTCGAACTCCTCCGGGACCGCGAGCGCGAAGACGCCCGCCTCCGCGATCCGGGACCACAGCGCCCGGCCCGCCGTGGTGTCGCCGGCACTCCAGGACCGTACGAGCGAGGGGGTGTCGGCAGCGGCCAGCAGCGCGTCCAGCGAACGGGCGAACGCGCGCTGTTCCTCGGTGAGCAGGAAACGCATCAGCCATGGCCCTTCGTGAGCGGACGCATCAGCGGCGGCCCTTCGGCAGGCCGAGCAGGCGTTCGGCGATGATGTCGCGCTGGATCTCGTTCGCGCCGGCGTAGAGGGGCCCCGCGAGGGAGAAGACGTACCCCTCCGCCCAGTCGGTGTCCGCCAACTCACCCTCCTCGCCCAGCAGATCGAGCGCCGTCTCGTGCAGCGCGATGTCGTACTCCGACCAGAAGACCTTGTTCATGCTGGACTCGGGACCCAGCGGCTCGCCCTGAAGGAAGCGGGACGCGCCCGCGTACGTGAAGAGCTGGTAGGCGCGGGCGCCGATGACCGCGTCGGCCACCCGGTCCTGTACCCGCACCGGGCATCCGCGCTCCCGCCACAGCTCCACCAGCCGGTCGGCGGCGGCCAGGTAGCGGCCGGGGGAGCGGAGGGTGAGCCCGCGTTCGTTGCCGGCCGTCGACATCGCTATCCGCCAGCCCTCGCCCGGCTCGCCGATCACGTCCTCGTCGGGCACGAACACCTCGTCCAGGAACAGCTCGGCGAACGCCGGCTTCCCGTCGAGGCGGTGGATCGGTCGGACCGTCACCCCGGGCGCGCGCAGGTCGAACATCAGGTAGATCAGCCCCTGGTGCCTCGGTGCCTCCGGTTCGCTGCGGAACAACCCGAACGCACGGTCCGCGAAGGCCGCCCGCGACGACCACGTCTTCTGCCCGCTCAAGCACCAGCCGCCGTCCGTGCGCACCGCCCTCGACCGCAGGGAGGCCAGGTCCGAACCGGCCTCCGGCTCCGACCACGCCTGCGCCCAGACCACCTCCCCGCGCGCCATCGGCGGCAGCACACGGGACCGCTGCTCCTCGGTGCCGTGGTCGAAGAGAGTGGGCGCCAGCAGATGGATCCCGTTCTGGCTGACCCGGCCCGGTGCGCGCGCCGCGTAGTACTCCTCCTCGAAGATCAGCCACCGCATCAGCCCCGCGTCCCGTCCGCCGTACTCGGCCGGCCAGGACACCACCGACCAGCGGTCCGCGGCCAGTTCCGCCTCCCACGTCCGGTGCGCCGCGAAGCCCTCCTCGGTCTCCAGCGAGGGCAGCGGGGCCGCGGGCACGTGCGACGCGAGCCAGGCCCGGGCCTCGGCGCGGAAGGCCTCGTCCGCGGGGGAGTGGGTCAAATCCACGTGCTCCGTCCTTCCGCCGCTCTTCGTCAATCTTTCCTAACAAGTGTTTGGTAGGTTAGCGTGGACCCATGACAGGCGTCGAGAGCCCGGCGTATGTGCCCGGCCACGGACTGCTGCGCGGGCGCACCGCCGTGATCACCGCGGCGGCCGGTGCCGGCATCGGCGGAGCGATCGCGCGCCGGTTCCTAGAGGAGGGCGCGCGCGTCCTGATCAGTGACGCGCACGTGCGCCGCCTCAAGCAGTACGAGGCGGAGCTGGCCGGGGAGTTCGACGGCTCGGTGACCGCGCTGCCGTGCGACGTCACCGACGAGACCCAGGTCCGGGCCCTGTTCGACACCGCCGTCCGCACCCACGGCCGACTCGACATCGTCGTCAACAACGCGGGCCTGGGCGGCACCGCCGCGCTCGTCGACATGACCGACGAGCAGTGGTCGCGCGTGCTGGACGTGACGCTGAACGGCACCTTCCGGTGCCTGCGCGCGGCCTTGCGCGCCATGAAGGAGACCGGCGGCGTGATCGTCAACAACGCCTCGGTGCTCGGCTGGCGCGCCCAGTCCGGACAGGCGCACTACGCCGCCGCGAAGGCGGGCGTGATGGCCCTGACCCGGTGCGCGGCCATGGAGGCGGCCCCGTACGGGGTGCGGGTCAACGCGGTCGCGCCCAGTCTCGCCCTGCATCCGCACCTGGTGAAGGTCACGACCCCCGAACTGCTTCAGGAGCTGACCGCGAGGGAGGCGTTCGGACGGCACGCCGAGCCGTGGGAGGTGGCCAACGTGATCGTCTTCCTGGCGTCCGCTTACTCCTCGTACATGACGGGTGAGGTCGTCGCCGTCAGCAGCCGGCATCCCTAGGCCCGGCGATGGACCCGCGCCCCCGGGATCACAATGGATCCGTGCCCACCAAGCCGACCAACAAGAAGCCCCAGGTGACCGCCGCGCCCGCCCGCCGCCGTGAACTCCTCGACACCGCCGCCGAGGTCTTCGCCGAGCAGGGCTACAACGCCACCACCGTCCGCACGATCGCCGACCACGCCGGAATGCTCGCGGGCAGCCTCTACTACCACTTCGACTCCAAGGAGTCGATGCTGGAGGAGATCCTGCGCACCTTCCTGGACGAGTTGTGGGACGGCTACGACACCGTCCTGGACGCCGGCCTCGGCCCGAGGGAGACGCTGGAGGCACTGGTCACCGAGTCCTTCCGGGAGATCGACCGGCACCGCGCGGCGGTCGCGATCTACCAGAAGGAGTCCAAGCAACTGGCGGCGCAGGAGCGGTTCGCGTTCCTCGCCGAGTCGCAACGCAAGTTCGAGAAGGCGTGGCTGTCCACCCTGGAACGGGGCGTCGCCGACCGGGTCTTCCGGGCCGACCTCGACGTCCGGCTCACCTACCGGTTCGTGCGCGACACCGTGTGGGTCGCCGCCTCCTGGTACCGGCCCGGCGGACAGCACAGCCCGGAGGAGATCGCCCGCCAGTACCTGTCGATGGTGCTCGACGGGATCGCCGTACGCGAAGAACAGCAGGAGCACAGCAGCACGTGAGCAGCCGTATGTGAACCGTCGTCCGGTACGAGGGAGTCCACCATGGCCGAGGCCTACATCGTCGAAGCGGTCCGTACGCCCGTCGGGCGGCGCCGGGGCGGACTCAGCGGGGTCCATCCGGCCGACCTGGGCGCGCACGTACTGAAAGCCCTCATGGAGCGCTCGGGAGTGGACCCGGCGGCCGTGGAGGACGTCGTCCTCGGCTGCCTGGACACCGTCGGGCCGCAGGCCGGGGACATCGCCCGCACCTGCTGGCTGGCCGCCGGGCTGCCGCAGGAGGTGCCCGGCGTGACCGTCGACCGGCAGTGCGGCTCCTCCCAGCAGGCCGTGCACTTCGCGGCGCAGGCCGTCATGTCCGGCACCCAGGACCTGGTCGTCGCGGGCGGCGTGCAGAACATGTCGCAGATCCCGATCGCCTTCGCCTCCCGTCAGGCCGCCGAACCGCTCGGGCTGACCGAGGGGCCCTTCGCGGGGAGCGAGGGCTGGCGGGCCCGTTACGGCGACCAACCCGTCAACCAGTTCGTCGGCGCCGAGATGATCGCCGCCAAGTGGGGCATCACCCGGCGCGACCAGGAGGAGTACGCCCTCCGCTCGCACCAGCGGGCGGTGCGCGCCATCGACGAGGGCCGCTTCGAGAAGGAGACCGTCGCCTACGGGGACGTCACGGTCGACGAAGGCCCGCGCCGGGACACCTCCCTGGAGAAGATGGCCGAGTTGAAGCCGGTCCTCGAAGGCGGCACCGTCACCGCCGCCTGCTCCTCGCAGGTCTCCGACGGCGCGGCGGCCCTGCTGCTGGCCTCGGAACGGGCCGTACGGGAACACCGGCTGACCCCGCGCGCCCGGGTCCACCACCTCTCGGTGCGCGGCGAGGACCCGATCCGCATGCTGACGGCCCCGATCCCGGCGACCGCGCACGCCCTGAAGAAGACCGGGCTCACGATCGACGACATCGACCTCGTCGAGATCAACGAGGCGTTCGCCCCGGTCGTCCTGGCCTGGCTGAAGGAGACCGGCGCCGACCCGGAGAAGGTCAACGTCAACGGCGGCGCCATCGCCCTCGGCCACCCCCTGGGCGCCACCGGAGCCAAGCTGATGACCACCCTCCTGAACGAACTCGAGCGCTCCGGCGGCCGCCTGGGCCTGCAGACGATGTGCGAGGGCGGCGGTCAGGCCAACGTGACGATCATCGAACGGCTCTGAACCCTTCCAGGACCCCGAGCACCTCCTCCGCCTCCGTCATGATCCGCTCCACCAGCTCCGCGCACGACGGCAGGTCGTCGATCACCCCGGCGACCTGCCCGGACGCCATCACCCCGAGATCCGTCCGCCCCTGAACCATCGCGGCCCTGAGCAGCATCGGCGTGTTCGCCGCCAGCAGTACCTGGCCCCAGCTCAGGTCCTTGCCGTGCTTCAGGGCGAGGCCGTCGCGGATCATCCGCGGCCACGTCAGACCCGACAGCCTCCGGAACGCCGACGCCCCGCGCACCGCCCGCAGCAGCGCCCGCACCCGGCCCGCGCGCTCCAGCGAGTCCACGAACGGCGTGCGCAGCATGCGGTGAGGCAGTCCGTCCACCGCCGTCGTCACCGTCACATCCCGCACCGACGCCGCCAGATAGCACGCCTTCACCGCCTCGGGCACCGTCGAGTCCGACGTCAGCAGGAACCGCGTGCCCATCGCGATGCCCGCCGCCCCGTACGCCAGCGCCGCGACCAGCCCGCGCCCGTCGCGGAAGCCGCCCGCCGCCACCACCGGGATGTCGACCGCGTCCACCACCTGCGGCAGCAGCACGGTCGTCGCCACCTCACCCGTGTGACCACCGCCCTCGCCGCCCTGAACGATCACCGCGTCCGCACCCCAGGAGGCCACCTTCTCGGCATGCCGCCGCGCTCCCACGGACGGGATCACAACGACCCCCGCCGCCTTCAGGTCGGCGATCAGATCGGCCGACGGCGCCAGCGCGAACGACGCCACCCGCACGCCCTCCTCCACGAGCATCCGCACCCGGTCGCCCGCGTCCCCGGCGTCCGCCCGCAGATTCACCCCGAACGGCGCGTCCGTCCGCGCCCGCACCTCCCGTATCGCCTCCCGCAACTGGTCGAGCGTCATGGTCGCGGAGCCGAGGATCCCGAGCGCGCCCGCGCCGGCCGCGGCGGAGACCAGACGGGGCCCGGCCACCCAGCCCATGCCCGTCTGCACCACCGGATGCCGGACCCCGACGAGCCGGGTGAACGCGGTGTCCATCACCGCCCCCCGCCCTCACCGACCCGATCGGGCACCTCGCGCTCCCGTAGGCCCTCCGGATCGATCACCTCACGGATCAACCGCAGCTCCTCAGGCGTCGGTTCACGGGTGTACGGAACCTCGTCGGGGACCGTCGGCTCGAAGCCCGTCGCCTGCCGCACCTCCTCCACCGTCACCCCCGGATGCAGCGAGGCGAGCCGCATCGAGCGGTCCGGGGTGTCGAAGTCGAAGACACCGAGGTCGGACACGACGCGCGCAATGTGGTGGAAGCGGGCGGTGGCCGGGTGCCGTGCCGCACGGTCATACCCCACCCCGCACACCATGTCGACCCGCTCGACGAACACCCGCCGTGAATGCCGCGGTATCCAGTAACTGGTCGGATGATTGAGGGTGTTGACCGGCGCTCCGCGCACCCCGAGCAACTGCCGCCGGGGTTCTGCCCAGTCCCCGATGCACGAGATGTTCTGGTTGCCGAAGCGGTCGATCTGGCTCGCGCCCATCATCACGTGCCGCCGGCCGCCGGTCACCAGCTCCAGATGCCGACGGTACGGCAACCAGCCCTCCACCGTGCCGTCGGCGCCCACCAGCATCGCCTCGCCGTCGGTGAGCAGCAGGTCCGGGGAGAAGGTCCGCCGCGCCAGCCGCGCCCCGATCGACGGGATGGGGCCCATGGGGCTCGCGAGGATCTCCCCGGCGCCGCGCCAGGCCTCGGCGCACGCGATCACGCAGTACTCCGCGCGGCTCACTCCGCTCATGACCGCTCCTCGTGCCAGGCCCGGACGGCCGACTGGTAGGCGTGTTCGTCCCCGGCGAGGAACCGCCCGGCGAACCGGGACCACTCGGTGGTCGCATAGTGCCTCTGGAAAGCCTCGTCCCGGTCGTGGTCGGGTGCGCAGGACGTGAAGTGGGCGCCGTTCGGAGCCTCGACCACCCCTCTCACGGTGTGCCGCCTGATCAACAGGGTCTGCGGTGCGGCCTCCTTCGTCAGCTCCGCGGTGTCCACGATCCGCTCGCACGAGATGTACGCCGCGTCGGCCGCCTCGCAGAACAGGTCGTCGAAGTACGGGTCCGGGCCCAGGTACTGGCCGTTGCCCAGCCGGTCGGCACGGTTGACGTGCACCAGGGCGGCATCCATCCGCAGCGCGGGCATCGCCACGAACTTCTCGCGTGGGCCCGGCGAGGCGGCCTCGCCGTCGCCGGTGAAGGGCCACCCGTCCCCGTACGGCGACGTCACCGTCCGCAGGCCCGGGTTGACCCGCAGCACGTCCGAGCCGACGCCCGCCCGCACCGGCAGGAACGGCAGCCGGTTCGCCGCCGCGCGCAGTCCCCACAGGAACATCGCCTCGTCGACCTCCGCCAGCTCCAGCGCACCGCTCTCCCGGGCCGCCCGGTAGTGCGGTTCGAGGGGAATCGAGTCCAGCGTCGTGAAGGCGGCGACCAGTCTCCGGATCCGCCCCGCTGCCGCGAGCATGCCGACGTCCGGACCGCCGCAGGAGACGACTGTCAGATCGGTGATCCCGGAGCGGAGCAGCGCCCGCACCAGGGCCATCGGCTTACGGCGCGAGCCCCAGCCCCCGATGCCGAGGGTCATGCCGCTCTCCAGCCGGGAGACGACCTCCTCCGCGGTCATCGTCTTGTCGCCCACCTATCCGCCCTCCTTCCCGAAGGTGTCCCGGACCCGGCCGGCCACTCCGCTGAGGTTCGCCTCGAACGTGAAGCCCTGCTCGAAGCGGTAGCTTCGACGCACGTCGACCGGGTCGATGCCGTTGAGCGCGGCCTTGGCCAGCCGGAGCAGCTCACCGTCCTTGGCGGCGATCTCACCGGCCAGCTCCAGCGCCGCCGCCCTGAGCCCGTCCCGCGGCACGACCCGCCACACCGAGCCGTGCGCGTGCAGCTCACCCGCCGTCACCGTGCGCGCGGTGTAGTACAGGGCACGCATCAGATGCGGTGGGACGAGCCGCGCCAGATGCGTGGCCGCACCCAGCGCGCCCCGGTCCAGCTCGGGCAGCCCGAAGACGGCGTCCTCGCTCGCCACGATCGCGTCCGCGTTGCCGACGAGCCCTATACCGCCGCCCAGGCAGAATCCCTGCACCGCGGCGACGACCGGCACCTCGCACTCGTACACCGCCGCGAACGCCTCGAAGCACCCCCGGTTGGCCCCGATCAGCGCGCCGTTGCCCTCGGCCTGTATCTCCTTGATGTCCACACCCGCGTTGAAACCGCGCCCCTGCGCGGCCAGCACGACACAGCGGACCTCCCGGTCGCGGCCCGCCGACCGCACGGAGTCGGCCAGGGCGAACCAGCCGGCCACCGGCAACGCGTTCACCGGCGGGAAGTCGACCGTGACTACGGCGACCCCTTTTTCCGAGCACGAGGTGGAGACACCCATGGGCACATCAGCTACCTTTCCACCAAACGTTTGTTAGGTGCGATTCGAAGCTAGCAGTCGCTGCGAGCCGGTGGGAGGGTCTGTGGAAAACCTGCGCGGCCGTACGGCCGTCGTCACCGGCGGCACCCGCGGCGTGGGGGCCGGCATCGTCCGGGCGTTCGTCGCGGCGGGTGCCCGGGTCGTCGTCTGCGCCCGCCGACCGCCCGAAGCCGCCCTGCCCGGCACCGAGTTCGTCCCGCTCGACGTGCGCGACCCGGACGCCGTACGCGACGTCTTCGCCGCACTGCCCCGAATCGACGTGCTCGTCAACAACGCGGGCGGCACCCCCTACCGGCTCCTCGCCGACGCCGGGCCCGAACGGCACGCCCGGGTCGTCGAACTCAACCTCCTCGCACCCCTGACCGTCTCCCTCGCCGCGTACGAGAACCTCCGGCGCGTCCGGGGAGCGATCGTGATGATCGGCAGTGTGAGCGGCGGCCGCTCCTCGCCGGGCAGCGCCGCCTACGGGGCGGCCAAGGCCGGACTGGAGAGCCTCGCCCGGTCCATGGCCGTGGAATGGGCGCCCGAGGTGCGGGTCAACACGCTGGTCGTCGGGATGGTCCGCACGGAAAAGTCCTCTCTCCACTACGGCGACGAGGACGGCATCGCGGCCGTCTCCCGCACCGTCCCGCTCGGACGTCTGGCCGAGCCGTCCGACATCGGCGAGGCCGCCGTCTTCCTTGCCTCGGACGCCGCCGCGTACATCACCGGCGCGAGCCTCCTCGTCCACGGGGAGGGGAGCGCCCGGCGTTCCTCGACGCGGCGACCGTGAACAAGGACGCCAAGGGCGCTACGGAAACAGGGACAGGAGGCATGCCGTGACAGGTGTCGCCGACGGCCGCGTGGTGATCGTCACCGGCGCGGGCCGGGGTCTCGGACGCGCCCACGCCCTCGCGTTCGCCGCCGAGGGCGCGAGGGTCGTCGTCAACGACCTCGGAGTCGGCCTCGACGGCACGCCCGGCGTCGGGAGTCCGGCCGGGCGGGTCGTCGCGGAGATCCGCGCGGCCGGTGGCGAAGCGGTCGCGCACGGCGGTGACATCGCGACCAGTGCCGGGGCCGCGTCCTTGGTGGCGGCCGCCCTGGACACGTACGGGCGGCTGGACACCCTCGTCAACAACGCCGGCTTCCTGCGCGACCGGATGCTGGTCAATCTCGACGAGGACGAATGGGACGCGGTCATGCGCGTCCACCTCAAGGGACACTTCCTCCCGCTGAAACACGCGGCGGCGCACTGGCGTGCCGAGGTCAAGGCGGGGCGCGCCCCCTGTGCCCGGGTCGTCAACACCAGCAGCGGCGCCGGACTGCTGGGCTCGGTGGGGCAGGCGAACTACAGCGCGGCCAAGGCCGGGATCGTGGCTCTGACGCTGGTCGCTGCGGCGGAACTCGGACGCTACGGAGTGCAGGTCAACGCCATCGCACCCGCCGCGCGCACCCGCATGACCGAGCGGACGTTCGCTGGGACGATGGCGGCACCCGCCGCCGGCTTCGACGCGATGGCCCCGGAGAACGTCTCGCCCCTGGTGGTCTGGCTGGGGTCCACCGTGAGCGCCGGCGTCACCGGCCGGGTCTTCGAGGCGGAGGGCGGCCGGATCAGCGTCATGGAGGGCTGGAGGCGGGGCCCGACAGCGGACAAGGGCGCGCGGTGGACCCCGGCCGAGGCGGGGGAGACGGCGCTGAAACTCCTGGCGGAGGCCGAGACGCCGGGGGCCGTGTACGGGGCCGGGGCCGGCTGAGGCCGGGAGGCCAGGAGTCGGAAGCCGGGACCCGGAAGCCGGGGCCAGTCGCTGGGAGCCGGGTGCCAGTCGTTGGGTGCCAGGGGCCGGGAGCCAGGCAGGGGCCGTACAGGGCCGATCAATCGGGTACCACGGGTCGGCAGCGAGTGCCAGGGGCCGCGAGCCGATGGCGAGGGTCCGCGCGTCCTATTCGGACAGGCGGGCCACGAACTTGCTCTGCCGCTCGGACATCACCGCCAGGAACCGGACCACGGTCTCCAGTTCCTGCGCGCTGAACTCCTCGCACGCATCGACGATGTCCCGCGCCCACTCCTCGAAGAACACGGCGAACTCGCCGAGCTTTCGCTGGTTCAGCTCCACGAGCACACGCCGCTTGTCCGTCGGGTGCTTGACCCTGCGCACGAACCCCTTGGACTCCAGGCGGTCGACGAGCCCCGTGACGGACGCGGGAGCCAGACCGGTCAGCTCGGCGAGGTCCTTCGCGGTGAGCGGGCCGCGCCGCTCGAGGAAGTCCAGGGTCTTCTCCTCCGTGGCGTTCAGGCCCTGCTTCGCGGCGATCGCCGAATGGAACATCACCGTGACAGCGCTGTGCTGCCGCCCCACGGTCATGAGCTGCTCCAGCGCCCTGGCCCGCCGCTCACCGTCCACCGCGACCGCTGCCGGGCCCCGGCCCCCGGTCGTGCCATCCGTCTCACCGCTGTTCATGGGACCAGGCTAGCAAATATTTCGTTCGGGCGAACTAAGGACTTGCGTCCGCCGCCCTCTCGATGCAAGTCTTTCGTTAGCTCGAACGAAATAAATCCGGGCCGTAGCAACGGCCGTTGTCGCCGGGAGTCACCATGACCTCAACCCTCGCCGCCACCTCAGAACCGGTGGCGGAGCCGCATCCGCGCCGCTGGGCCGCTGCCGCCGTGATGATGGTGGCGGCCCTGATGGACCTGCTCGACGGGACCATCGTGAACGTCGCCATCCCGTCCATCGGCCGTGATCTGCATGCCGCGCAGAACGCCCTGCAGTGGCTGGTCTCCGCCTACCTGCTGGGCTTCGCGGCCGCGCTGATCATCTCCGGGCACCTCGGTGACCGGTTCGGCCGCCGTCGCCTCTTCCTCCTCGGCACCGCCGGCTTCGGGCTGGCCAGCCTGGGCTGCGGAATCGCCCAGTCACCGGGTCAGCTGATCGCCGCCCGGGCCGTGCAGGGCGTCATGGCCGCGGTGCTGCTGCCGCAGGTCCTCGGCTCGTTCCGGACGCTGTTCCAGGGCCGGGAACGGGGCGCCGCCTTCGGGATGTACGGGGCCGTCGCCGGGTTCGCCTCCGCGATCGGACTACTGCTGGGCGGGCTGCTCACGGACGCCGATCTGTTCGGCTGGGGCTGGCGGTCGGTGTTCCTGGTGAACGTCCCGGTCGCCGCCGCCACCTTCACGGCCGGACTCGTGCTCGTCCCCTCGACGAAGGAGCGGTCGGCCGGACGCCCGGACGTCCTCGGCAGCCTGGTCCTGGCCGCGGGCCTGGTGGCGATCGTGCTGCCGCTGGTGCAGGGACGCGTCAACGGCTGGCCGCTGTGGGGCTGGATCTGCCTCGTCGCCGGCATCGTCGCGGTCGTCGGGCTCGGCGTCCACGAGGCCCGACGGCGCGGAGCGGGGACGGTGCCGCTGCTGCCGGTGCGGGCGTTCCGGCTGCCGGCGTTCTCCGTCGGGTTCCTCGTCCAACTCCTGTTCTCCCTGGGCATGCAGGGCTTCTTCCTGATCTTCGCGATCTGGCTCCAGGGCGGCGAGGGCTACACGCCGATGCAGGCGGGTGTGGTGACGGTGGCGTTCTCCGCCGGCGGCTTCCTGACCGCGCCGATGGCGGACGGGCTGGCGGTGCGGTTCGGGCGGCTGGTGCTCGGTGCGGGCGCGGTGCTCATGGCGGGCGGATTCGGGCTGGTCTGGGCGGCGGTGCACGGCGCGCCCGCCACGCACACCGGGGCCTGGCCGCTGGTACCGGGCCTGGTGCTCGCCGGCGCCGGGCTGGGCCTGCTGGTCGTGCCGCTCGTCAACGTCGTGCTGTCCGCCGTGCCCGGCGATCTCGCGGGTGCCGCGTCCGGCATCTTCTCCACGGCCCAGCAGTTCGGCGGAGCGCTCGGCGCGGCCGTGGTCGGCACCGTGTTCTTCGAGCACATCTCGCACGGCCCGACGCGGGCGCTGACGGGGGCGATGCCCTGGGTGACGGGCGTGTTCGTGCTGTGCGCGGCGCTGTGCACGGCACTGCCCCGGCGGGCGGTGGCCGCGCACGAGGAGTGAGCGGCACAGGAGCTTCGGGGGCGTGGGCCACGAGGTCCGCGCCCCCGCTTGTGCGCCTCACCCGGTGAGGGCGCCGGGCCCCGTCTGCAACAGGTCCACGATCAGGCGGTGTCCCGTCTGCTGGTCGTTCCCCGCCGCCGGCCGACCGTCGCGCACCAGGGCGACCTCGACGGTCACCGTGCCGGGCTCCTGCTCCCAGCGGCGCGTGACGTACTCGTGCCCCGGGCCGTATGCCGCCTCCAGGCCCGCCCGGAGCTCGGCCGCGACGTCCAGTGCCAGCCAGCGCCGCGCCTCGGCGAGCGCTTCCCGCCGTGCCCGGGCGCCGTGGTCCAGCAGGGCCCGCACGCAGGCGGGGGAGCCGCGGCGGGCGGCCGCCACCAGCGGAGGTTCCCCGGCGGGGCCGGGCAGGTCCGGGTTCGCGCCGCCGCGAGCAGCTGCCGGACGACCTCGGCGTGGCCCCGCTGCACCGCCCATGTCAGCGCCCGGAACCCGTACCCCTCCTCCAGATCCGGATCAGCCCCGGCCGCCAGCAGCGCCCGTACGACCTCCGTATGGCCCCCGCAGGCGGCGCCGCACAGGGGAGCGTCGGCGCCCGCGCTGAGCCGGTCGGGGTCGGCGCCTGCCGCCAGCAGCAGCCGAGCGACGCCCGGAGCGTCGCTCACCGCCGCCAGATACAGGGCCGTCTGGCCCTCCTCATCCGTCGACTCGGGGCTCGTACCCGTGCGCAGCAACCGGAGGACCGCGTCCTCGTCCCCTGCGTACACCGCCGCGAACAGCCCCGGCGGCTCGTGCGTGTTCATGACTCGACCCTCGCTCCGAGAGGGCCGCGGACGCAAAGACATATGAGGTGTTCTGTGCCACCTCTGTGCCGCCTCCGAGCCGCCTCACAGGTCGCACCGGGTTTCGGCCGCACCTCACGTGTCGCACTCCAGTACGGTGCGGCACAGTCCGCAGCGCGCCCGCACCCGCCCCCGTACCGGCACCCGGATCCGCTGGTGGCAGGTCGGGCACGGGAAGCAGACGCGCAGCGGGTCGCGGTCGGCCGGGGTGAAGGAGTACGGGACACCCGGCTGCGGGCCGACGGTCAGGTGGTCCTGGGCCGAGCGGCGGTCCCTGGCGTAGCGGCGGCGACCCGCCCAGCCGGCCGCGGTCAGCGGCGGCTGCTGCCCGTCTCGGCGGGCCTGCGCCATGCCCTTCGTGTACGCCGTGTAGGCCTGCGGGCTGGTGAACCAGACCGCGGGGTCCTCCCCGAACACCAGCGCCCGCTTGGCGAGCACGTAGCCGAACTCTTCCGGGGTGAGGTAGCCGAGCTTCTGCGACGACATCCCGTCCTCGCGGAAGGCGTCCAGCAGCAGCCAGCCCGCGCCCAGGTACGTCGCCGCCGTGTCGGTGAGGATCTCGTTGTCGCGCGTGCCGGGGAAGGAGAGGCCGAGACGGTGCAGATAGACGTGCATCACCTCGTGCGCGAGGGCCGCGCCGATGTCCCGGCGATGGGTGCGGAACCGGTCGTTGAGCTCCACGAAGTACTCGGGACCCGCGGCGAGTTCGACGTTCGCCGCGTGCGTCATCTCACGGAAGCTGACGATCATCCGGGCGTCCGGCAGCCGGTAGTGCCGCACCAGCTCGCGCGCCACCCGCTGCGCCCCCAGGTGCAGGTCGTCCTGGTCGCAGAAGGCGACGTCGGCAGGGAGCACGCTGGTCGCGAAGGTGCGGACGGTGTCGTACGACAGCCGCTTGTACAGGGCCGTGATGGCCGCCCGCACCGTGTCCAGATGTGGATAGCCGTGCTCGACCGGTCCGCCGTTCGCCACGTCCGCACCCCCTGAAGACGCCGGCTGTGCTTCCACTGTAGGCGGGCTCGTGGTCGGGGGGCGGAGCGTACGCGCGGCGCCGCGCCACCGGGGTGGTGCGCCCTCGGCGGGCGGTCGTGCGCTGGGCGCGCGGAGGGGAGGGATCCGCACTTCGGACGCCGATGATCGAGGAACGGCCCGCGCCGTAGGGTGGTCGCCCATGACCACCCGCCACAGCACCACCGGAGACGTCGACCCGGCCGTGCGCGCCGAACTGGCCCGGCTGCGCGACAGCATCGACAACATCGACGCCGCCGTCGTCCACATGCTCGCCGAGCGCTTCAAGTGCACCCAGCAGGTCGGCCACCTCAAGGCAGCGCACCAGCTGCCGCCCGCCGATCCGGCCCGGGAGGCCGCTCAGATCGCCCGGCTGCGCCGGCTCGCCGAGAGCGCGAAGCTTGATCCCGCGTTCGCAGAGAAGCTGCTCAACTTCATCATCGCGGAGGTCATCCGCCACCACGAGAGCATCGCCGAGGACGCCACATCGGCGACGGACACCCCCACGGAGTGACATCCGCGGCCGGCCCGCCTCCCTGTGGCGCGCCTTCCGCGCCGCGCCTTCCGCGCCGCGCCTTCCGCGCCGCGCCTTCCGCGCCGCGCCTTCCGCGCCGCGCCTTCCGCGCCGCGCCTTCCGCGCCGCGCCTTCCGCGCCGCGCCTTCCGCGCCGCGCCTTCCGCGCCGCGCCTTCCGCGCCGCGCCTTCCGCGCCGCGCCTTCCGCGCCGCGCCTTCCGCGCCGCGCCTTCCGCGCCGCGCCTTCCGCGCCGCGCCTTTCGCAACGCGCCTCCCGCGCCGCGCCTTCCGCACCTCGCCGCACGTGCCGCGCCGGAGCCGCGCGGGGGTCCGGCCGGCCGGGAGGGCCGCCGACTGCCGAGCGGTCGCGGACCCGAGCGGCCGCGGACCCGGGCGGCACGGCCGCGGGGACGCCCGGCAGGGGTCGGCCAGGCGGGCGCCACCGCGCACCGACCCTGCGCACATACGCTCGATCGATCGAACGCCCACCGGACACACGTACGTCTTCCGAATCGGCCGAAAGGCTCTTTGTCCGGTCAAAGGTGCGCGCGGTAAGACGGTTCCGGCATAAGCTGGTTGCCCAAGCGAGGGGACCTCGGGCCATGCCGTCTGATGCCAGGATTCTCATCGTCGACGACCATGTGGACACGCTCTACGCGCTGGAAAGCGCCCTCGCCCCACTGGGCTACCGCGTGACCCGCGCGACCAACGGCGACGCCGCACTCAAGGAAGTGCTGCGCGGCCAGGTCGGCCTTCTGCTCCTCGACGTGCGCATGCCCAAGGTCAGCGGTCTCGACGTCGTGCGCTACATGCGGCGGGTGGAGCAGACCCAGCACATCCCCGTCATCCTGCTCACCGGCTTCGGCATCGACGCCGAACTCACCTCCGCCGCCTTCGCGCTCGGTGTCGCCGACCTCGTGACCAAACCCGTCGACCCCTGGGCCCTGCGCACCAAGGTCCGCTACCTCTACAACGCCCACCAGCGCTCCCGGACGCTGGAGCAGGAGGTCCGCGCCCTGCGCGCCCGGCTCAAGGAAGGCACCGCGCCCCCGGCACGCGCCCTGCCGCACCCGGAGCCCCGCCTCCCGGGCCAGCGCGACGACCACGCCACCGAGCCGCCCCGCGCACCCACCAGCGCACGCGACGACGGACGGACATAGGGCGTGTACCGGACCGCCCCTGTGCCCGCTCGGCGGCATCGGGCAGCATGTCCCCCATGTCCGTACTCACGCGCGACGAAGCGCAGACCCGTGCCCGGCTCCTCGACGTCCACCGCTACGCGATCTCCCTCGACCTGACCGGCGGCGACGAGACCTTCGACTCCCGTACCGTCATCGGCTTCACCGCCCGCACGGCCGGGGACACCTTCGTCGAACTCAAGCCCGCCGAGCTGCGCTCCGCGACCCTGGACGGACAGCCCCTCGACCCCACCACCCTCGTCGAGAACCGGCTGCCGCTGAAGGACCTCACCGCCGGCGAGCACGAACTGCGCATCGAGGCCGTCATGCGCTACTCCCGCACCGGCGAGGGCATGCACCGCTTCACCGACCCCACCGACGGCGAGACATACGTCTACACCCAGCTGTTCCTGGACGACGTCCAGCGCGTCTACGCCGCCTTCGACCAGCCCGACCTGAAGGCCGTCTTCGACCTCACCGTCAAGGCACCCGAGGGCTGGAGCGTCCTCGCCAACGGCATCACCACCCATGACGGCGACGGCCTGTGGCGCTCCGCCACCACCCCCCTCATCTCCACCTACCTGGTCGCCGTCGCCGCCGGACCCTGGCACTCCGTCACCACCGAACACCGCGGGCTGCCCTTCGGCATCCACTGCCGCCGCTCCCTCGCCCCCCACCTCGACGCCGACGCGGACGAACTGTTCGAGATCACCCGCCAGTGCTTCGACCGCTACCACGAGAAGTTCGAGGAGCCCTACCCCTTCGACTCCTACGACCAGGCGTTCGTCCCCGAGTTCAACGCCGGAGCCATGGAGAACCCCGGCCTCGTCACCTTCCGCGACGAGTTCGTCTACCGCTCCGCCGTCACCGACACCCAGCGCCAGACCCGCGCCATGGTCATCGCCCACGAGATGGCCCACATGTGGTTCGGCGACCTCGTCACCCTGCGCTGGTGGGACGACATCTGGCTGAACGAGTCCTTCGCCGAGTACATGGGTTACCAGACCCTCACCGAAGCCACCCGCTTCACCGACACCTGGACCGACTTCGGCGTCGCCCGCAAGGCCTGGGGCTACGAGGCCGACCAGCGGCCCTCCACCCACCCCGTCGCCCCCGAAGCGGTCGACGACACCGCCTCCGCGCTCCTCAACTTCGACGGCATCTCCTACGCCAAGGGCGCCTCCGCGCTGCGGCAACTGGTGGCATGGCTCGGCGAGAAGGACTTCCTCGCCGGCATCAACGCCCACTTCGCCCGCCACCGCTTCGGGAACGCCGCCCTCGCCGACTTCATCGACTCCCTCGCGAGCGCCACCGACCGCGACGTGCACGCCTGGGCCGACGCCTGGCTGCGCACCACCGGCGTCGACACCCTCACCCCCCACCTCACCCAGGCCGCCGACGGCACCTACGCGCTCACCGTCGACCACGACGGCAGCCGCCCGCACCGCATCAGCGTCGGCCTCTACGACCACCACATCGCCGACGACGGCGCCCTCGCCCTGCGCGAACGCCTCGACCTCGACATCCCGCAGGCCGCGCCCCAGCCCCTGGGCAAGCGCCCCGACCTGCTCCTGCTGAACGACGGCGACCTCACCTACGCCAAGGTCCGCTTCGATGCCGAGTCCTTCGAAACCGTCCAGAACGCTCTGGCCGGGCTGCCCCAGCCGCTCAGCCGCGCCGTAGTGTGGAACGCCCTGCGCGACGCCGTCCGCGACGCCCGGCTGCCCGCCACCACCTACCTGGACACCGCCCGCACCCACCTCCCGCACGAGACCGACCTGGCCCTCGTCGACGGCGTCCTCGCGTTCGCCTCCGGCCACATCGCCGACCGCTACCTGCCCTCCCCCGAGCTCTCGGCTCCGCTCGAGCAGGGAGGCACCCCCATCGCCCGCCCCGCAGCCCTCGCCACCCTCACCGCACTGTGCCGCGACCTCATCCGCCGCACCGAGGACGGCGACAACCCGGGGCTGCGCCTGATCGCGGTGCGCCACTTCATCGACGCCGCAGCCCACCCCGACACCATCGCCGCCTGGCTCGCCGACGGAACCGTGCCCGGCGGACCCGAACTCGACCCCGAACTGCGCTGGCGCATCCTCGGCCGCCTCGCCGTCCTCGGCGCCGTCGACGAGGACGCGATCGCCGACGAACTCGCCCGCGACCCCAGCGCGACCGGCCAGGAAGGCGCCGCCCGCTGCCGCGCCGCTCTGCCCGACGAGGAGGCCAAGCGGCGCGCCTGGGAGGCGATGTTCACCACCGACGACCAGGCCGATCTGTCCAATTACCTGTTCACCGCCACAGCCCAGGGCTTCTGGCAGCCCGAGCAGGCCGACCTCGTCGAGGAGTACGTCGACCGCTACTGGACCGACGCGCCCGCCGTTGCCGCCCGCCGCGGCCCCGCCATCGCCAACGCCGCCGGCCGCTGGGCGTTCCCCGCCACGCCGTGAGCGAGGACACCCTCCGCCGCGGTGAACAGTGCCTGCGCGAAGCGGACCCCACCCCGGCCCTGCGCCGCAGGCTCGTCGACGAACTCGACGACCTGGCCCGGGCGTTGCGCATCCGCGAGGCGTAAGGAGTCGGCCTCCCCACCGACCGGCGCCCGGCTCACCACCGGGCGCCGACCGCGCGCGCGCGCGCCGCCCCCGCCACCCTTCCTCGTTCCTCTCCTCACCGGGGCAGTACCTGCATTCAGGTCTGATCGTTGTCCTCTGCGGGCGTGTCGAACCCCCTTGCCGCCAGGCTTGACTACCCTTGCCGCGCGCCCCCGGGAGGACATCCCATGAGCTTGCCGCCCCTCGCCTCAGGACCCGACGGACCGAGCGCCCTGCGGCCGTTGCTCGCCACCGTCCTCGACGCCCTGCACGAGGGCGCACGAGCGCGCGGCGGCCCCCTGCCCGCCGGCGGCCCCACCGCGGTCGCCGCCCGAGTACGCGACGCCGTCGGCGACGTCCTGCCGGAAAAGGGAGACCCGGACGCCGTACGAGCCCTGGTGCGCGCCCTCGCCGAAGGCGCCGCCGACCCCGCCGATCCGCTGTGCGCCGCCCACCTGCACTGCCCGCCCCTGGCCGTCGCCACCGCCGCCGACCTCGCCGCCTCGTCCCTCAACCCCTCCCTCGACTCCTGGGACCAGGCCCCGGCGGCCTCCGAACTCGAAACGCTCGTCACCCACGCACTCGCCCAAGAGGTCTACGCCGACACAGGCGCCCCGCAGGCGAAAACCGCGACCGCCCTCGTCACCACCGGCGGCACCGAAGCCAACCAGCTGGCCCTCCTCCTCGCCCGCGAAGCCCACGGCACCGTCCGCCTCGTCTGCGGGGCCAACGCCCACCACTCCCTCACCCGCGCCGCCTGGCTCCTCGCACTGCCGCAGCCCGTCGTCCTGCCCACCCCGCGCGGCACCCTCGACCCCGCCGCCCTCCACGCCGCCCTCACCGACCTGGTCGGCCCCCGCGGACCCGTTCTGGTGGCCGCCACCGCAGGCACCACCGACGCCGGCCTCATCGACCCCCTGCCCGCCCTCGCCGACCTGTGCGCCGCCCACGGCGCCCGCCTCCACATCGACGCCGCCTACGGAGGCGGGCTCCTCTTCAGCGACCGTCACCGCGCCCTCCTCACCGGCCTGGAGCGCGCCCACACCGTCACCCTCGACCTGCACAAACTCGGCTGGCAGCCGGTCGCCGCAGGCCTCCTCGCCGTCCGCGACCCTCACGACCTGCATGCCCTGCACCACCGCGCCGACTACCTCAACGCCGACGACGACACCGACGCCGGCCTGCCCGACCTCCTCGGACGCTCCCTGCGCACCACCCGGCGCCCCGACATCCTGAAGATCGCCGTCACCCTCAAGACACTCGGCCGCACCGGACTCGGCACCCTCGTCGACGAGGTCTGCACCCTCGCACAAGAGTTCGCCGACCTCCTGGCCGCCCACCCCGCCTTCGAACTGCACGCCCCGCCCACCATCAGCACCGTCCTGTTCCGGCCCACCGGAGCGTCCGACGACACCGTCGCCGCCGTCCGCCGCACCCTCCTGAACGACGGCCGCGCCGTCCTCGGCCGCGCCCGCCTCGACGGCCGCCTGTGGCTCAAAGCCACCCTCCTCAACCCCCACACCCGGCCCGGCGACCTGGCCGCACTCCTGAACCTGGTGGAAGGAAGCACGCCCCGATGACCACCCCGACCCACCACGAACCCGACGCACCCCGTGACCTCGTCGGCATCGGCATCGGCCCGTTCAACCTCTCCCTCGCCGCCCTCGCCCACCCACTGGCCGAACTCGACACCGCCTTCTACGAACAACGCGCCGGCTTCGACTGGCACCCCGGCCTCCTCATCGACGGCGCCACCCTGCAAGTCCCCTTCCTCGCAGATCTGGTGACCCTCGCCGACCCCGCCAGCCGCTGGTCCTTCCTCAACTACCTCAAGACCCGCGACCGCCTCTTCCCCTTCTACTTCGCCGAACGCTTCCACATCCAGCGCGCCGAATACGACGCCTACTGCCGCTGGGTCGCCGGCAACCTCCCCGGACTCCACTTCGGACACCAGATCGACGCAGTCCGCTGGAACCCCGACACCGACGTCTTCGAAGTCGACTACACCCAACTCGACACAGCCGGCCAAGCCCAAGCCCTCGGCCGCACCCACGCCCGCAACATCGTCCTCGGCGTCGGCACCGAACCCCACGTGCCCGAACCCCTCGAACCCCTCGTCAGAGCCCCCGGCCTACCCGTCATCCACGCCGCCGACTACCTCCAGCACCGCGACACGGTCCTCGCCGCCGACCACATCACCGTCATCGGCTCCGGCCAGTCAGGCGCCGAAGTCTTCCTCGACCTGCTGCGCCACCGCCCAGCCGGCCGCGAGAGGATCCACTGGATCGGCCGCACCGAAGCCTTCGCCCCCATGGAGTACTCCAAGCTCGGCCTCGAACACTTCACCCCCGACTACACCCGCTACTTCCACGCCCTCTCCGAACCCGTACGCGACCGCCTCGTCTCCGCCCAATGGCAACTCCACAAGGGCATCGACGCCGGCACCATCGCCGCCATCCACGACGAGCTCTACCGACGCACCCTGCACGGCGGCTGGCCCGACACCGTCCTCACCCCCGCGGTCCGCGTCCGCACCGCCGGCCGCGTCGGCACCACCCGAATCGAACTCCACCTCGAACACGTCCAGCAGGACACCCGCTCCCGCCTCACCACCGACGCCGTCGTCCTCGCCACCGGCTACCGCGAACGCCCCCTCGGCCGCCTCCTCGCCGGACTCGCCCCCTACCTGCACCGCGACTCGAGCGGCCGCCCCCGCATCGACGACCACTTCCGCATGATCCTCGACCCCACCGTCACCGGACACGTCTACGTCCAGAACGCCGAACTCCACACCCACGGCGTCGGCAGCCCCGACCTCGGCCTCGCCGCCTGGCGCAGCGCCACCATCCTCAACTCCCTCACCGGCAAAGAGCCCTACCCCTTGCCCCGCCGAACCGCCTTCACCACCTTCGGACTCCAGCAACCCGACCGCATCCCGCCCAGCCGACGGCCCCAGATCCTCACCCCACTCGTCGACGGACGGTAGAAGACCGGGAAACCGGGCGGCGCCGACACGAATGCCCGCGCCGGCGCCGCCCACCTGACCTGCTCAACCCTCAGAGGCCTTAAAAGACGGGTGTGCCGTCCCGCGTCAGCCGCCAGTCCACCGACGCGAAGTCCTTCGGATCCAGAACCCCCTTCGCCGTCACCCACTCCGCGATCCGGGTCCGGATCTCCGTCGACTCCGACCACAGCTCCCTGGCCGACGCCACATACGGGAAGGCACCGCCACCGTTCGCGCGGTAGTTGTTCACCGCCAGCACGAACTGCTGCCCGTCGTCCAACGGGGTACCGTCGAAGGAAAGGTTCCTGATCCGCGAACCGGCCGGCTGCGCGATGTCGATGTCATACGCCAGACCCGAGACGTAGTCGTAGTTGTAGTCCGGCCGACCGCCCGCGTTCGTCAACTTCTCCACATCGACCGGCGCGTCCGCCGCCGTCTGCACGAAGTACTCCGCCGAGTACTCCAGGTACGCCCGCAGCTGCGCACCCGTCATCAGCTTCGCCACCAGAGTGTTGTCGTACACGTACAGACTCGACAGATCCCGGATGGTCACATCCCCCGCCGGGATCTCGGACGTCCGCGAGAACGGCGACGCCTGCGCGATCACCGGCAGAGACGCGAACTCCGTGCCCGCCAGCGCCGCCCTGACGACGTCCTCCTGCACCCTGGTGATCAGATCGATGATCGGCGCGTCCTTGTACCGCGCCTCCACCGTCGTCAGCGTCTGCGTCGCCTTGCCGACCACCTGATTGACATACGTCACCACGGTGGCATGCGCGTCCGACAACAGCTTGGTGATTTCCGGATCGTCGGCGACCCTGTTGGAATTCCGCAGCGACGCCGACACCGACTCGACCTCCCACCGACCCTTGTCGAACACCAAGTCGATGTCGAACAGCGTGAGGCGCTCCGCGTAGCACAGCGGCTCGGACAGGACGACCGTCTTCCCCGTCCGCTCATTGGTGACCCTCAGCTCCGGGATCTCCACATGCGCGTGCCCCACCAGAATCGCGTCGATACCCGGCACCTGCCGCGCCACATTCGCGGCCGCGTTCTCCACGTACGGCACCTGGTCACCGTACGACGACGTGCCCGACGCACCCGAGTGCGCCGACACCACGACCACATCAGCACCCATCGACCGCAGCCTCGGCACCCACTTCGCCGCCTGCTCCTCCAGACCCGGAAACGTCAGCCTGCCCTGCACATACGCCTTGTCCCAGATCGCGATACCCGGATTCGTCAGACCGAGCACGGCGACCTTCACCGGCGGAGCGCCCGGCACACGGAACGTCTTCATGAAGTACGGCGGGAACGCCGGCCGCTGAGTCTTCGCATCCAGCGCGTTCGCACCCAGCAGCGGGAAGTCGCACTGCGCCTCGAACTTCCGCAACGTCTCGATACCGTAGTTGAACTCGTGGTTCCCCAGAGCCACCGCGTCGTACCCGATCGCGTTCATCGCCCGCGCCATCGGATGCACCGGACCGCCCTCGGCGGTGATCGGATCCACCTTCGCGTAGTAGTACGTCAGTGGCGTGCCCTGGATCGTGTCACCCGCGTCCAGCAGCAGCGTGTTGCAGCGGCCCTTCTCCTCGCGCACCTGATTCACCAGCGTCGAGATCCGGGCCAGGCCCTGCGCGTTGCCCGCCTTGTCCGCGTACTCCGCGTCCTTGAAGTAGTCCCAGTTGAAGACGTGACCGTGCAGGTCCGTCGTCCCCATCACGGTCAGCGCATACCGCTTCCGACCCCTCTCCGCCGGTGCGGCCTCGGCCGCCGGAGCCGCCGCGGCACCCGCCAGCGCCACCCCCGCCCCGGTCGCAGCGGATCTCCTCAGGAACTTCCGGCGGTTCAACGGCATCTCTCGAACTCCTCTGGAAAAGGTCAATGACGCGCGTAGATTCTGACCCGAACATGACCAACGACAACAGTCCCCGCAGGTTTCGATCTGGTGACCTCCATGGCCTGCGAACCGGCCTCCCCGGCGATCCCGCCCCCCTCGACCCGGACCCCGGCGTCAGTGAATATGCCACGGCAATTTCCCCCGGATGCTCATCGGAGCGCGACACCGCACAATTCAACACTTGACAACAAGGCTTCACTCAAAGGTTGTTGAGTAGTCACGCACGACCAATTCTCTACCGGCCGGTAAGTCATAGGCTCACACCATGCGCCGAGCCAAGATCGTCTGCACTCTGGGCCCCGCCACCGACTCGTACGACCAGATCAAGGCACTGGTCGAAGCCGGAATGGACGTCGCCCGCTTCAACCTCAGCCACGGCACCTACGCCGAACCCGAGGAGCGCTACCAACGCGTACGAAAGGCCGCCGACGAAACCGGCCGCAGCGTCGGAATCCTCGCCGACCTTCAGGGCCCGAAGATCCGACTCGGCCGCTTCACCGAAGGCCCCGTACTCCTTGAACGCGGAGACACCTTCACCATCACCGTCGAAGAAGGCGCCGAAGGAGACCGCCAGACCTGCGGAACCACCTACGCCGGCCTCGCCACCGACGTCACCCCCGGCGAACGCATCCTCGTCGACGACGGCAAAGTCTGCCTCCAGGTCACCGCCGTCGACGGCCCCCGCGTCCACACCACCGTCGTCGAAGGCGGCATGGTCTCCGACCACAAGGGACTGAACCTGCCCGGAGTCGCCGTCTCCGTCCCCGCACTCTCCAAAAAGGACGAAGACGACCTCCGCTGGGCCCTGCGCACCGGCTTCGACATCATCGCACTCTCATTCGTGCGCAGCGGCCGGGACATCAAGGACGTCCACCGCATCATGGACGAAGAAAGCCGCCGACTCCCCGTCATCGCCAAGGTCGAAAAACCCCAGGCGGTCGAGAACATCGACGACATCGTCGCCGCCTTCGACGGCATCATGGTCGCCCGCGGCGACCTCGGCGTCGAAATGCCACTCGAACAGGTCCCGATCGTCCAAAAGCGCGCCATCAAACTCGCCAAGCGGAACGCCAAACCCGTCATCGTCGCCACCCAGATGCTCGACTCGATGATCGAGAATTCGCGCCCGACCAGGGCGGAGGCGAGCGACGTCGCGAACGCCGTCATCGACGGCACGGACGCCGTCATGCTCTCCGGCGAGACCAGCGTCGGCAACCACCCCATCGAAACGGTCAGGACCATGGCCCGCATCGTCGAGGCCGCCGAGGAGGACCTCCTCGCCAAGGGCCTGCCGCCCCTGACCGACAGCAACAAGCCCCGCACCCAGGGCGGCGCCGTCGCCCGCGCGGCAGCGGAGATCGGCGACTTCCTCGGCGCGAAATTCCTCGTCGCCTTCACCCAGTCAGGCGACACCGCCCGCCGCCTCTCCCGCTACCGCTCCCCGATCCCGCTCCTCGCCTTCACCCCCGAGCCGGCCACGCGCTCGCAGCTCAACCTCACGTGGGGCGTGGAGACGTTCCTGGGACCGCATGTCGACTCCACGGACGCGATGGTCGATCAGGTCGACGAACTGCTGCTGAAGTACGGCCGCTGCCAGAAGGGCGACGTGGTGGTGATCACGGCGGGCTCGCCGCCCGGGGTGTCGGGCTCGACGAACATGGTCCGGGTACACCACATCGGCGAGGACGACAGCCCTAAGTAGTCGGTCAGTACTTGGGGCCTACGTGGGCGTCGAGGAGGGCGACGGACGCTTTCTTGGCGACGGAGATGTTGTACGGGTTGCCATTGCGGGTGCAGTGCGTCCACTCGACGCCGAGCTTGTCGAGGGTGTCGGTGTACAGCTGACGGATGTCGTCGGAGACGTTGGTGAAGAAGTACCGCGGGTACTCATAGCGCTTGCGTTCACCGCCGATGAGCCGGATGGTCCAGTTCGTGACACGGCAGCCATCGGAGTGGATGAGGCCGCGGATGAACTCCCAGGGGTGGGCGTCGAGGATGGCTTGCTGCCAGGGTTCGAGGACGATAGGACGTTCATGCTTCTTGCCGGGCCCGTGCTGAGGGAACATGCACGTCCAATGCCTGGTGTAGGACTTCACCTCGATGCAGCCGGTCTTGACGTGTTGCCCGACGCTGGGCGTGGGCATCACCCTGCGCATGGCGTCTTCCGCGGCCGCGATCAGGCCGGTCTGTGTGGCGTTGCAGAAGATCGACAAATGATGCTGCTTGTACTTGGAGATGATGTGACCATCGCCGAGGTAGAGGCCGAGCAGGTACGAGTAAGCCGCTAGGTCAAACTCGCGGCCTGTGCAGCGAGGGCAGTCCGTCGGCTGCCTGTACATCTCACCGCGTGCCTTGCGGTCTTCATAGCGCCACCAGCTGATGGTTCCCCGAGGGATGTTGAGCTGCTCTGCGACGACGCGGTTGGGAACGCCTTGGCGCATCAATGCGACAGCATGTGCGCGAATCGAAGGGCTGTGCTGCTCCATGCGGCCACTCTGCGTTACCGACCGTGACTCAGTGCGCCAAAAAGCGGAGAACCACGCGAACGTGATCCTCCGCTTACTCGGAGTGCCGGGTGCGGGATTCGAACCCGCAAGCCCTCACAGGCAGAGGTGTTTGAGACCTCCGTGTATACCGTTCCACCAACCCGGCGCGGCACATGCGAGAGTGTACCGGGTCATCATCGTTTGGCGCCGCTAGGTAGGCTGCATTAGCAGCACTACCTGCCCAGCCCGTAACGAGGAGCCCGAGTGACCTCCCCCGAGTCGCCCCAGCCCGTTGCCGACGACGACAAGTCGCACGTGCCTCCGCTGACGACCCGTGTCGTCATCGCCGAGGACGAGGCGCTCATCCGGCTCGATCTCAAAGAGATGCTCGAGGAGGAGGGCTACACCGTCGTCGGCGAGGCCGGCGATGGTGAGCAGGCCGTCGAGCTGGCCCGGGAGCACAAGCCCGACCTTGTGATTCTCGACGTGAAGATGCCGAAGCTCGACGGCATCTCGGCGGCGGAGAAGATCGCCGAGGAGCGTATCGCCCCGGTGCTGATGCTGACGGCGTTCTCGCAGCGTGACCTCGTGGAGCGGGCGCGGGACGCGGGTGCGATGGCGTATCTGGTGAAGCCGTTCAGCAAGAGTGATGTCGTTCCGGCCATCGAGATGGCTGTCTCGCGGTTCACGGAGTTGAAGGAGCTGGAGAAGGAGGTCGCGGACCTCTCGCAGCGCCTGGAGACCCGGAAGCTGGTGGATCGGGCGAAGTCGATCCTCCAGACGGAGTACGGGCTGACGGAGCCGGCTGCGTTCCGGTGGATTCAGAAGACGTCGATGGATCGTCGTATGTCCATGCAGCAGGTCGCGGAGGCTGTCATTCAGGACGCGGAGGAGAAGAAGGCCGCCAAGGGCTGACATCCCCGTCGCTACAGCGGAGAGGCCCGCATCCCGTTGCCACGGGGTGCGGGCCTCGTCGTTCGGCGTGTGGCCGAGAGAGCGCGCGCTCAGTCCTCGCCGAGGTATGCCTTGCGCACCGACTCGTCGTGCAGCAGGTCCTGGCCCGTCCCCGAGAGGACGATGTTGCCGACCTCCATGACGTGCCCGTGGTCGGCCAGGGAGAGTGCCGCCTGGGCGTTCTGCTCGACGAGCAGGATGGTCGTGCCCTGGGACTTCAGCTCGGCGATCGTCGCCATGATCTTCTGCATCATGATCGGTGAGAGGCCCATGGAGGGTTCGTCGAGCATGAGCAGCTTCGGCTGGGACATCAGTGCGCGGCCCATGGCGAGCATCTGCTGTTCGCCGCCGGAGAGGGTGCCTGCGGCCTGCTTCCTGCGTTCTCCGAGGATCGGGAAGAGGTCGTAGGCGCGCTGGATGTCCTTTTCGATGCCTGGCTTGTCGTTGCGCAGGAACGCTCCGAGGCGGAGGTTGTCCTCGATGGTCATGCGGGGGAAGATGTGCCGGCCCTCGGGTGAGTGGGCGAGGCCGAGGGAGACCACCTGGTGGGCGGGGATCTTCTTCAGCGATTTGCCGTTGAATTTGATCTGTCCGCCGACGGGCTTCAGCAGGCCCGACAGGGTGCGCAGGGTGGTGGTCTTGCCGGCGCCGTTGGTGCCGATGAGGGTGACGACCTGGCCGGCGTCGACCTTGAAGGAGATGCCCTTGACGGCTTCGATCTTGCCGTAGGCGACTCGGAGGTCTTCGACTTCGAGCAGTGCGGTCATCGGTCGTTCTCCTTGCCGGGCGCGGCGTCCGTCGTGGTCTCGGCCGCTGCTTCGGCGGCTTCGACTTCGGCGATCTCTTCCTCGCCGGGGGCGTTTTCGAAGGGCTCGCCGAGGTAGGCGGCGATGACGCGTTCGTCTCCCTGGACGGTGGCGCTGTCGCCTTCGATGAGTTTTTCGCCCTGGACGAGGACGGCGACGCGGTCGCAGAGGTTGAAGATGAACCGCATGTCGTGCTCGATGACGAGGATGGCGATGCCTTTGTCGCGGATGGCGAAGACCAGTTCCTCGGTGGCGCGGGTTTCCTGCGGGTTCATGCCGGCGGTCGGTTCGTCCAGCAGGAGCAGGCCGGGCTCGCTGGCCAGCGCTCGTGCGATTTCGAGCTTGCGCTGTTCGCCGTAGGGGAGGTTGCGGGCGAGGTGTTCGGCCTTGTCCGCGAGGCCGATGAACTCGAGGAGTTCCATGGCGCGTTCGCGGGAGGCTGCTTCGGCCTTGTGGAAGCCGGGGCCGCGCAGGACGGCGGACCAGAAGCCTTCCTTGGTGCGGGTGTGGCCTCCGACGAGCACGTTTTCCAGGACCGTCATGTTGGCGAACAGGCGGATGTTCTGGAACGTGCGGGCGATGCCTGCGGCGGTGACCTTGAAGGACTTGGGCGGCAGGACGTTGCCCTTGTAGCGGACTTCGCCTTCCGTGGGGACGTACAGGCCGGTCAGGCAGTTGAAGAAGGTGGTTTTGCCGGCGCCGTTGGGGCCGATGAGGCCGACGATCTCGCCGCTGTTCACGGTCAGGTCGACGCCTCGTACGGCGGTGAGTCCGCCGAAGCGCATGGTGACGCCGCGTGCGTCGAGTACGACCTCGCCGGGGGCGGTGGCGCCCGGGGTGGTGTCCGTGGTGGTGGTGTCGGTGGTCATGGTGGTCAGGCCCCTGTCGTGCTGAGGACTGTGGGCGCTTCCGCCTCTTCGTGGAATTCCAGTTGGCGGCGCCGGTTGGGGATGAGGCCCTCCGGACGGAAGCGCATCAGCAGGATGAGTGCGAGACCGAAGGCGAAGAGCTGGTAGTCGCCGAGGAACTGGAGCTTGTTGGGGATGAGGAAGAGCAGAGCGGCGCCGATGAGGGGGCCGCTGATGGTGCCCATGCCGCCGAGGACGACCGCGGCGAGCAGGAAGGCGGAGTTGGGTGGGATGGGGCCGGCGAAGAGGTACTGCTCGGGTGTGACGGTGTAGGTGACGTGGGCCTGGACGGTGCCGGCGAGGCCGGCGAGGGAGGCGCCGACGGCGAAGGCGATCAGTTTGACCCGGAAGCCGTTGATGCCCATGGCGAGAGCGGCGGTCTCGTCCTCGCGGATGGCGACCCAGGCCCGGCCGATGCGGGAGTTGCCGCTGCGCCGGAAGACGAGCACGACGACGGCGGTGATGATCAGCATCAGGAAGAAGTAGTTGGCGAAGCGGCCGATGCTGAACCCGGCGATGTCGTGCTGGGCGCCGAAGTCGAAGCCGAGGATGTCGAGGTTCGGGATGGAGGCGATGCCGTTGGAGCCGTTGGTGAGGTCGGGTCCGGAGGTGCCGTCGAGGTTGTTGGCCGTGATGCGGAAGATCTCACCGAAGCCGAGGGTGACGATGGCGAGGTAGTCGCCGCGCAGGCGCAGGGTGGGGGCGCCGATGAGGACGCCGAACACGAGGGAGGCGGCGGCGCCGATGAGGACGGCGGCCCAGAAGGGGAAGTGGACGTGGAAGGGGGAGTTGGGGGAGCCGGATACCAGGGCCGCGGCGTAGGCGCCGACGCCGAGGAAGGCGACGTAACCGAGGTCGAGGAGGCCGGCGAGGCCGACGACGATGTTCAGGCCGAGGGCGACGGTGGCGAAGATGAGGATGTAGACGCCGAGGGTCGCGTACTGGTCGTTGGTCTGGGTGAAGGGGAACAGCGCCGCCGCGACGAACGCCCCGCAGGTGGTGATGTTCTGGTGGCGGGCGGTGAGCTGGGAGGCCTGGCTGATCAGGCCGGCCTTGTTGAGGGCGGCGAAGCCGAGGCCGGCGGTGAGCAGGAAGCCGATGAAGAGTTCGTCGTACTCGGTGCCGATGCCGTAGGTGAAGACGGTCAGTCCCAGGGCCAGGATCCCGACGATGATCAGGATCTCGGCGTAGGAGGGCAGCTTGCCGAGGGGGCGCGGGGTGCCGGAGGTGAAGGCGGCCTTGACCGTTGCCCATTGGTGGGCGGCCCGGTGCTTGAAGTGTTCCCAGGACGTGTCGTCGGGGTCGATGGGGTCGGGCTCGGGCCGCTGGAAGGGCAGGGCCAGGGCGCCGATCAGGGCGGCCAGGCTGGTGACGGCCACGAGGTAGCCGCCGGGCTCCAGGTTGACGAGTCCGCCGAGTTCGACGCTGATCGCCAGGACCGTGTACCAGGCGGTGGCGAAGGTGGTGAGGGCGGCGAACTTCAGGGCTGCGTCGGCGCCGGCGGGGACGAGCCAGCCCAGGCCTTTGATGCCGTAGGAGGCGAGGGCGAACAGGGTGGTGAGGACGCCGCCGATGAGGACGAGGACCTGCAGGCCGCCCGGGTAGCCGTAGACGGTGAGGTCGCCGGGGAAGTCGGCGGTCCAGGTCCAGGAGAGGAAGGTGGAGAGGATGGTGAGGGCGCCGCCGACGGTGGCGACGGCGCGGCCGATGCGCGGCGGGATGCGGACGAGTCCGGAGGGGGCGCCGGTGGCGGGGGTGCTCGGGGTGTCGGGTGCGGTGGTCTGTGTGGTCATCGGTGTCACGCCCTGTCCGCGACGCGCTCGCCGAGCAGGCCCTGTGGCCTGAACAGCAGCACGAGAATGAGGAGTACGAACGCCCAGACGTCTGCCCAGGACTGGCTGCCGAACTTTTCCATGCCGGGGAGGTCGGCGATGTAGGCGGTGGCCAGGGTCTCGGCGACACCGAGGACGACGCCGCCGATCATGGCTCCGTAGATGTTGCCGATGCCACCGAGGACGGCCGCGGTGAAGGCCTTGAGGCCGAGGATGAAGCCCATGCGGAAGTCGATCTGGCCGTACTTGAGGCCGTAGGCGACGCCGCCGATGGCGGCGAAGGCGGCGCCGAGGGCGAAGGCGACCACGATGATGCGGTCGGTGTCGACACCCATGAGCTTGGCGGTGTCGGGGTCCTGGGCGGTGGCCTGCATGCCGCGTCCGGTGCGGGTCCTCATGACGAAGTAGGCGAGGACGGCCATGCTGATGGGGGCCGCGATGATGAGGAAGACGTCACCGGTCTGGATGGTGACACTGCCGAGGTGGAAGGGGCCCCCGTTGATCTGCGGGAAGGTGCGGGCGGATTTGGCCTCCGGGTACCAGGCCCAGACGGCCTGCTGGAGGGCGAGGGAGAGGCCGATGGCCGTGATGAGAGGGGCCAGGCGGGGGGCGTTGCGCAGAGGCCGGTAGGCGAACCGCTCCGCTCCCACGGCCACGAGGACGGCGACCAGGACCGCGCCGACGAGCATCAGTGGCAGGGCGACCCACATGGAGGTGCCGTCGGGCAGGACGTACGCGTAGACCGTGAGGGCGCCGAACGCGCCGGTCATGAAGATCTCGCCGTGGGCGAAGTTGATGAGCTGGACGATGCCATAGACCATCGTGTAGCCGATGGCGACCAGCCCGTACATGGATCCTAGTAGCAGGCCGTTGACCAGCTGCTGCGGCAGTTCGTTCACCGCATGTCCTCCGAGACGTTCGGAAAAGTTCGACGGATGTGTCCGGATGCGAGTCCGCGCGGGGCGCCAGTGGAACAGCGCCCCGCGCGGCTCGTGAGGATGGTGCGGGCGTGGTCAGCCGGTGAAGGTACCGGACTTGACGGCCGTGAAGGCACCGTTCTTGACGGCGTACACGGTGAGCTGCTTGTTGGTGGCGTCACCGAACTCGTCGAAGGAGACCTTGCCGGTCACACCGTCGAAGGAGACGTTCTGCATGGCGGCGGTGACCTTGGCGCGGGCGTCGGAGGGCAGCTTGCCGCCGTTGTCCTCGACGACCTTCTTCACGGCCTCGATGATCGCCCAGGCGGAGTCGTAGGAGTAGCCGCCGTAGGCGGAGTACTCGTCCTTGTAGCCGGCGGCCTTGTAGTCGGCGACGAACTGCTTGGCGGAGGGGAGGGACTCGACGGGGGCGCCGACCGAGGTGGCGAGGTCGCCGGTGGCCTCGGGGCCGGCCAGCTTGCCGTAGGTGGCGTCGTTGATGCCGTCGCCGCCGACGAGCGGGATCTTGGCACCGGCGGCCTTGATCTGCTTGCTGAGCGGGCCTGCCTGCGGGTACTCGCCGCCGTAGTAGACGACGTCCGCACCCGAGTTCTTCACCTTGGTGGCGACCGCGGAGAAGTCCGTGGTGTCAGGGTTGATGTGCTCGGTGCCGACGACCGTGCCGCCGAGCTTCTTGAACTCCTCGGTGAAGGTGCCGGCGAGGCCCGCGCCGTAGGTCTTCTTGTCGTCGATGACGAAGACCTTCTTCTTCTTGGCGTCGTTGTAGACGTACTGGGCGGCGAACGGGCCCTGGATGGCGTCCGTGGTCGCGGTGCGGAAGTACGACTTGTAGGGGCGCACCTTCTTGGTCTGCCAGTCCGCGCCCTGGGTGAGGGCCGGGCCGGTGTTGGCCGGGGAGACCTCGACGAGCTTGGCGTCGTCGAAGACCTTCTGCATCGACTCGGCGACGGAGGAGTTCAGCGGGCCGACGACGCCGAGGACGTTGCTGTCGGCGACGAGCTTGGTGGCGTTCTGCTGGCCCTGGGACGGCTGCTTCTGGTCGTCGAGGGCTTCGATCTTGAAGGTGATGCCCTTGACGTAGTTCTGCTTGTTGGCGTTCTTGACAGCGAGGTCGGCCGAGTTCTTGATACCCAGGCCCATGGCGGACAGGTCGCCGGTCAGCGGGGCGTCGACTCCGATGGTGACGGTGGTACCGCCGTTGCCGGACGAGCCCTTGTCGCCGCTGTCGCGCGAGCCGCAGGCGGTGAGGGTGAGTGCTCCCGCCGCCAGCGCGGCGGTGATGGCGATGAGCGAACGTTGACGCACGATCAGTCCTTTCCCTGGCACGGCCCTCCCCCCTGGAAGCGGCCGAGTCGAGCGCTGGGCCGAACTGACATTCAGACCGCGCGGTGACTGGCCGTGACTCTAAGCGGGTGTGGGGGAGGTAAAGGAGAGGTTGAACGAGGCTGTGACGCTCTTGTTATGACACCGGGTAATGGAGAGCGGTACTGGGTGGGCGGAAGAGCGGAATTCGGACTGATTCGCCCAGTCCGCATAGTGAGAACTCGCAGGACGTGCCGGGGTGCGTTCAGGTGTCTCAGTCGTTTTGGTCATTACCCGGAACGGTTGCTGCAGGCGACTTGCAGGGCTTGCGAGAGGTCGTGCGCATACCGTGGCCCGGGTATGTAACTGTGAGCCTCTATTGCGTGCGTATTACGCAGAGTTACGTCCAGGAAAGGGAGTCCGGCGTTCTCCGGCGCTTTCGCGCAATCCGTCACATGCATGGTGATGGTGATCTTGCGAATGGATCCTGCCGCCGTCCGGAAAGGGACGGCGGGCTCGGAGGTCAGTGACAGGCCGGCGTAGGGCTGGGCCATCCGAGTCACGGTGACCGGCGGGCCGGACTGTACGCGCAGTGCGACCTCGAAACTGAAGCTCCCGGCGGGTGCGCCCCGGGGTGTGGCCTCGGTGTGCAGGTAGGTGATGTCGACCACCTGGGAGGGGTACGGCGGGGCCGGCGCCGGTGGCTTGTGGGGTCTGGTCGCGTAGACATAGCCGCCGCCCGCGAGGAGGGCGGCGGCTGTCGCGGCCGTGAGGACCGCACGGCGGTGCCGGTCGGGCAGCCGGGCCAGAGGCCCGCGGCGGACACCGGGCACGCCGTCCGTATCCACGTCCCCCGCGTGCGTGCCCTCGCCCGGCTCGAGGGGGCCTACGCCGCTCAACCCCACGGGCCCTTGCTCGGGCCGCCGGTGCGACACCAGGCGGCACAACCCTCGCGGGCCTGACGGACGATCAGCTTGTCGGCGGCTTCCGGGTTTTGAAGCCTCCCTTCGGCCGGCGCGGCGTCCGCGGCCGTCCGGAGCATCTCGCACTGACCGTTGGGGAGCCCCGACGACGGGTGGTGCCCGTGGGTGTGGGTGTCCAGCACTTTGCGCGACCAGCAGGCGGCGACCCGCGCGCACAACTCCTCGTCAGGCGTGGCCCGTGGCGACGCCGAGGGGGAGGCGGCCCGTCCCGTGCTCGTGGCGTCGCTCTGACCCAAGGTGCCGCAGCCGGTGGCCACCGCGCTCGTCAGCAGCGCCGGTCCGAGCCACCCCTTGTACGCAGTCGGCCCCGGCCGGGGGACTCCTCCCGTTCTCATGCCATGACGCTAAGCCGCCGGATGTCCGGGGGCAACGGCGTTGCAGGCGTGGGCTTTCGCCGCTCAGTCCGCCGTGCGCAGGTGCGCCTCGTCGCCGGGCTGCACATCGCGCAGCAGACAGGTGAGGCGGGCGGTGCACACGCGCTTGCCGCCCTCGTTGCTGATGACGATTTCGTACGTCGCCGTGGAGCGCCCCCGGTGTACGGGGGTGGCCACGCCGGTGACCAGACCCGAGCGCACCCCGCGGTGGTGGGTGCAGTTCAGGTCGACACCTACGGCGATCTTGGAGCTGCCGCCGTGCAGCATGGCGCCGACCGAGCCGAGGGTCTCGGCGAGGACGGCGGAGGCGCCGCCGTGGAGCAGTCCGTACGGCTGGGTGTTGCCCTCCACCGGCATGGTGCCGACGACGCGCTCTGCGGACGCCTCGACGATTTGGACGCCCATCCGCGTGCCGAGGTGCCCGGCGGAGAAGAGGGCGGGCAGGTCGACGCCGAGCGCGGCGTACTCGTCGACGACTTCCTGGGGGAACTTCACGGTGTGCTGCTCGCCCATGGGGCACGGCTCCGTTCGTGGTGATCGGTCACTCGACTGTGGCTGAGCAAACGCTCAGTCGGTCGCCGATTGTTCCAGGCGGACCACCACGGACTTGCTCGCGGGGGTGTTGCTGGTGTCGGCGGTGGCGTCCAGCGGGACCAGCACGTTGGTCTCGGGGTAGTAGGCGGCCGCGCAGCCCCGCGCGGTGGGGTAGTGCACGACGCGGAAGCCGGGGGCGCGCCGCTCGACGCCGTCCTGCCACTCGCTGACCAGGTCGACGTACGAGCCGTCCGCCACGCCGAGCGCACGGGCGTCCTCGGGGTGGACCAGGACGACGCGGCGGCCGTTCTTGATCCCCCGGTAGCGGTCGTCGAGGCCGTAGATCGTGGTGTTGTACTGGTCGTGGGAGCGCAGGGTCTGCAGCAGGAGCCGGCCCTCGGGCGGCTTCGGGTACTCCACGGGGGCCGCCGTGAAGTTGGCCTTGCCGGTGGCGGTGGGGAAGCGGCGCTCGTCGCGGGGGGCGTGGGGGAGTGCGAATCCGCCCGGGCGGGCCACGCGCGCGTTGAAGTCCTCGAAGCCGGGGATCACGCGCGCGATGCGGTCGCGGATGGTCGCGTAGTCCTTCTCGAACTCCTCCCACGACACCTTGCTGTCGGCGCCGAGCACCCGGCGGGCGAGGCGGCACACGATGGCCGGCTCGGAGAGCAGGTGCGGGCTCGCGGGCTCCAGACGGCCGCGGGAGGCGTGCACCATGCCCATGGAGTCCTCGACGGTGACGAACTGCTCGCCGCCGCCCTGAAGGTCGCGCTCGGTACGGCCGAGGGTGGGCAGGATCAGGGCGCGCGCGCCGGTGACCGCATGCGAGCGGTTCAGCTTCGTCGACACGTGCACGGTCAGGCGGGCGCGCCGCATGGCGGCTTCCGTCACCTCCGTGTCGGGGGAGGCGGACACGAAGTTGCCGCCCATCGCGAAGAAGACCTTGGCCTCGCCGTCCCGCAGCGCGCGGATGGCCCGGACGACGTCGTAGCCGTGCTCGCGCGGCGGCGCGAACCCGAACTCCTTCTCCAGGGCGTCCAGGAAGGCGGGCGCGGGCCGTTCGAAGATGCCCATCGTGCGGTCGCCCTGCACGTTCGAGTGACCGCGCACCGGGCACACGCCCGCACCGGGGCGGCCGATGTTGCCGCGCAGCAGGAGGAAGTTGACCACCTCGCGGATGGTGGGAACCGAGTGCTTGTGCTGGGTGAGGCCCATCGCCCAGCAGACGATGGTGCGCTGCGAGGCGAGGACCATCCGCAGGGCCTTCTCGATCTCCTCGCGCGTGAGTCCGGTCGCCGTGAGCGTCTCGTCCCAGTCGGCGGCGCGGGCGGCCTTCGCGAACTCCTCGAAGCCGTGGGTGTGGTCGCGGACGAAGTCCTCGTCGATCGCGCCGGACCCCGCGCCGGAGGCGCTGTCGTGCTCAGCGAGGATCAGCTTGTTCAGGAGGCGGAAGAGGGCCTGGTCTCCGCCGATGCGGATCTGCAGGAACAGGTCGGTGAGCGCGGCGCCCGCGGTGAGGCCCTTGGGTGTCTGGGGGTTCTTGAACCGCTCCAGGCCCGCCTCGGGCAGAGGGTTGACGCTGATGATCCGCGCGCCGTTCGCCTTGGCCTTCTCCAGGGCGGAGAGCATGCGCGGGTGGTTCGTGCCGGGGTTCTGCCCGGCGACGATGATCAGGTCCGCCTTGTAGAGGTCTTCGAGCAGGACGCTGCCCTTGCCGATGCCGATCGTCTCGGACAGTGCGGAGCCGGACGACTCGTGGCACATGTTCGAACAGTCGGGCAGGTTGTTGGTGCCCAGCTCGCGGGCGAACAGCTGGTAGAGGAACGCGGCCTCGTTGCTGGTGCGGCCGGAGGTGTAGAAGACGGCCTGGTCGGGGGAGTCGAGGGCGGCGATCTCCTCGGCGATGATGTCGAAGGCGCGCTCCCAGGTGACCGGCTCGTAGTGGTCGGCGCCCTCCGGCAGGTACATGGGGTGCGTCAGCCGCCCCTGCTGGCCCAGCCAGTAGCCGCTGCGGCCGGCGAGGTCGGTCACCGGGTGCGCGGCGAAGAACTCGGGGGTGACCCGGCGCAGGGTGGCCTCTTCGGCCACCGCCTTCGCGCCGTTCTCACAGAACTCCGCCTTGTGCCGGTGGTCCGGCTCGGGCCAGGCGCAGCCAGGGCAGTCGAAGCCGTCCTTCTGGTTGACGCGCAGGAGGGTCAGCGCGGTGCGGCGCACGCCCATCTGCTGCTGGGCGATGCGCAGGGTGTGCCCGATCGCCGGCAGCCCCGCCGCGGCGTGCTTGGGCTCGGCGACCTGCGGCGCGTCCTGAACCGGATCGCCCATGGGCGGCTTCGTTGCCATCGCTGCGCTCTCCTTCACCGGCACCCGTGAACTACGTCTCTGATCCTCGCACGCGCTGCCGACAACGACGGCAGTGCGTGGAGGGCAGGGACCATAGTTCCGTATCATGCAATGGTTGCGGAACAGGCAACGATGTGGAGTCTCGGCGGCGACGGGGCGGCGCCGGTCCCTGCACCTGGCCTCGCGGGGCGCTGCGGCACCGCCCGGGCACCGAGAGGCCCCGTCCGGCCGCCGGAGGAGCCCACGGCCGGGGCCGAGTGTCAGTGGGGCGTGGCAGGATCGGGGGCGTGGCAGAGACAGCATCGAAGCAGACCGACAAGACTACCGGCGGCGACCGTCCCCGGCTGATGCTCATGGACGGGCACTCCTTGGCCTACCGCGCGTTCTTCGCGCTGCCCGCGGAGAACTTCACCACCGCGACCGGCCAGCCGACGAACGCGATCTACGGTTTCGCGTCGATGCTGGCCAACACCCTGCGTGACGAGGCGCCCACGCACTTCGCGGTGGCGTTCGACGTCTCCCGCAAGACCTGGCGCTCGGAGGAGTTCACCGAGTACAAGGCGAACCGTTCGAAGACCCCGGACGAGTTCAAGGGCCAGGTGGAGCTGATCTGCGAGCTGCTGGACGCCATGCACGCCGCCCGGTTCGCGGTCGAGGGGTACGAGGCGGACGACGTGATCGCCACGCTCGCCACCCAGGCCGAGGCAGAGGGCTTCGAGGTGCTGATCGTCACCGGCGACCGCGACTCCTTCCAGTTGGTCAGCGAGCACACGACGGTGCTGTATCCGACCAAGGGCGTCTCGGAGCTGACCCGGTTCACCCCGGAGAAGGTGTTCGAGAAGTACGGGCTCACGCCGGCGCAGTACCCGGACTTCGCCGCCCTGCGCGGCGACCCGTCGGACAACCTGCCCGGCATCCCGGGCGTGGGTGAGAAGACGGCGGCGAAGTGGATCAACCAGTTCGGCTCCTTCGCGGAGCTGGTCGAGCGCGTCGACGAGGTCAAGGGCAAGGCCGGGCAGAACCTGCGCGACCACCTGGAGTCGGTGAAGCTGAACCGCCGGCTGACCGAGCTGGAGCGGCAGGTGGAGCTGCCGAAGGCGGTCGCCGACCTCAGGCGTGCCGCGTACGACCGCAAGACCGTCGCCATGGTCCTGGACACCCTGGAGATCAGGAACCCCTCGCTGCGCGAGCGGCTCTTCGCCGTCGACCCGGGCGCCGAGGAGGTCGAAGCGCACCCGGTCGTGGCGGACGGCGTCGAGCTGGACGGGGCGGTGCTGGGCGCAGGAGAGCTGAAGCCGTGGCTGACCGAGCACGGCACACAGGTCCTGGGTGTCGCCACGGTCGACTCATGGGCGCTGGGCACGGGCGCGGTGGCCGAGATCGCGCTCGCCGCGGCCGACGGCGCGGCGGCCTGGTTCGACCCGGCGGAGCTGGACGAGGCCGACGAGAGGGCGTTCGCGGAGTGGCTCGCCGACCCGGCGAGGCCCAAGGTCCTGCACAACTCCAAGGGCGCGATGCGCGTCCTTCCCGAGCACGGCTGGTCCCTTCAGGGCGTGACCATGGACACGGCGCTCGCCGCGTACCTGGTCAAGCCGGGCCGTCGCTCCTTCGCGCTGGACGCGCTCTCACTGGAGTACCTGGGCCGTGAGCTGGCGCCCGCGGCCACGGCGGACGGACAGCTGGCCTTCGGTACGGACGAGGGCGCCGAGGCCGAGGCGCTGATGATCCAGGCCCGGGCGATCCTGGACCTCGGCCAGGCGTTCGAGGAGAAGCTGCGGGAGGTCGGTGCGGCGGATCTGCTGCGCGACATGGAGCTGCCCACCTCCGCGCTGCTGGCCCGGATGGAGCGGCACGGAATCGCCGCGGACCGAGCGCATCTGGAGACCATGGAGCAGATGTTCGCGGGCGCCGTCCAGCAGGCGGTGAAGGAGGCGTACGCCGCGGCGGGGCACGAGTTCAACCTGGGCTCGCCCAAGCAGCTCCAGGAGGTCCTCTTCGGTGAGCTGGGCCTGCCGAAGACGAAGAAGACGAAGACGGGCTACACGACGGACGCGGACGCACTGGCGTGGCTGGCGACCCAGACGGACAACGAACTGCCGGTGATCATGCTGCGCCACCGGGAGCAGGCGAAGCTGCGGGTGACGGTCGAGGGCCTGATCAAGACGATCGCGACGGACGGCCGCATCCACACCACGTTCAACCAGACGGTCGCCGCGACGGGCCGCCTGTCGTCGACGGACCCGAACCTGCAGAACATCCCGGTGCGCACGGACGAGGGCAGGGCGATCCGCCGGGGCTTCGTGGTCGGTGAGGGCTTCGAATCCCTGATGACCGCGGACTACAGCCAGATCGAGCTGCGTGTGATGGCCCACCTGTCCGAGGACGAGGGCCTGATCCAGGCGTTCACCTCCGGGGAGGACCTGCACACCACGGTCGCCTCCCAGGTCTTCGGGGTCGGCCGTGACGCGGTCGACGCGGAGATGCGGCGCAAGATCAAGGCGATGTCCTACGGCCTGGCGTACGGGCTGTCGGCGTTCGGCCTGTCCCAGCAGCTGAACATCGAGGCGGCGGAGGCCCGCGCGCTGATGGACACGTACTTCGAGCGGTTCGGCGGGGTGCGCGACTATCTGCGCCGTGTGGTGGACGAGGCGAGGGCGACGGGCTACACCGAGACGCTCTTCGGCCGCCGCCGCTATCTGCCCGACCTGAACAGCGACAACCGGCAGCGTCGGGAGACGGCCGAACGGATGGCGCTGAACGCCCCGATCCAGGGTACGGCGGCGGACATCGTCAAGATCGCGATGCTGAACGTGGACCGGGCGCTGCGTGAGGCGGACCTGAAGTCCCGGATGCTCCTCCAGGTCCACGACGAAATCGTGCTGGAGATCGCCCCGGGCGAACGGCAGCAGACGGAGGACCTGGTCCGCCGGGAAATGGCAGCAGCGGTACGGCTACGGGCACCACTGGACGTCTCGGTGGGGTACGGGACGGACTGGGAGTCGGCGGCGCACTGAGTGCCGGGCGGGCGGCGTTCGCCCGGCAAGGACGGGCGTTGTGGGGGTGCCCCGCCCGAGCCGTTGAAGCCGGTTCAAGGGTGGGGGCGCCTGCCGGGCGCGGCGACGGGGCGACGGTTGCCCGTCGCCGCACCAACCCGCGTGTCCGGGCAGTCCACCCCGGATGGCCCGGAGGCGATCAGCGTGACGCCGGTCGAGCCGGTTCCCGATCGGTGCCCCGGCGGTCCCTGGTCGTGCGCCGCAGGGCCCTGACGCCCGTCACATACAGCGCCATCCCCACCGCGAGGCCCGCGCCCGCGCCGAAGCACGTCGGCGGGATCACCTCCCACGGTTTCGCGTGGGCTCCCCAGTAGGCCCACCACCGCGACGCCCGCTGCACCGCCCCCGCCGCCGCGCACCCGCCGATCACCGCCGTAGCCAGCCACCGGTCCGCCCACGACAGCACCGGCAGCGCCGACACCGCCGACGAACCGGCGGACGCCCGCCGCAGCGCGACCGCCACGAACACGGCGATCATGACGGCCGCCACGGCCGAACTCCCGTACTGCAGATACGTGTACCGCGGCGCACCCGCCGTCGGCCGCGCAAGCCAGGGCAACACCTGTACCCCCCACCGGCCGATGTGTGTGAACGCGTCCCACACCACGTGCGTCAGCGCACCCAGCACCGCGGAGACGTACCACCGCGCCAGGAGTGCGAACGAGACCTTGCGCAGCGGTGTACCGCAGCGCACCAGCGCCGCCACCCGCCCCTGCACCGTCGGCGGCAGCAGCGCCACCAACGGCTCCCGCAGTACCAGCCACAACCCCACCAGTGCCCAAGCGATGAGCACATCGACGGTGAACACCCCTGTGAAGGAGTGCGTGACCGTACCGAACTCCATGCCCCCGGACACCACGCTCGCCGCGAAGTAGGTCATGTCGGGCGCGAACGATCCCGCGACGAGAACGGCGGGTACCAGCCGCCCGCGTCCGGACCCGTCCGCGCGCACGGCCGGCAGGACGGCCGCGGCATGGCTGAGGGTGAACGGCACGAAGCCTCCCGCCGCAGATGTTGACCGAGCACAACCACCCGGCGATCACGAGCGTCCAGTATGAGGGACGCATGAGAAAGGTGAGGCGACCCGCCCTGCTTCTGCGTCCGCCCCAAGCGGACATGACCAACTGGTGAAAACCGGGCACCAACCGGTGTCGACGCGTCGCAAGTTGTCGTAGGGTCACTTGGTCGCCGCGCACGGATGCGTGGTCGAACACACGGACACAACAGAGCAGCACACACCAGGTCGTCGACGGGAGGGGTTCACTCAATGGCGGCGCGTTTCGGCAGGAGGCTGCGCAAGGGGGCGGCAACCACCGCTTTGGCCGCGGCCGCGGTCGCGGCTCTGGCGGCATCCCAGGCTCCGGGAGTCACCAGCGACGACCAGGGCAGACAGGCCACCGGCGCGCAGTCCACGCCCGAGACGACCGGCAACACGAGCGGCGGCGACACCGCCACCGGCAACGGCGGCTACTACACCGACCTGCCCCCGCTCAAGAGCCCCACCGAGTCGCCCGACCCCAGCGCCACGCCCACCACGGGCCCTTCCGGCACAGGGCAGGGCGGCATACCCGCCACGGTCCTCGACGCCTACAAGAAGGCCGCGGCGGAACTCCAGAGCTCCAAGCCCGGCTGCAATCTGCCGTGGCAACTCCTCGCCGCCATCGGCCAGGTGGAGTCAGGCCAGGCCGAGGGCGGCCGGGTCGACGCGGACGGCACCACGTACACGAAGATCCTCGGCCCGGTCCTGAACGGCAACGGCTTCGCCAGCATCAAGGACACCGACAACGGCGCCTACGACGGCGACAGCACCTATGACCGTGCGGTCGGGCCCATGCAGTTCATCCCGTCCACCTGGGCCTGGGCGGGCCGCGACGGCAACGGCGACGGCGTCAAGGACCCCAACAACGTCTACGACGCCGCTCTGGCCGCCGCGCACTACCTGTGCCGCGCGGACCGTGACCTGTCGGTGCAGGCCGACATGAACGCCGCGATACTCAGCTACAACAACTCGCAGGACTACCTGAACACCGTTCTGTCCTGGTACGAGTTCTACCGCAAGGGCACCCACTCGATCCCGGACGGCACCGGCACCCTGCCCTCGCACCGCAGCGACCGGAACTCCGGCGCGAGCCCCGACCCGAAGCCGGGGAAGACGAGCAAGCCCGGCAGCTCCGAGCCCGCCGGCGGCACCACCGGCCCCACCCCCACCCCGCCGTCGCCGAGCAAGCCCACCACCCCGAAGCCGACTCCGCCCGCCCCCACCCCCACCGACACGGTGGACCACCTGGCCGACGGCGGCACCGGGCAGCTCTCCGCGAAGACGGGCGACACCTTCGACCGGAAGGTCGTGGTGAAGGCCGTCACGAAGGCCGGCAAGGCCGTGCCGAAGGTCCGCGTGCGCTTCGCGATCATGGATGACACGGACACCACCTTCACCGGTGGGGAGACCGTCGCGACCGTCGTCACCGACAGCTCGGGCAAGGCCACCGCGCCCGCGCTCGTCGCCGGCCAGAAGACCGGCGGTTTCAGGGTCCGCGCCCTGGTCGTGGGCCGCATGGTCGCCGGTCTCGACTACTCGGCCACCGTTGTCGAACGCCAGGCCGACACCCTCGTCCGCACCAGCGACACCGAGCTGACCTGCACACCGGGCGGTGAGTTCGCGGACCAGGTCGAGGTGAAGGCCACGTACAAGGGCGCCGTCGCGGACGGTGTCGCGGCCACGGCGACGCTCGTCAAGTCGGCCGACGACCTGACCGAGAACGACAAGGGCCCCTACTTCAAGGACGCGAGCGGCAAGACCGTACGCACGCTCACAGGCCTCAAGACCGACGCCGACGGCCTGCTGAAGCTGCCGAAGCTGTACGCCGACGACACGACCGGCACATTCCTGCTCCGCATCACCACGGCGGGCGGGGCCACCCTGACGGTCGAACTGAAGGTCGCGGCGGCCGACTCGTCCCCCAGCCCCAGCCCGAGCCCGAGTCCGAGTCCGAGCCCCAGCTCGTAAGGCCGGCCGGGAACGTACGACGGCGGCGCCCCTCCACCGCGGAGGGGCGCCGCCGCCTTTTCGTGCGTCCTGTTCTCATCTCACGCCTCCGTTGCTACGGTGCCGGACCTGACGGTCCATCAGTTGCCCTGTGCCGGCTGCCGTCCCGGGGAGGCCCGTATGCGCGCCCTCATCGCCGCCGCGATCGGCCTGGCGGCGGCGTTCGCCCTGGTGTTCGGCCTTACGGCCCTGGGTTCGCCGTCCGGCACGACGTCCCCGAAACCACTGCTGACGACGGTCCCCAGCCATCCGTGACGCGCGCAAAGGAGGACGCGAGATGCGCCGCAAGGCCGGCCTGGTCCTGCTCGCCTTCGCCGTGTTCTTCACGGCGCTGTCCCCACTGCTGCGCTGGTACGCGTTCCCACGCCTGGCCAAGGTCCCCGCGAACCAGTACCAGACCATGGTCCTCGAGGCGAAGAACGCCACCCTCCTCGACTACGGCACCATGACGTCCCGCACGGTCCCCGAGGTCATCATCGTGCAGACCCTCAGAGGGAACGTGGAGGCCGCTGACAAGATCGAGAAGACCGCGGGCCGGGACGTGGTCGTGTGGGACGGCCTGTCCTATGTGCAGGGACCCGACGGCGCCATGGTGTCCCGCATCCCGGAGCGGTACATCTTCGACGCCCACAGCCAGGAACCCGTCCACGCCACCGGCGAGATGGTCGACGGCGACCCCGTCCACCGTGACGGCATCGAGTTCAAATGGCCCTTCCTGACCCAGAAGCGGGACTACGAATACTTCGACGCGCAAGCCCGCGTCACCCGCCCCATCCACTACAGGGGCACGCGGACCTTCCGGGGCGTCAAGGTCTACTGCTTCGAACAGACGATCCCGTGGACCAAGGTCCCCTTCCCCAAGATCATGCCCGTCAAGGGCATCACCCCCGAGTCGGTCGCGAAGACCGGCACGACCCGCTGGTACACGACGGTCCGCAAGTTCTGGGTAGAACCCCTGACCGGCGCGCCCGTCTACGGCGAGGAGATCCACAAGGAGGAACTGCGGGGCGGCACGCTCCTCGGGGGACGTGACAGGGTCACGGTTTTCGCGGGGCATGTGAAGATGCGCGAGGACTACCTCGCCTCGACGGTCGCCCTGGTCGAGCACAACCGCCTAATGATCCTGCTGCTGACGTCCTCCCTGCCGTGGGGCTTCCTGATCCTCGGCGCCGCCCTTCTGTCGCTGTCCCTCTACCTGGAGGCGCGCGGCCGCCGCCCGGACGACCCGGAGCCCACCGCGGTCGAGGAGCCCGAGCCGGTCACCGCCTGAGCCGAGCGTTCGTGTGCCGGGTCGGCTCCGCGGTGGCCGGGTCCTCCGGCCAGGGGTGCTTGGGGTAGCGGCCGCGCAGCTCCGCCCGTACGGCCCTGTACCCGTCCCGCCAGAAGGAGGCGAGGTCTGCGGTGACGGCCGCGGGCCGCCCGGCGGGGGAGAGCAGGTGCACGACGACGGGCACACCGGCGAGCTCGGGCGAGGCCTGCACCCCGAACACCTCCTGCAGTTTCACGGCGAGCACGGGCCGCTCGGGATCGGCGTAGTCGATCCGGATCGCGGACCCGCTCGGGACGGTGATCCGCTCCGGGGCGAGTTCGTCGAGCCGGGCGGCCTCCCCGGTGGACCAGGGCAGCAGCCGGGCCAGGGCCTGCCCCGCGTCGATCCGGGCGAGGTCGGCCCGCCGCCGGGCACGGCTCAGCTCGGGCTCCAGCCACTCGTCCACGCGCGCGTGGAGCACGTCATCCCGGACGTCCGGCCACGGCTCGCCCAGGTGCAGTCGCAGAAAGGAGAGTCGCTGCCGCAGCACAAGGGCCTGAGGGGACCATCGCAGCAGACCGAAGCCCTCCTGCCGCAGCCCTTCCAGCAGGGCCCGACGTACGAGGGCGGGCGCCGGGTCCCGCAGCGGCCGCGCCGTCAGCTCGAGGGCCCCGAGCCGCTCGACACTCCGGGCGACGACGTCCCCGTCGGCCCAGTGCACCTCCTCGCCCGTGGAGTACAGGGCCCCGGCCGCCCGCCGCGCCACGTCCTCGTCGACCACGGCGGCGAGCCCCACGCGCGCGTGCCCCGCACCGACGGGCCGGTCGGCCACGGCCACCGCCAGCCACGGGGCGCCGCGCAACCCCGACCCCTCCCTCAGCTCGGCGCGGGTGCCGTTCACCATGAGGCAGGAGCCGTCATCGGCCCGCGCGAGCCGCTCCGGGAAGGCGAGCGCGGCGACGAGTCCGACCACATGGTCGTCGCCCACCTCCGCAGCACCGGCAGGCACGTCGTCCGCCGCGGCCCGCAGCCGGCGCACCTCCTCCCTCCAGCGCCCCGCGTACGCGTCGCCCCCGCGCCGGGCCGCCCGCCACACCGCCGCCAGGTCGTCGCCGTACTCCCGCGGCGGCTCCTCGCTCAGCAGAGCCACCGCCTCCGCGGCGCGCTCCGCACCCACTCGCGGGGCCGCGTCCAGCAGCGCCCGCGCCAGCCGTGGATGCAGTCCCAGCCGGGACATCCGTACGCCCCGCTCAGTGACCCGTCCCGCCGCGTCCACCGCGCCGATCGCCGTCAGCACCGACCGCGCCGCCGCCATCGCCCCGGGCGGCGGTGCGTCGAGGAGCGCCAGCCCGGACGCGTCCGGGTCGCCCCAGGACGCCGCCTGCAAGGCGAACGCGGTCAGATCGGCCAGCCGGATCTCCGGCGCCGGGAAACGCGGCAGCCGTGCGTCCTCCGCCTCGGACCAGCAGCGGTACACCCGGCCCGGCGCCTCACGCCCCGCCCGGCCCGCCCGCTGCCGACCCGCCGCCTGCGAGGCCCGTACCGTGGTCAGCGCGCTCAGCCCCGCGCGTGGTCGACCCGCGGCTCGCGCGCGAGACCGGAGTCGACGACCACCCGCACGCCCGGGACGGTCAGGGACGACTCCGCCACGGCCGTCGCCAGCACCACACGCCGTGCCGAGCCCGGCGACAGCACGGCCTCCTGCACGGCCGCCGGCGCACGCCCGTGCACCTGGAGCACCTCGGTGCCGCCGAGATCCCCCAGATGACCCGCCACGCGCGCGATCTCCCCGACACCGGGCAGGAAGCACAGCACGTCCCCCTCGCACTCGGCCAGCGCCCGCCGTACCACCGACGCCACATGCGCGAGCAGCGCCGGATCCACCCGCGTCCCGTGCGGCGGCCGCACGGGACGCGCGGGCGGCGCCCACACCACCTCCACGGGGTACGACACGCCCTCCGCCTCGACGACCGGTGCCCCGCCCAGGAGCCGTGCCCAGCCCACCGCGTCCGTCGTCGCGGAGGCAGCCACCAACTCCAGCTCCGGCCGCAGCGTCTGACGCACATCGAGCAGGAAGGCGGCGACCGTGTCGGCGTCCAGGTGCCGCTCGTGGACCTCGTCGAGAACGACCACGTCGACGCCCGCCAGCTCCTGGTCCCGTTGCAGCCGCTGCAACAGCACACCGGTGGTGACGACCTCCACGCGCGCGTGCCGCCCGACCACCCGCTCCCCGCGCACGGCGTAGCCGACGCTCTCACCGGTCTTCTCGCCCAGCAGCCACGCCATCCGCCGGGCCGCCGCCCGCGCCGCGATCCGCCGTGGTTCTGCCACCACCACCCGCCGAGCGGGACCGCCGCCCAGCAGTCCCGCCAGCTCGAGCGGCACGAGCGTCGTCTTGCCGGTGCCCGGCGGGGCGCACAGCACCGCCGTACCGTGCGCGCCCAGAGCGGCCCGAAGAGCGGGCACGGCGGAACGGACGGGCAGGCGGTCGAGAGCGTCGCGGCGGATCACCGCACCAGTGTTCCAGGCGGCCGCGTCACGGAAGAAAGACGTGCCGGCACCGCAGGCAGAACAGCTGCCTGCGCCAGTCGGCCCGCTGCCGCGCCGCCTGCGTGACGCTGCCGCGCAGGGACACCAGCCACAGGCCCCCGCCGGCGAGCCCGACGAACCCCAGCCACACCTCCGACACGAGCAGGGCGCAGCCCACGGTCAGGAGCCCGAACGGCGCCGCCCAGCGCTCTTCGTCCAGTGCGGGCCGCGCGAGGTGCGGTGCCCCGGCGCGCGCCTCGGGCGACAGCGTCCTCCAGTACGTGCGGAGCCGGGTGGTCCTGTCCCCTCGCCGGCAGACCGGGCAGACGTGCATGCGCGTACCCCCCACCGCCTGGCACCGCGGAGCGCGGCCTTGAGGGTGATATATCGACTCATCGTTTGTGCCCTGCCGGTACGGTCGGCATACGCGCACGGCCGCCACCCCCGCAGATTGGCCGGAACCGGTCCCTCGGTACCTCAGTCCCGTTCGCACACGAAGATCGCCGTCCCCGGGATCAGCGCGCCGCGCAGCGGCGACCACCCGCCCCACTCGGACGTGTTCCAGGCCGGCCACTCCGGCTCGACCAGGTCGACGAGCCGGAAGCCGGACGTCACGATGTCCCGCACCCGGTCGCCTAGCGTGCGGTGGTGCTCGACGTACACCGCCCGGCCCTCGTCGTCCTGCTCCACGTACGGCGTGCGGTCGAAGTACGAGGCCGAGACCGCGAGGCCCTCCGGTCCCGGCTCGTCCGGGAACGCCCAGCGGATCGGATGGGTCGCCGAGAACACGAAACGGCCGCCGGGGCGCAGCACCCGGTGCACCTCGCGCAGCACCAGCCGCGGGTCCGCCACGAAGGGCAACGCCCCGTACGCCGAGCACGCCAGGTCGAAGGAGGCGTCCCGGAAGGGCAGCACGCAGGCGTCCGCCTGCACCAAGGGGAAGCCGGCGCCGATGCGCAGGGCGTGCTGGAGCTGGCGGTGGGAGAGGTCGAGGGCCACAGGGCGGGCGCCGTGCCCGGCGAGCCAGCGGGAGCACTGCGCCGCGCCGGCGCCGATCTCCAGGACGTCCTTGCCCTTCAGGTCCTCGGGCGGGCCCAGCAGCTCGGCCTCGACCTCGTCCAGGCCCTCGGGCCCCCATACGAAGCGGTCGTCGCCGAGGAAGGTGCCGTGCTCGATCTGGTACTCGTCCGCGTTCCTGTCCCACCAGCCCCGGTTGGCCCGGGAACTCTCCGTGACACCCGCCGCGCGTCGGGTGGCTTCAGGTTCGAACTGTTCGGGCTCTTGGATGATGGGCTCCCTCGTCGTACTCTTCCGTCCAGCCTGACGCGGCGGTGTCACGGAAAAGGATCCTGTGGCCTGCACGGTCTCGTGGAATCGGCCGGGTGCGGCCGGTGTCGCACGGGTGACTTGTGCCGGGAATGCGGCGATCCGCCCCGGGTGTGCGCCTTCGCGCATTGACCCTGTCCGGCTGCCCCCGTATGCTACAAGTTGCGCTGCGGGCCTGCGCACCTCAGACGTAGCAGGCTGCGCTCGCATCTGTTGTATGTCCCCTCGGTTGTCGAGGCGCCACCACCGGTCGGCTGGTGGGGCGCTTCCTTGGCTGTCCGGCTTCTGCAGAGCGAAACGGGCTCCGGCGTGAGCAGTACCTACGACTTCAATGTCCGTACCGGAGCCCTTTTCCACATGACGAGCAGCACCGAGACCACCGCCACCACCCCGCAGGTAGCGGTCAACGACATCGGTAACGAGGAAGCGTTCCTCGCAGCGATCGACGAGACGATCAAGTACTTCAACGACGGCGACATCGTCGACGGCGTCATCGTGAAGGTCGACCGGGACGAGGTCCTGCTCGACATCGGTTACAAGACCGAAGGTGTCATCCCGAGCCGCGAGCTCTCGATCAAGCACGACGTCGACCCGAACGAGGTCGTCGCCGTGGGCGACGAGATCGAGGCCCTGGTCCTCCAGAAGGAGGACAAGGAAGGCCGCCTGATCCTCTCGAAGAAGCGCGCCCAGTACGAGCGTGCCTGGGGCACCATCGAGAAGATCAAGGAAGAGGACGGCATCGTCACCGGTACCGTCATCGAGGTCGTCAAGGGTGGTCTCATCCTCGACATCGGCCTCCGTGGCTTCCTGCCGGCCTCCCTGGTCGAGATGCGCCGCGTCCGCGACCTGCAGCCGTACGTCGGCAAGGAGCTCGAGGCCAAGATCATCGAGCTGGACAAGAACCGCAACAACGTGGTCCTGTCCCGCCGTGCCTGGCTCGAGCAGACCCAGTCCGAGGTCCGCCAGACCTTCCTCACGACCCTGCAGAAGGGTCAGGTCCGGTCCGGTGTCGTCTCCTCGATCGTCAACTTCGGTGCCTTCGTGGACCTGGGTGGCGTCGACGGTCTGGTCCACGTCTCCGAGCTCTCCTGGAAGCACATCGACCACCCGTCCGAGGTCGTCGAGGTGGGCCAGGAGGTCACCGTCGAGGTCCTCGACGTCGACATGGACCGCGAGCGTGTCTCCCTGTCGCTGAAGGCGACCCAGGAAGACCCGTGGCAGCAGTTCGCCCGCACCCACCAGATCGGCCAGGTCGTGCCCGGCAAGGTCACGAAGCTGGTTCCGTTCGGTGCGTTCGTCCGCGTGGACGAGGGTATCGAGGGTCTGGTCCACATCTCCGAGCTGGCCGAGCGCCACGTGGAGATCCCGGAGCAGGTCGTCCAGGTCAACGACGAGATCTTCGTCAAGGTCATCGACATCGACCTCGAGCGTCGCCGGATCTCGCTGTCCCTGAAGCAGGCCAACGAGTCCTTCGGTGCCGACCCGACCGCCGTCGAGTTCGACCCGACCCTCTACGGCATGGCCGCGTCCTACGACGACCAGGGCAACTACATCTACCCCGAGGGCTTCGACCCGGAGACCAACGACTGGCTGCCGGGCTACGAGAAGCAGCGCGAGGAGTGGGAGCGCCAGTACGCCGAGGCGCAGGCCCGCTTCGAGCAGCACCAGCAGCAGGTCATCAAGTCCCGCGAGGCGGACGCCGCTGCCGCTGCCGAGGGTGGCGAGGCCGCCGCTCCGGCTGCGACCGGCGGTTCGTACTCCTCCGAGGGCGGCGACAACTCCGGCGCCCTGGCGTCGGACGAGGCGCTGGCGGCCCTGCGCGAGAAGCTGGCCGGCGGCCAGAGCTGAACGCTCACGGCTAGCCGTTAGCCGATGACTGAGGGCCCGTCCCCTGTGGGGCGGGCCCTCAGTCGCGTTCCGGGGCCCGGCCACTGTCGGCTGTGACAGCCGTACTGCCGGTGCGCGAACCGGGGAATGACCGTGCCCCGGCCCGCGTTGTGCCGTACGAACACGAGGAGGAGCGGTCTACAGTGCTTGATCCGCAGGGTTTGTACGCATGGGAGCCGAAGGGCCTCGCCGTCGTCGACATGGCGCTCGCCCAGGAATCGGCCGGACTGGTCATGCTCTACCACTTCGACGGATACATCGACGCGGGTGAGACCGGCGACCTGATCGTCGACGGGCTCCTCGACGCGCTGCCCCAGCAGGTCGTGGCCCGCTTCGACCACGACCGGCTCGTGGACTACCGCGCCCGCCGTCCCCTGCTCACCTTCCGGCGCGACCGCTGGACCGACTACGAGGTCCCCGACCTCGAGGTGCGTCTGCTCCAGGACGCCACCGGAGCGCCCTTCCTGCTGCTGTCGGGGCCCGAGCCGGACGTGGAGTGGGAGCGGTTCGCCGCGGCCGTGGGGCAGATCGTGGAGCGGCTCGGCGTCCGTCTGTCCGTGAACTTCCACGGCATCCCCATGGGCGTGCCGCACACCCGGCCGGTGGGCCTGACCCCGCACGGCAACCGCACCGACCTGGTACCAGGTCACCGCAGCCCCTTCGAGGAGGCGCAGGTACCGGGCAGTGCCGAGTCCCTGATCGAGTACCGGCTCGCTGAGGCCGGACACGACGTTCTGGGCGTCGCCGCGCACGTCCCCCACTACATCGCCCGCTCCCCGTATCCGGACGCCGCGCTCACCGTCCTGGAGGCCATCACGGCCGCCACCGGACTCGTCCTGCCGAGCGTCGCGCACTCCCTGCGCAACGACGCGCACCGCACGCAGACGGAGATCGAGCGGCAGATCCGGGAGGGTGACGAGGACCTGGTGCGGCTCGTCCAGGGGCTCGAGCACCAGTACGACGCCGCCGCGGGCGCCGAGACACGCGGCAACATGCTCGCCGAGCCCATGGAGATCCCGTCCGCGGACGAGATCGGGCAGGAGTTCGAGCGCTTCCTCGCGGAGCGCGAGGGCGACAGCTGAGCCCGAGGCCCACAGCCCGACCCGCGGCCTGCCACCGACACCGTCGGTGGCAGGCCGTAAGCTTCCCGGCATGCTGAAGGTGGGCCTGACCGGCGGTATCGGCGCCGGCAAGAGCGAGGTGTCGCGGCTGCTCGTGGAGCGAGGGGCCGTACTGATCGACGCGGACCGCATCGCGCGCGAGGTCGTCGCTCCGGGCACTCCCGGGCTCGCGGCGGTCGTCGAGGCGTTCGGCGAGGACATCCTCACCGCGGACGGCAGCCTGGACCGCCCCAGGCTGGGCTCCATCGTCTTCGCCGACCCGGACAAGCTCGCGGTTCTGAACTCGATCGTGCACCCCTTGGTGGGGGCCCGCTCCCGCGAACTGGAGACCACCGCTGACGACGACGCCGTGGTCGTCCACGACGTCCCCCTCCTCGCCGAGAACGGGCTGGCCCCGCTCTACGACCTCGTGATCGTCGTCGATGCGAGCCCCGCCACCCAGCTCGACCGGCTGGTCCGTCTGCGCGGTATGACCGAGGAGGACGCACGCGCCCGCATGGCCGCCCAGGCACCACGGGAGAAGCGCCTGGAAGTCGCGGACATCGTGATCGACAACGATGTGCCCCTGGAGCAGCTGAAGCGGCGCGTAAGGGACGTGTGGGAGGAACTCGTCCGCAGAGCGCACCGTTCCCCGGAATAGCGTCCGCCCGCCGGGGCGTTGAACCGGTGCAGTAAGGGAAGGACTCTGCCGTGCCCGAGACCAGCGGTTCCACCGGACCAACTCCGGAAACGCATGTCATCGACTTCCGCGCCGCGGAGCAACTCCTCGCCGCGCGGGACCCGCGGGGCGCGGTCAAGCTGCTCGACGGCGTGATCGCCGCCCACCCCGAGAACACCGCCGCCCGGCTGCTCCGCGCGCGTGCCTTCTTCGCCGCCGCGCAACTACGACCGGCCGAACTGGAGTTCAGCATCGTGCTGGAACGCGAGCCGGACAACGCGTACGCGCACTTCGCACTCGCCCGCACCTACGAGCGCCAGGCCCGGCACGACGAGGCGAAGCGGCACTTCCGGCTGGCCGCCGCACTGGACCCGAACCCTCAGTACCTGAAGGCGGCACGTTTCGACTCCTAGGGCCGCCTTCCGGATCAGCTCGGCCTCGGCTCGGCATCGCGGACCTGGCCACGCGCGTCTGCGGCCCCAACCGCCCACGGGATCCCCTCAGCGGCTACCGGCCGCGGCGTTCCGGGGGCGGGTACGGCGGGACCTCACGGCCCGGCTGCCAGTGCGGGCCCTGACGGATGTGCCGCACGACCACGGTCATGTCCGTGGCCACGACCAGCCACAGCGCACCGCATGCGGCCGCCCAGCCAGGCCGACCGATGAGCGCGAACACGACCGTGCCGAAAGTGGCCCACACCAGGCCCCACAGGCTCAGCCAGAAGCGGGCCCGCAGCGCACTGCGCGCCGTCGCCGGTTCACTGCCCGTACGCATCGCTCTCACTGCTCCTCAAGGCACCAGTACCCTTCGTGGTGCACGTTCACCATGGGACGGCGACCGGATCCGGGCGTCCGCGAACAGCAGCGGGACCGGGTCCGTACGGGGAGGCAACGGTGCTGCTGGAGACGCTGCGGGCGGACGCGCGGCTCGCCGAGTGGCTGAGGGACCTCGACAGCGACGGTGACAGGCGCGTCCAGGCCTCGCTGCCCGACGCGGACGAGCTGCCCGACGTCCTGCTCGACCTGTCCGTGCCCCACGAGGACATCAACGAACTCGTCGCCCAGCGCGCCCGGCTCGGCGGGGACCCGGAGGCGACGGCGCTGCTGGAGCGGTGCGTCGCCCGCTTGGTACGGGACATGGGGGAGATCGGCAAGGGCTGGGAACCACCGCAGTTCCCCGCGTCGGCGGGACCGCTCGGACGGCTCTTCCCCGTGTACGTCTTCGTCGCGGCGTTGCCGTACGTGCGGGCGTACCACCGCGAGCGCGGCATCCCCGAGGAGGTGTCCCGGCGTACGCTCGCCGACCTCGGCCGGCACATGGCGGTGCACCGCCGACGCCGTGGCACGGGCGGGTTGCTGTTCCCCTGGTGGATCGCGCTCCACTTTCACGGGGAGCTGTTCCAACTGGGGCGGCTGCAGTTCCAGCGGGCGCGGCTGGGACAGCGCACGGGGCGGGCCGTCGCGGCGGCGGGTCGGGTGCACGGGCCCGGCGACCTCTGTCTGAGCCTGCACATACCCGACTTCAGCGGCCCGCTGTCGCCGTCCGCCTGCGAGCGGTCCCTGACGCTGGCACGGGCATTCTTCGCCCGGCACTACCCCGACGAGCGCCATGAGATCGCCGTGTGCCACTCCTGGCTGCTCGATCCCCAGCTCAAGCGGTATCTTCCGGCGGACTCCAACATCATCCGCTTCCAGGATCGCTTCGAACTCGCCTACCAGGACACGACACCGGACGACGGGCTACCGGTCGGCTTCATCTTCGGCGACCCGGAACTGCCGGTCGGAGAGCTGCCCCGGCGGAGCAGTGTGGAGCGGGCGGTGGGGGATCATCTGCGGGCGGGCGGGCACTGGTACGGGGGCCACGGCTGGTTCGTGCTGTGACGCCGTTCGACCCTCGAACGTTTCACCCCATCGGGTGACGGCTGACCGGGAACGGGGCACTCGCGGCCGCCCGTTGGACGGGCATGAAGCAGAAGACGCGGAGCGGTTACGGGGGCACGGGCCCCGGCGTGATCACACCCGACGGCTGTGCCGTCGAGCTGTACTCACGATTACCGCCCGGGGACGAGCCGGACATCGTCGCCGCGGCCGTGCCGACGGGGGCGCACATCCTGGAACTGGGCAGCGGGGTGGGGAGGACGACCCATCCGCTGCTGGAGCGCGGTTTCACGGTCACCGCGGTGGACGAGTCACCGGAGATGCTGGAGCGGGTGCGCGGTGCGCGCACGATATGCAGCCCGATCGAGGCCCTGGACCTGGGCGAGACGTTCGACGTGGTGCTGCTCGCGTCGTTCCTCGTGCACGCCGGGGACGTCGGGGTGCGCAGACGACTGCTGGCGACCTGCGCCCGGCACGTGGCCGACCGCGGATGCGTGCTGATCCAGAGGGAGGGCGAGGACTACCACACGAACCTGCCACGTGAACGGGTCGACCCGAGCGGTTTCACGGTACGGATCGTGTCCGCGGAGCCGGTGGGGGACGGGGTCAACTCGGTACGCGCGGAGTACGAATTTCCGGACGCGACCTGGACTCAGACGTTCCTCTCCCGGCCGCTGAGCAGACAGCAGTTCGAGGAGGCGCTGACGGAGGCGGGACTGCGCGTGGACAGGTATCTGACGGACGACCGCACGTGGGTGAGGGCGGTGCGCGCGGGGTAGCTCAACGCCCACCCTTGGTCCGGCTACGGCCGCCGGGCCGGCCCTGGGTGCCCAGACCGCTCGCGAAGCCGCCGCCCGCGGCCGCGGCCAGGCCGCGGAGGCGTTCCGTCTCGCGGCGGTCGCGCTTGGTGGGCCGGCCCGTGCCACGGTCGCGGACACCTGCCGGGGCGATCGCCTCGCGGGACGGCGGGGGCGGGCTGTTGTCGATGTAGCACTGCACGGCCACCGGGGCGCCGACGCGCTTGCGGATCAGACGCTTCACGACGACGACCCGCTCCCGGCCCTCGTGCCTGAGGCGTACCTCGTCGCCGATGCGCACGTTGTACGCGGGCTTCACGCGCTCGCCGTTCACCCGCACGTGCCCGCCCCGGCAGGCCGTGGCGCCGATCGAGCGGGTCTTGACGAGCCGTACGGACCAGATCCAGCTGTCGATGCGGACGCTCTCGCCGTTCCCCGGGCCGGCCGCCTCGGCGGCGGCCACCGCGGCGGCGGTCTTCGGGTCCACGGCGGTCGGTTCGGCGTCCGCGGGCTGCGGGGAGGGCTGGGCGCCGGTGGCTCGCCCGTCCGCGCCCGTGCCGGAGTCCCGCCGGTCCGCCTCGTCCCCGTCGTGCATCCCGGAGTCCCGGCCTGCCGCAGCCGCGCGCGCCTCCTCGGTCCCGCCCGTCGTCTCGTGGTCCGCACCCTCAGAAGCCATGCTCCCGACCTTAGCCCGTCGAGCCCGGTGGACCCGAGGCCATTTCCGCGGTTGAAGGCCAGGCAGCGGGGTGCCGCTCCGGGTCTCCGTCGCCGGCCCTACCGTGGAGGCATGGACAGCAGCAGCCTCGCCCGGCTGGACGAGCGGATCACGGGATGCCGTGCCTGCCCGCGCCTGGTCGCATGGCGCGAGGAGGTGGCCGCCACAAAGCGCGCCGCGTTCGCCGACTGGACGTACTGGGGGCGGCCGGTGCCGGGTTTCGGACCGCCGGACGCCCGGCTGCTCGTCATCGGCCTCGCCCCCGCGGCCCACGGCGGAAATCGGACCGGACGGATGTTCACCGGAGACCGCTCCGGGGACGTGCTGTACGCGGCGCTGCACGACGTGGGTCTGGCGTCGCAGCCCACGTCGGTGTCCGCCGACGACGGCCTGGAGCTGTACGGCGTACGCGTCACCGCTCCCGTGCACTGTGCTCCGCCCGCGAACAAGCCGACGCCCGAGGAACGGGACACATGCCGACCGTGGCTCGTGCAGGAGCTGCGCCTGCTGCGTCCGTCGCTGCGATCCGTGGTCGCGCTCGGGGCCTTCGGCTGGCAGGCCGCGCTGACCGCGCTCGGTGAGGCCGGCTGGGCGGTTCCCCGGCCGCGGCCCGCCTTCGGGCACGGGGCCAGGGTGTCACTGGAAGGACTGGAGCTGTTCGGCTGCTTCCACGTCAGCCAGCGCAACACCTTCACGGGCCGGCTCACGCCCCGGATGCTGCGCGACGTACTGCGCACGGCGGCGGACGCGGCGGGTCTGCCGGTCGGAGCCGTAGACGACAAGCCCTAGGGCAGCTCTCCGTCTCCGAACAGGTGCCGCACCGTGGAGCGGTAGTTGGCGCGCACATGGGCGAGGGCGTGGGCGCGGGCGCGGTTCGGGTCGCCGGAGGCGATCGCCTCGTACAGCTCGCGGTGTTCGGTCAGGAGCTGGGGCCACTCCTCGTTCTGGCGGGTGAGCCAGCGCAGTCGTCCGTCGACCGGTTCCATGACCGAGATCAGCAGGCTGTTGCCGGCCATGGCGAGGATCCGGTCGTGGAAACGGGTGTTGATGTCTGTGATCGTCTCGGCGTCGCCGACGGCGGTCGCGGCCGCCGCCTGATCCAGCAGCTCCGCCAGTTCCGCCAGGTCCTTCTCACCCGCCCGGGCCGAGGCGAGCCCGGCCGCGTAGACCTCGAGGGCCTCGCGCAGTTCGAAGAGCTCCTTGACGTCGGTCGGGGTCAGCCGGCGCACGACGGTTCTGCGCGGTGTCTCGAAGAGCACGAACCCCTCGGCGACCAGTGCGCGGATCGCCTCCCGGACCGGGACGCGCGAGACCCCGAACCGCTCGGCGAGCTCCCGCTCGACCAGGCGGTCGCCGGGGCGCAGCCGCCCCGCGATGATCTCCTGCCGCAACGTGGCGAGCACCCGCTCGCGCACCGCACCCAGGGGTTCGATCTTCGTCATGGGGTCATCTTCGCGGACTCGGAGGGTGTTTTACGGAGCCGTAACAGGACGGACATCGGTCGGAACGGTTGACGGCGAGACCATGACGGCAGTTTGGTATACCAAACAAACCGGGTTCCTGCTCGAGAAGCACCGGCACCCGGACCTCACCCGGCCCGCACCGGCACCCGGCCCCCACCCGGACGTCCCCTCCCCGTCATCGACCCGCACGGATCGTACTGAAAGGCCCCTCCGTCCCCTCGCCCATGGAGGCCCCGTGTCCCTCGCCGACCGCGCCGAAGCCACCGGCGTCCCAGCGTTCGTCCCCGACCCCCGCCTCACCAACGAAGACCTCGCACCCGCCGCCGAGCGCAAGTGGAAGGTCTTCGACCTGTTCGCCATGTGGATGTCCGACGTCCACAACCTCGGCAACTACACCTTCGCCGCCGGCCTGCTGGTCCTCGGCATGAACGTCTGGCAGATCTTCACCTCGCTGCTCGTCGGCTTCGTCCTCATCTACCTCGGGATGAACATGATGGGCAGGATCGGCCAGCGGCACGGGGTCCCGTTCCCGGTCGTCAGCCGGATCAGCTTCGGGGTCTGGGGCGCCAATATCCCCGCCCTGATCAGGGCCGTGATCGCCATCATGTGGTACGGCATCCAGACCTACCTCGCGTCCGTCGCCGTCAACGTCATGCTGCTCGCGGCCTGGCCGGGCCTGACATCGTGGACCCACCACTCCTTCCTCGGCCTCAACGCGCTCGGCTGGACGTCGTTCGTCGCCCTGTGGCTGATCCAGGCGCTGATCATCAGCCAAGGCATGGAGTCGGTACGGAAGTTCCAGGACTTCTGCGGTCCCGCCATCTGGCTGGTGATGATTGCGCTGGCGGTCTGGATCCTCGCGAAGGCCGACTGGAGCATCTCGCTCACCTCCACGCCCCACCCGGTCTCCGTGGGCGAGCAGTGGCGTCAGTGGTTCGGTGCCGTCGGGCTCATCCTCGCCACCTACGGCACCCTGATGCTGAACTTCTGCGACTTCTCCCGCTTCGCTCCCGGCTACACAACCGTCAAGCGCGGCAACTTCTGGGGTCTGCCGGTCAACTCGACGGCCTTCGTGATCGTCTCGGTCATCGTCACGGCCGGTTCCATCAAGGTGTTCGGCGAGGCCATCACCGATCCGGCGATGCTCGTCGCGAAGATCGGCAACACCTGGGTGCTGGTGCTGGCGGCCTTCACCTTCGCCGTCGCCACCATGGGCGTCAACATCGTCGCCAACTTCGTCTCACCCGCCTACGACCTGGCGAACGTCTGGCCGCAGAAGATCAGCTTCAAGGTCGGCGGCATGATCAGCACGGTCGCCGCGCTGGTCGTCACCCCCTGGAACCTCTTCTCCAACCCCACCGTCGTCAACTACTTCCTCGGCGGCCTCGGTGCCTTCCTCGGCCCGCTGTTCGGTGTGATCATGCTCGACTACTACTGGGTGAAGCGCGGCCGCATCGACGTCGACCAGCTCTTCAGCGCCGAACCCGGGTCCCGCTACTACTACCGCAGGGGGGTCAACCCCAAGGCGCTGTGGGCGTTCCTGCCCTCGGCGGCGGTCGCGGCGGTGCTTGCGCTGGTCAAGGACTTCAACGCGGTGGCCCCGTACTCGTGGTTCATCGGGACCGCGCTGTCCGCGACGCTGTACCTGGTGCTGTGCCGATCCGAGCGCACGGCTCCGGCCGTCGCTCCGGCCGCAGCCGTCGTGGAGGGCTGAGCGTGCGGATCGTCGTCACCAACTGCAACACCACGCAGGAGATGACCGAGGAGATCCTCCGTGGTGCCCGGGCCGCCGCCGGCCCGGGCACCACCGTGACCGGACTGACCCCCTTGTGGGGGCCCGAGTCCGCGGAGGGCTGGCTCGACAGCTACCTCTCGGCCGCCGCCGTCCTCGACGCACTGCGCACCTACGAGGGCCCGTACGACGCCGTGGTCATGGCGGGCTTCGGAGAGCACGGCCGCGAGGGCGCGCGGGAACTGCTGGACGTGCCGGTCGTCGACATCACCGAAGCCGCGGCCCACCTGGCGTGCCTGCTCGGGCGGCGGTTCGGGGTCGTCACCACCCTGGAACGCTCGTGCGGGCAGATCGAGGACAGCCTGTACACGGCGGGCGTCCTGCAGAACTGCGCCGCCGTGGTCGGCACCGGCATCGGCGTCCTCGACCTCGGCGACACGGCCCGAACCGAGGAGGCCTTCGTGACCGCCGCCGAGCGGGCCCGCGCGGCCGGCGCCGAGGTCCTGGTCCTGGGCTGCGCCGGGATGACCGGGCTGCAGCGGACGGTGGGGGAGAAGCTGGGGCTTCCGGTGGTCGACGGGGTGGCCGCGGCGGTGAAGCTCGCGGAGTCCCTGGTCTCCCTGGGCCTGTCGACGAGTCGGGCGGGCAGCTGGGCGAAGCCACTGCCGAAACGGAGGGTGTGGGGGCGGGGGTGAGGCGGGACGGTCCCGCCACCGCAACCGCTCGAAATCCCGGCGACGTGCCGTTCGCACCGGACTAACGTGGGCGTCGTACCTGCGAGAAAGGGGTCAGGTGAACGGGAACGCCTCGGTGACGCAGACGGTGAACGACGACGACACGTTCCTCGACACCGTGGCGGACCGCCTGGCCGCCCTCCCCGCGGTCCGTGCCGTCGCCCTCGGCGGCTCCCGCGCCCAGGGCATCCACACCCCGGACAGCGACTGGGACCTGGCCGTCTACTACCGGGGCCCCTTCGACCCCGACGACCTTCGGTCCGTCGGCTGGGAGGGTGAGGTCTCGGAGATCGGCGGCTGGGGCGGCGGCGTGTTCAACGGCGGCGCCTGGCTGACGATCGAGGGCCGCCGCGTGGACGTCCATTACCGGGACCTGGACGTTGTCGACCGCGTCCTCACGGAGGCGGAAGAGGGGCGGTTCCAGGTCGAGCCGCTGCTGTTCCATCTGGCCGGAATCCCGACGTACCTGCTGGTCGCCGAACTGGCCGTCAACCGCGTCCTGCGCGGAGCGGTCCCACGCCCCGCCCGCTACCCGGAGAAGCTGCGCACGAGCGCGTACGCGCGATGGCTCGGAACCGCACGAGCGACGCTCGCATACGCCAAGGCCAACCACGCCCCGGCCGGACGGCGGACGGAGGTCGCCGGTGCCATCGCGGTGGCAACCGCCCAAGCGGCACATGCCGTTCTCGCTGCGCGCGGAGAATGGGTGACCAACGAAAAACGACTGCTGGAGCGTGCGGGGCTCAGAGCGGCTGACGACATCGTCGCGGGCCTGGGACCGGACCCGGAGTCGCTGACCCGGTCGGTCGCTGCGGCAGAGGCACTCATCCGGGTGTGATCGACGATCTTGTCTGCGTGGGGTTGCGTTCATAAAGAACCCGCCCTCCGCCCGCCCTTTCACACCGCTGAAACGCTCACGTCCTTTTCGCTCCAAGAACACGCCCTACGGTGGACCCCACACCGCCCGGCCACCGTCGCCCGAAGGCGCCCCCCGCCCTCGTCCGGACAGGAGCCCTGTGTCGCGTCCCGTGTTCGCCCTGCCGCCCTGGCTCGCCCACGCCCTGCGTGCCCAGCGCGGTCCCGTGCCCTGGAGTGCCGTCGCCCGGGGGCGCTCGCCGCGGGACCGCTGCTGTCGGCCGCCCTGCTCGTCGGGCGTACGTCGGCCGGTGTCCTCGCCGCCCTCGGGGCCATGCTCGCCGGGATCAACGACCGGCCCGGCAGCCGGCGGACCTCCGTGCAGCGGCTCGGCGCACCCGCGCTCGCGGGGGCCGGTGGGCTGCTCGCCGGGACGTATGCCGGACAGCACACCGAAGCCGTCCTCCTCACTCTCGTGCTCACCGTCCTCGGACTCGTCGCCGGAGCCGTCAGCGCCGTAGGACCCGTCGCCTCCGGGGCCGGTACGCAACTGCTCGTCGGTGCGGCCATCGGTGCCGGGATGCCGCTGCCCGAGAGCGGCTGGCAGCGGGCCCTCGCCTTCCTCGCCGGCGCCGGCTGGCTGCTAGCGCTGCGCCTGGTGCTGCCGACGCCCGGCGCGACGACCGGCGACTACCGCTTCGACGGGGAACGCGACGCCGTCGCCGGGGTGTACGACGCCGTCGCCGACCTGCTCCTCGCCACCGCCACTGCGGACGCCACCGCGCGGCGGGCGGCCCTGACAGCCGCCCTCGACCACGCCCAGGACGCCCTCGCCGGGCCCCGGCTGCGGCGGTACGCGTCGTCCTCCGCCGAGCGGCGCCTGCACGCGCAGTACGCCGCCGCTCTCCCTCTCGCCGAGGCCGCCACCGCGCTCGCCTGGGCCGGGGACTCCGTTCCCGCGCGGGCAGCGCAGGGGCCGCGCCGCCTCGCTGCCGCCGTACGCGGCAACACGCATACCGGACCGCTGCCCGCGCCGACCCGCAACGCCCCCGCGCTGCGCGCCCTCGACGACGCTCTCCTGCACGCCGCCGACACCTTCGACCGAGGCGGCGACGGACACGGCCTGCACGCCCGGCGCCGTACCGCCGCCTCCGTGCTGCGCACCGTCCTGGGCGCCGGGGGGCGTGAGTACGGACTCCGCGTCGCCCTCAGCTTCGGCGCCGGCGCCGCCATCGCGCAGGCCCTGCACCACACCCACTGGTACGGGCACCACACCCACTGGTACTGGCTGCCCACCACCGCCGTCTTCCTCGTCAAGCCCGACCTCGGGCCGTTGGTCTCCCGTGTGCTGTGCCGGGCGGCCGGGACGGTGCTGGGTGCCGTCGTCTTCGCCGCCCTCGCCGCCGTCGTGCCCCGGCCCGCGGGCCTCGTCACCATCGTGGCGATGTGCGGGGCGCTCATCCCGGTCGCCACACGGCACTTCGCCGCGCAGACCGCGGTCGTCACGGTCCTCGTCCTCGCCCTGGTCATGGTCGGCGGCGAGTCCCAGGCCTCCTGGAGCCGTATCGGGGAGACGCTGCTGGCCTGCGGGATCGTGCTGCTCGTCGGGCATCTGCCGGCACCGGGGCAGCGCGGCGGCACCGTACGGGCCCGGCTGGTACGCGCGGTGGACGCGGCACACGCCTACCTCGCACACGTCCTGACCCGGGAGGACGACCGCGCCGGGCGCTGGGCGCTGCGCCGCGAGGCCTACCGCGCGCTCGCCGAGGCCCGCCTGGCGATCGACCTCGCCGCCGCCGAGCATCCCGCTCTCGCCCGCCACACCGAGGGCACCGACGAGGTGGCCGCGACACTCGAACGACTCGTCGACACCACCACCGCCTGTGCCGTGCACCTGGATGACAGCGGACGCCTCACGCCCCGGCACCGCCAACGGCTCGCCGAATTGCTCGACGAACTCGCCGAGCGCCGCGCGCATGCCGGACTGGGCACGGACGAGGCCCCGCGGCTGCCCCTGGCCGTGTAGCACAAGCCGTCGCAGCCGTGGCGCCCCTGCGGTCGCGTCCGTGGCGCGGCCGGTCCGAGCCTCTGGCAAATCGGGCTGTCCGGTGAATTCGCCCCGATCTCGCATTGGCCGCGTGTCAAATGCGTCTCAGTAGCGTCACTTAATGCGCCGTTCACCCAAGTGCAGCGTTTAACTCTACGAGTCGACCGTGATCGGCTCGCCGAGACACGGCGTTGCAAGGAGGTGCAGGGTGAACGGGCGAACAGTGCTGGCGCGCTTTCCCGCCGGCGGGCCGCGGGGCTCGTGGCCCGCGGAGGAGTTCGCGCAGGCGCGGCGCGTGGAGGGGCAGCCCGCGGAGGTCGTGATGGACCTCATGACGGACGCGTTCCTGGTGGTCGTGCGAGGGGCCGACGCCGCCGAGTGACCGCCGCACCGGTCGCGTTCGGCAGGGGCGCGTACGCGACGCAGCATGGGCGGCACGCCGCAGCCCTCAGAGACACGTCTCAGTCGTCAGCGGCACGCCTGCAATCGTCAGTGGCACGCCTGGCAATCGTCAGGGGACACCTTGGGTGCGTTCACAAGGCACGCGTGCGTGCGTCATGCCGTTACGCGTGCGGCCCCATGACGTGGGGCGGCCGTACGGTCACGCGTTGATCGGGCGTGCCCATGCCGGAGTGGTGCCCGTGACCCGGCACAGCGCCAGATACAAGGGGATCGGCGGGGTGTACGGCACGCTGTCGTCCGCACGGCGGATGAGCTCGGGGACGCTCTCCGCGTCCGGGACGAGCGCGCCGCGTGCGTAACGGGCGGGTGCCGGCCAGTCCAGGGCGACGTCGGAGTCGGACGGTACGATCCACCACCAGTCGGCCCGGTCGGCGTACACACAGCCCAGCCGCGGCAGTCTGGGCAGCACCAAGGGCCCGTAGCGGGCGGGCACGGCCACCGCGTCGCAGCCGAGCGGGACGGTCATGCCGTCGGGCAGAGGGAGCCGGCTGGACGCCGCGCCGGACGCCCGGCGCGCCCGGTCGAGACGGGCCAGCGAGTCCAGGCTCAGGACCCGGGTGACCCCAGGGCCCGCGGTGTGCGCCCCCCTCACACCCATGCGGTCCCCGTCCCCAGGGACGGCTCCACCTCGGAATCCCGACCGTCCGCGGGGAGCCGCTCGGCACTCCAGCCGGGAGCGAAGCGCGCACCGCCGTCCGCGGGCGGCTTCTTGGCGCTCCAGCCCGGATCGGACCGCGCCATCGCCCCCTCCCTGCCGGGATCGGGCCGCTTCGCCTCCTCCCGCGCCCGGGACCTGTCGCCGGAACACGACAGGTCCCGGGACGGCTGTGTCGGGCGGGGGAGTCGGGCGGGCGGCGACTGGTCGGCCTCGCGTGCCAGTTCCGCCCAGACCAGCAGCCCGGGCCCCGCCTCCTGGGCTCCCCAGGCGCGGCACAGAGCCGCGACGAGAAGCAATCCCCTCCCGTGCTCCTCCTCGGGGCGCTGCAGCGCGGGCCGCGGCTCGCCGGGGGCGCAACCCTCGTCGCGCACGCCTATGCGCACCAGGTCGTCCTCGTCGTGCAGTTCGCATACGACGTGCTCCCCGGCGGTGTGCACGATCGCATTGGTCACCAGTTCGGAGACGACCAGTGCGGCAGTGTCGCACGTGTCTTCGCACACCGCCCAGTCGATCAGCCGGGCACGCGTCAACTGCCGGGCCTGCGCCACGGAGGCCGGGTGCGCGGCCAGCTCGAAGCGGAACCGGCGTTCGGCGGCCGCGTCGGGACGCAGCCCTGAGGCGCCACCCATGCCGGACCGGTCTGCGGGGGCGTCTGTTCCTAACGACGCGGGCGGAATCACGCTTGCCACTATCGCGGTGACATGAACACTTGGCAAGGGTCACTCTGAAAATTGCAGAGTGCTGTGTGACTCTTGGAAGGGGCGTGGCACACTGCTCGCAACGGCAGGCCGAACGACGCCAGTTGGCGTCTGAGATACGGACGTCAGAGCCCGGAGCCCGCGTCGAATGCCGTGAACCGCAATCGAACATGTGCGGGCGGCGGTGCGGAAAGAGTTCGAACGGTGTCGCCTGGGCGGTCAGCGCCAAAAGGACGGGAGGAGGTGCGAGGTGAGCGAGCCGCGCTCGGCGCCGACGGTCGGTCAGGTGGTCCTCGGGCGACGCCTGCTGGACCTGCGTGAACGTGCCTGCCTCAAGCGGGAGGAGGCCGCGCGCATCCTGCGCGTCGCACCCGCCACCGTCCGCCGCATGGAGACCGCCGAGGTCGCCCTCAAGATCCCCTACCTGCAACTCCTGCTGAAGGCGTACGGGGTGAGCGACGAGGAGGCCGAGTCCTTCGTCCAACTGGCGGAGGAGGCCAACAGGCCGGGCTGGTGGCAGCGGTTTCACGACATTCTTCCGGGCTGGTTCTCGATGTACGTCAGCCTGGAGGGCGCGGCCGCGCTGATCCGCCAGTACGAGCCCCATTTCGTACCCGGCCTCATGCAGACCGAGGACTACGCCCGAGGCGTCCTGAAGTCGGGCGCCATCGGGCAGACCAGACCCGAGGAGATCGAGCGTCATGTGGCGTTGCGCATGCAGCGTCAGGAACTGCTCACGCGCGACGACGCGCCCCGTATCTGGGCCGTGGTGGAGGAGACCGCGCTGCGCCGCCCGGTCGGCGGTCCGGCGGTCATGCGAGCCCAGGTCGAACGGCTGCTGGAGGTCACGCGGCTGCCCCATGTGACGTTGCAGGTACTGGAGTTCTCCTCGGGCCCCCACCCGGGGACCTACGGGCCCTTCGTCCTGTTCCGGTTCGCCATGTCAGAACTGCCGGACATGGTCTACAGCGAGTACCTGACCGGCGCCGTCTACCTGGACGCGCGCAGCGAGGTGGCGACCCACCTCGAGGTCATGGACCGCATGGCGGCCCAGGCCGCCCCTGCACAACGCACGAAGGAGATCCTCGAGGATCTCCGCAAGGAGCTGTGAATGGACCGCATCACGCCGCGCAAACGCGTCTACAACGGCATGCCGGCCCGTGAACTGGGCAGCGAGGGCTGGCACAAGCCGTGGAGCGGAGGCAACGGCGGCAACTGCCTGGAGGCGATGAAGCTGCCCGACGGCCGGATAGCCGTCCGCCAGTCCACGGACCCGGACGGGCCCGCGCTGATCTACACCTCCGACGAGATGACCGCGTTCATCGAAGGGGCCAAGGCCGGGGACGCGGACTTCCTGCTGTCGTAACCACCTTGTTGCCCCCCCATGTTGTCATCCGCATCACTAACTTGGCGTTCAGTTGACCACTGAGTTCCCCCGACACTTACGGAGTTCCTCATGACCGGGCAGGACCCCGCCCAGGACGCCGTCGTCATCGATACGAGCAAGCCGCACCCCGCGCGCATGTACGACTGGTACCTCGGCGGGAAGGACAACTACCCCGTCGACGAGGAGATGGGCCGGCAGATGCTCGCCCTCGACCCGAGGGTGCCGGTGATGGCACGCGTCAACCGCGCGTTCATGCACCGCGCCACACGCTGGCTGGCCCACAACGGCGTGCGGCAGTTCCTGGACATCGGCACGGGCATCCCGACCGAACCGAACCTGCACCAGATAGCCCAGCGGATCACGCCCGAGGCGCGCGTCGTCTACTGCGACAACGATCCGATCGTGCTGGCCCACGCGGCTGCCCTGCTGCGCAGCACGCCCGAGGGCGCGACCGAGTACCTGCAGGCCGACGTGCGGGACCCTGCGGCCATCGTCGAGGGGGCCAGGAAGGTCCTGGACTTCTCCCGGCCCGTGGCGCTGTCCCTTGTCGCGCTGCTGCACTTCGTCTCCGACGAGGACGGCGCCCACGACCTGGTCGGCCGCCTGCTGTCCGAACTGCCCTCCGGCAGCTACCTGGTGATGACCCACGCCACGGCCGACTTCACCCCGGAGGAGTCGGCGGCGGCCACGGAGAAGCTCAAGGCGGCCGGGGTCACGCTGGCGCTCCGCTCCCGCGAGGAGTTCGCCCGCTTCTTCGACGGCCTCGACCTCGTCGACCCCGGCGTCGAGGTGGTCCACAAGTGGCACCCGGAACTCGGCGAACCGGTCCCGGGCCAGGACGACGGGGTCATTCCGGGGTACGGGGCGGTGGGGCGCAAGGGATAGCCCGACGGCAGGGCCGGGACACGCCGTGCGCGGCGCAGCGACGCCGCAGCGGCCGCGCCCGGTGGGCACCCGGCGGGTCCATCGCCGGGTGCCCACCGGGTCCCGCTTGCTTACGCCGTCATCGGGCGGTCGTACGGACCGATCGGTGCCTGCAGGCGTGACGTCCCGCCGGACAGCCGCCGGTCCACCGCCGCCGCCACGGCCCGCCCCTCCGCGATCGCCCACACGATCAGTGACTGTCCGCGCGCCGCGTCCCCGGCGGCGTACACGCCCGGGACGCTCGTCTCGAAGTCCTCGTTCCGCGCGATCGTGCCGCGAGCGTCGAGTGCGAGTCCGAGCTGCTCGATGATCCCGTCTTTCCGGTCGGGCCCCGAGAACCCCAGCGCCAGCAGCACGAGGTCGGCGGGCAGCGTCCGATCCGAGCCCGGCAGCGGCCGGCGCCGCTCGTCGACCTCGACCAGATGCAGCTCCCGAACGTGCCCGTCCGCGTCTCCCGTGAAGTGGAGCGTGGACGCCGCGAACAGCCGCGCGTCCGCGTCCGCCGCCGGCGCCGTACGCAGATCACGCGCCTCCTCGTGCGCCGCGGACAACCGGTAGATTTTCGGATACGTCGGCCATGGCTCGGCGTCCTGGTTCCGCTCCGGCTCCGGCTGCGGATAGATGTCCAGCTGGGTCACGGACGCGGCCCGTTCACGCACCGCCGTTCCCAGACAGTCCGCCCCGGTGTCCCCACCTCCCACGATCACCACGTGCTTCCCGGCCGCCGACAACGGCGAGACCTCCAGATCCCCCTCGCACACCCGGTCGGCCAGCGGCAGATACTCCATGGCCTGATGGATTCCGGCCAGCTCGCGTCCCGGTACGTCCAGTTCACGCCATGCCGTCGCGCCGGTCGCGATCACCACGGCGTCATAACGCGACCGCAGCTCCGCCGCCCCGATGTCCTTCCCTATGACCGTGCACGTACGGAACTTCGTCCCCTCCGCACGCATCTGCTCCAGCCGGCGGTCCAGATGCCGCTTCTCCATCTTGAACGCCGGTATCCCGTATCGCAGCAGCCCCCCGACCCGGTCCGCCCGCTCGTAGACGGCCACGGTGTGACCGGCCCGGGTGAGCTGCTGGGCCGCGGCAAGGCCCGCGGGCCCGGATCCGACGACCGCGACGGTGCGCCCCGACAGCCGCTCCGGCGGGCGCGGTGGGGCGAACCCGTCCGCCCAGGCCCAGTCGGCGATGGCCACCTCCACGTTCTTGATGGTGACCGCGGGCTGGTTGATGGCGAGCACGCAGCCCGCTTCACAGGGGGCCGGGCACAACCGCCCCGTGAACTCGGGGAAGTTGTTCGTGGCATGCAGCCGGTCGCTCGCCGCCCGCCAGTCCTCGCGCGAGACGAGGTCGTTCCACTCGGGAATCAGGTTTCCGAGCGGGCAGGCGTCGTGGCAGAACGGGACCCCGCAGTCCATGCACCGGTTCGCCTGCCGGCTGATGATCGGCAGCAGCGCACCGGGGACGTACACCTCGTTCCAGTCCCGCACCCGTTCCTCGACCGGCCTGCGGGGCCATTCCTCGCGGGGTGTGGTCATGAAACCCTTGGGATCGGCCATCGCCGTCCCCCTTGCGTCCATACCGGATCGTCTCGTGCCACGATACGACGCCAGGGGCCCGTGCGCGCCCTGCCATCGGGGCCCCCGCGACGGCTGATGCCTCAGGTGAGGGCCAGTACGTACGACACCGCGGCGCCGGCTGCGGCGACCGCCCGGACGTGGTTCCACAACGTCCACTCCCGCAGGTAGGCACGCCAGTACACGGCCGTCTCGGGGGAGCCGGGGTCCATCCGCAGCAGGGTGTCGTTGCGGGGCACGTTCGCCATGGCGGTCACTCCGAAGACACCTATGAGATACAAGGCACTGCCCACCAGCAGCGGCGCCTTTCCGTCGTCCGGCCAGAGCACGACCGTCACCACGGCGAGCACGGCGCACAGCACCGCCGCCCCCAGAAAAACGATCATGAACGCCGGTGTCATCGCGGCCCTGTTGATCGCGTTCATCGCGGCGACCCCTTGCGCCGGAGGCAGTGAGCCGAGCCCCCTCATCACAAAGGTGGAGAACGCGCAGCACACCCCCGCCACCAGCCCGGCCGCGAGCACCCCGATCGTGATCAGCACGAAGTAAGGCCCATCGATCATGTCAACTCCCCGCATGCTTTCCCCGGAACCCGGACGGTCCCGGATCACGCCGCCTCCCGAAGACTCCACTCCCGCAGCACGGCCTCCACACGTCCCGCGATGCGCCGTCGCGCCTCGGGCCGCGCCACGCCGTCCATCAGCAGCTGGTCGTACGGCGTCTCCAGATGCCGTACGGAAGCCCGCACCGCCGCCGTGACCGCTTCCGGCGACAGGGCCCGTCCCGCCGCGCTGCGCCCCACCCGTCCACTGCCGCGCACCGACGCATGGCCCGCGATCGCCCGCGCCCGCTCGGCCGGGCATCCGGGAAACAGCCGTCGGATCTCCGCTGCGAACGCCTCCGCGAACCGCGCGTCCTCCTCCGCCCGCCGCCGCGCGTCCCGCGCCCGCCGCCTGCGCCGCGCCTCCGCGTCCGCCAGGCACCGCTCCTCGGCCAGGGCTAGCGCAGCTTCCTCGACGAGCACACCCTGCCGCTCGTACCGGCCGCGGCGCCGGTTGAACCGCACCACCACCGCCGACAGGCCGCTCGCCTCCCGCGCCCGCCGGGTCAGCGCCGTATCACCCCGCGGCAGGAACACCAGATGCCCGAGATCCGCGCACTCCAGGCACCACGGCTTCCCCTCCTCCAACACCAGCAACGGCAACGGTCCCCTCCGGCACTCGGCACAGTTTCGCCGCTTGACCGGCTGAAAGACCAGAAGTGCGTCGCTTCGCGAGGGAGTTGGGGTCGGTGCCATATCCGTCTCCTTCCCCGCACATCCCGGCGCCGACCGCAACGAGCGCAGCTCGCCCTCTGCCCTTCTCCCGCCTGGTTCCGCGGTTGCCGTCGACGGCCCCCGCCCTGCTTCAGCGCTCCGCTCCCGACCGAGCCCGGTACCGCCCGCCTGGGACAAACAGTGAGGTGGGTTTGCAGGCGCGGCGCGGCATCATGGGCCCTGTGCGACTCGAAGCGATCACCTGGGAACGGCTCGGCGACACCCTCGCCGACCGGCTGCTCGACCTGAAGCCGGGCGACGGCAGCCCCTGGCCGCGCATCGCCTTCGACGGAGCCCCGGCCGCGCGCCCCGGTGACCTCGCCCAGCGCGTGTCCGACGCCCTGCGCATACGTGGCCGCCCCTCGCTCGTCGTCGGTGCGGAGGGCTTCCTGCGGCCCGCGTCGGTCCGCCTGGAGCACGGTCGTCGGGACCTGGACTCCTACTATGAGGGCTGGCTCGACACCGGTGCCCTGTGGCGCGAGGTCTTCGGCCCCCTCGAGCCCGGTGGTGACGGACGTGTCCTGCCCGACCTCTGGGACCCGGTCACCGACCGCGCGACCCGCAGTCCCTACGCCCACCTTCCGCCCGGTGGGCTGCTGTTGCTCCACGGCCCCCTCCTTCTTCGGCACTGGTTCCCCTTCGACCTGACCGTCCACGTGCTCCTCTCACCGGGCGCGCTGCGCCGCCGTACACCCGAGCCGGAACACTGGACCCTGCCCGCGTTCGAGCGCTACGAGGCGGAGACGGACCCCGGCGCCGTCGCCGACGTACTGATCCGCGCGGACGATCCCCGCCACCCGGCCTGGAACGGCTGATCACACACCCACCCGACGGCGTAAGCCGCCTCCGTGCCGCCTCCGAGGCGCTCCTGCCGTCCGGTGGTTCCAGATGCATTTACCCGAAGGCCCGGCGAGAATTGAAGTGCGCCGGGACCTGCGGTGCGTCCGGTGCCGCGCCGGCCGTCAGGCACCGGGAGGTACCCATGACCACCGCCGGAGAAATCATGCACCGTGGTGCCCAGTGGATCCCCGCCCACGAGACGCTGGACCGCGCCGCGCAGCTGATGCGCGAACTCAACGTCGGTGCCCTGCCCATCAGCGACGAGAACGAGCGGCTCTGCGGCATCCTCACCGATCGCGACATCGTCGTCGGCTGCGTGGCCATGGGCCACGACCCGTCACGCGTGACCGCGGGCGACCTGGCCAAGGGCACGCCGCGCTGGATCGACGCGGAGGCCGATGTCGGCGACGTGCTCCATGAGATGGAGGAACACCAGATCCGCCGGCTTCCCGTCATCCACAACAAACGCCTCGTGGGCATGATCAGCGAGTCCGACCTCGCCGAGCACCTGACGGACGATCAGCTCGCTACCTGGGTCGAGAGCGTCTACGCGAGGACGGCCTCGCGTTGACCCGGCAACCCGCCGGGAGTCACGCCGGGGTCACAGCCAGTCGTTGCGCTTGAACCCCCGGTACAGCACCACGCAGGCCACGGCTATCACGACGAGGACCAGCGGGTAGCCGAATTTCCAGTGCAGCTCGGGCATGTACGCGAAGTTCATGCCGTAGACCCCGGTGACCATGGTGGGCACCGCGATCAGTGCGGCCCAGGCCGTGATCTTCCGCATGTCCTCGTTCTGCGCGACGCTCACCTGGGCGAGATGCGCCTGCAGGATCGAGTTGAGCAGTTCGTCGAACGCGGCTATCTGCTCAGTGGCGCGCAGCAGATGGTCGGAGACGTCCCGGAAGTACGCCTGTATCTCCGGGTCGATCACCCGGATCGGCCGGGTGGCCAGCTCCTGGATGGGACGGTCCAACGGTGCCACCGCGCGTTTCAGCTCCAGAAGTTCACGCTTGAGCTGGTAGATGCGTCCCGGATCCAGCCGCGCGCCATTCTCCGCGAACACGCCCGTCTCGACCTGGTCGATGTCCTCCTGGACCGCGTCCGTGACGCTGAGGTAGTCGTCCACCACATGGTCCGCGATCGCGTGAAGCACTGCGGCCGGCCCCTTCGCGAGCTGCTGGGGATTGGCCTCCAGTTCCTCGCGCAACGGGCCGAGCGAACCGTGCCGGCCGTGCCGCACCGAGATGACGAAGGCGGGGCCGATGAACACCATGATCTCGCCGGTGTTCACCACCTCGCTCGTCGCCGTCAACTCCTTGTGCTCCACGTAGCAGACGGTCTTGAACACCGCGAACAGCGTGTCCCCGTACCGCTCGAGCTTCGGACGCTGATGCGCCTCCACGGCATCCTCGACCGCCAGCGGGTGCAGGTCGAAGAGTTCGGCGATGCCCGCGAACTCCTGGTCCGTCGGCTCGTGCAGCCCCAGCCAGACGAAGCCGTCGTCGCTCTTGCGGACCCGCTCCACTGCCTCGACGAGATCGCCGCCCCCGGGAACGCGCACGCCGTCGTGATAGATCACGCAGTTGACCACCGCGGAGCCCAGCGGCGAACGGGCGGGGTGGCTCAGGTCGACGCGCGCACTGCGCCGCCCCAACCGTGCCACCTTGCGGAGGCCGCCGACCCTGCCGAGACTCGTGACCTTCCGCAGATTCCCTGCCATGGACATCTGGATCTCCTTGCGTGGATCTCCTCGCGCCGCACTCTGCGCCGTCGCGAGCCAGTCTGCCAGTCAGCCGCGATCGACGGAGAAGCCTGTGGAAACGGAACATTCCGCTTTGACGCCTGGGCTGTCCGCCGCTCTGGGCGGCCAGGCAGGCCCTACGGAGCGTTGCCCCGCACGGACCGGCACCCCGACTGCGATGATCTCCGCATGACGCACAGCGACGGGTACCTTCTCGACAACCGGCAGACCGAGGCCGGCCGGCGGTTCGAGGCGTTGTCCGCCCTTTTCGACCCCGCGACCTTCCGCCACATCGAGGGGTTCGGCATCGGACTCGGCTGGCGGTGCTGGGAGGTCGGCGCCGGTGGCTCCTCCGTGATCTCGTGGCTCGCCAAGAAAGTCGGGCCGACCGGGCAGGTCGTCGCGACCGACATCGACACCTCTTGGGCGGCCCAGGCCGCGCAGCCTCCCATCGAGGTCCGCACTCACGACGTGGGCACGGAAGAACCCCCCGGCGAGGACTTCGACCTCGTGCACGCCCGGCTCGTCCTCGTACATGTCCCGGACAGGGACAGGGCCTTGGACTCCATGATCAAGGCGCTGCGCCCCGGCGGACGCATCCTGGTCGAGGACGCGGACCCGGCGCTGCAGCCTCTGAGCTGCCCGGACGAGTACGGCCCCGAGCAGCGGCTGGCCAACCGCCTGCGCGAGGGCTTCCGTACGCTGCTCGCCGAACGCGGCGCCGACCTCTCCTACGGCCGCAGACTCCCGCGTCTGCTGCGGGAGGCGGGTCTCAGCCGGGTCGAGGCCGACGCCTACTTCCCGCTCACCTCTCCGGCCTGTGCGGCGCTCGAATCCGCGACGATCCGGCAGATCCGCGACCAGCTCGTCTCCGCGGGCCTCGCCACGGACGAGGACATCGACCGTCACCTGGCCAACGTCGCCTCCGGCACGATGGACCTGGCGACCGCTCCGATGATCTCGGCGTGGGGCCGCAAGGAGTAAGAGCCGGGAGGTCGAGGTGTAAGGGCCGTCGCCGGGTACGGCGGAGCCCGCCGGGGCTACCGCACGATCCTCAGGGGCCTCCCTCCCACTGTCCCGACCGCCATCGCCCCCGCCTCGCACCCTTCCGTCGCAGCCTCCTTCGGCTCGGCCCCCGCGAGCAGCGCCGCCAGGAACGCCCCGGTGAACGCGTCCCCCGCGCCCGTCGTGTCCCGGGGCGTGGCCGGGGCCGCCGGGATCCGCGCGGCGATCGCCCCCGACGCGGCCACCAGTGCTCCCCGCGCACCCTGCTTGGTGACCACCAGCGGCACATGGCGGCTCAGCTTGGCCGCCGCGTCCGCCGGGTCGGGCAGTCCGGTCAGCAGGTACGCCTCGTCCCGGCTGGGCAGCAGTACATCGACGCCTTCGGCGAACGCCAGGAACCGGTCCACGCCCAGCCCGGTGAGGAACCCCGCCGACGCCGGATCGAGGCTCACCGGCACTCCACGTGCGCGTGCCGCTTCGAGGACCACCGTCGCCAGCGCCCGGCTGGGCTCGGAGAACAGCAGGTAGCCCGACAGGTGCAGCCGTAGGACACCGTCGAGCAGCTCGTCCGACCAGTCACCGGGGTCGAGCCGAAGCGACGCCCCGCTGTCCGTGAGGAACGTCCGCTCCGCCGAGGCGCCCGTGTCCACCAGGCAGATCACCGTTCCCGTAGGGGCCTCGGGGTCGACGGCCAGATGTGGCTGTACGCCCGACTCCGTCAGCTCCCGCTCGTGCCAGGCAGCGGAATCGGCCCCGACGCGTCCGAGCAGCCGGACATCCGGACAGCCCCACCGGGCCGCCCAGCAGGCCACGTTCGCGCCTGCGCCACCGGGCAGCGTGCGGATGACGGCGGCCGTGTCCGTACCCGACGCGAGAGGGCCGAGGTGCCGCGCGACGACATCCGTGACGACGTCCCCGACGACCAGCAGCGCCCCGCTCACGCCCCCGCCCAGGCCGCCGCGATGCGTGCCGCGAGCCGTACGTTCCCGCGCACAGCCGCCAGATTGGCGCTGAGCGACGCGCCGTCGGTTTGCCGCACCAGATAGTCCAGCAGGAACGGTGTGACCGCCTGACCGGTGACCCCTTCCTCGTCGCACGCGGTCAGCGCGTCGGCGAGCACGCGCGCGTGAAGCTCCGGATCGAGCTGCTCCGCCTCCGGCACCGGATTGGCGACGATGAGCGCCGACTGGGGGGCGCCGAGCGTGTCCTGCGCCCGCATGACCTCCGCCACCTGCCCGGGCGTCTCCAGCGTCCAGTCGACCGGATGGCCGGAGTCGGACAGGTAGAAGCCCGGGAAGCGGTCCGTGCGGTATCCGGCGACCGCCACACCCAGCGTCTCCAGGCGCTGAAGAGTGGCGGGAACGTCCAGGATCGACTTCACGCCCGCACAGACCACGGTGATCCTGGTCCGCGCCAGCAGGCCCAGGTCGGCGGACTCGTCCTGGGTCACCGTCCACTCCCGGTGGACCCCGCCCAGCCCGCCCGTGGCGAACACCCGTACACCCGCGAGGGAGGCCAGCAGCGCCGTCGCGGACACCGTCGTCGCCCCGCTGACGCCCGCCGCCACCGCGAGGGGCAGATCACGATGGCCCAGTTTGCGGATCCCGTCCTCGTTCGCGACCCGTTCCACCTGGTCCTTGCCGAGGCCGACATGGGCCCGACCGTCCAGCACCGCGATCGTCGCCGGTACGGCACCCTCCTGCCGGACCACGTCCTCCAACTCCAGCGCTACCTGAAGATTGCGCGGGCGCGGCAGCCCGTGCGCGATGATCGTCGACTCCAGAGCCACCACCGGCCGACGGGCGGCGAGCGCCTCCCGCACCTCTTCGGACACCACCAGCACGCGCCTGCCTCCTGTCTCCGGGTCTTCTCTCATCTCTGGCGGGCGGCGCACCCGGCCAAACCCTTACGAGGTCCGGAGACAACATCACCTGGGCGCAGAACGGTGCGGACCGGATCAGAACAGCGGTTCCGGCAGGACCCCTTCCAGCGCCAGCAGCTTCCGCTTGGTCTCCAGCCCTCCTCCGAACCCACCGATGCCGCCGCCGCTCTCGACCACGCGGTGGCACGGCACCACCACCGGCAGCGGATTCGATCCCATCGCCACACCCACGGCCTGGGCGGCGCCCGGCTGACCGACCCGGCCGGCCAGGTCGCCGTATCCCACCACCGTGCCGTACGGCACGCCGGAGGCCAGCTCGCGCAGTACCTGGCGGTTGAATCCGGTGATCAGGGACCAGTCCAGGGGCAGCGCGAAGTCGTGCAGCCTGCCTGCGAAGTACGCCGTCACCTGGCGTATCGCCTCTGCCAGCAGCGGTGAGCGGGGGTTCTCCACGGGCTCGGTCCCGAGCCGGGACGCGAGCCGCTCCAGGGCCTTGTCGCGCACGGCGTCCGAGGCGTGGAACACCACGTTCACCAGGCCCTCGCGTGTGGCGGCCAGCAGCAGAGGGCCGATGTCGGTGGGGACGACGGTCCACACCAGTTGCTGCTCGTCCTGCCCATGACTGTCCATGCGCCTACCGTACGGCGCGGCACTGACAACGGCCCCGGGCGCGGACAGGGCGGCGCGGTGCGCCGCGCGCCGCCGATTCAGTGAGCGCCGATCACGGCCTGCACCACATCGGGCGCGTTCGTGATGATGCCGTCCACGCCGAAGCCGCAGACCCGTCGGGCCGCCTCCGCGGTGTCGACGTTCCAGGCGAACACCTTCATCGGCCGGTCGTGCGGTCCATTGAGGGCGTGGACCGCGGAGACGTAGCCGGCGGACAGCTTGGTCTGCGACGAGTTGATCTGGTCGGCGAACCGCGCGTACAGGGGCAGCTCCGTCGTGGGCGGCGTGCCCAGGTAAGCGGTGGTGATCCCTGGGCGCAGGTCGTGGACCATCCGCACGCTGTCCGCGCTGAAGCTCTGGACGATCAGCCGGTTCCTGAGGTGGTCCGCGTCGAGCCAGCCCTCGTTGCCGAGCAGCTTGAGGATCTGCCGCTCGACCCCCGGATACAGTTCCGGGTTCTTGATCTCCAGGAGCAGGCTCTGGTGATGCTGGGACACACGCTCCATGTACTGCTGCAGCGTCGGCACGCGGGCGCCCGTGTACCGGGGGCCGAACCAGCTTCCCGCGTCCAGGTGTGCGATCTCCTCGGCGGTGAAGTCCTTCACCCGCCAGGGCGACCGGTCGGGGAACAGCTGCTTGACGTCGGTCGTGCGCTCCAGCGTCGCGTCGTGGATGACCACGAGCCGGCCGTCTTTGGTGCGCTGCACGTCGTTCTCGACCCACCTGAAGCCCATGGCGGCCGCCTTGTCGACGGCGGCCAGCGTGTTCTCCGGCGCGTACGCCGAAGCGCCGCGGTGGGCGATGACGACCGGGCTCTGATCGCCCGAGGCGCGGGCGTGCGGGGTGGGCAGTATGGCGACGCCGAGCCCGAAGAGGGCCGTGATCGTGGCGGCGGCAACGCGCGCGTACATGCTCACTCCTGGTGTCCGGTTGGTCACGGAATTGCCAGGATGGCAGCACGGAGCCCGGTGGCTCGGACACAGCAGGGACGCAAGTGGACCGGGATTGCCCGACACTGGTCACAGGCGCCGCACAAGTGCGGAAGCGCCGTGATTCTTTGCCGGAAAATCGTTCGACCGCCCCGGTGAGGGTCATACTCTCTGCCTCAGCCCTGACCGTCGTCACGGCCTGGGGACGGGGGTATTTTCCGGAATCAGAGACCATCAGGGTGGGAAGGGCAGCCGCGCATGCAGGGCACCGTCGACGGCTTCAGCTACGGACTCGTCACACCGGTGGTGGCGTACCTCATGGCCAGCCTCGGCGGCGCGCTCGGTCTGCGCTGCACCACCAGATCGATGCTGGTCGCCCAGTCCTGGCGGGCCGGCTGGCTCGCCCTGGGATCGGCCGCCATCGGGTCCGGCATATGGACCATGCACTTCGTCGCCATGATGGGTTTCACCGTCAAGGAGACCCCCATCCACTACGACAGGGCGATCACCTTCGCGAGCCTCGGCGTCGCCATCGTCATGGTGGGGATCGGCGTCTTCATCGTGGGCTACCGGGGCGCGACCGGAGTGGCGCTCTTCACCGGCGGCACCATCACCGGTCTGGGCATCGCCTCGATGCACTATCTGGGCATGGCCGGGATGCGCCTGCACGGCGTGCTCGAGTACAACACCCTCACAGTCGCCGCCTCCGTCGTCATAGCGGTGGTCGCCGCGACCGCCGCTCTGTGGGCCGCCGGACAGGTCCGTGGATTTCTCTGGAGCATCGGCGCGAGCCTCGTCATGGGACTCGCCGTCAGCGGCATGCACTACACCGGCATGGCCGCCGTCAGCGTCCACCTGCACGGCGCCGCCGGAAGCCCGGGCGGCGACTCGCCCGCGACCCTGCTCGCCCCCATGATGATCGGCCCGATCGTCTTCCTGGTCCTGGCCGGCGTGGTCGTGCTCTTCGACCCGATGATGGTCATGGGCAAGCCCGGACGGATCGTCGAGCGCAAGCCCGGCGTACCGGCTCACCCCGAGCCGGCCCCCACGGGCATGGGACGCCGTCCGCTGTCCCGCTCCGGCCCGCGCGCCGGACACCGGAGCTCCCGCACCCCTCAGAACTTGTGACCGGCCCCCGTTGTCAGTGCGGGGTCGTACGGTTGATTCCATGCGGCCCGTTTCACAGATCGAACGCACGGTGGCGCCCTTCGAGGTCGTCAGCCCCTACCAGCCCAGCGGTGACCAGCCCACGGCCATCGCCGAGCTGGAAAAGCGCATCCGCGCAGGTGAGAAGGATGTCGTCCTGCTGGGCGCGACCGGCACCGGCAAGTCCGCGACCACCGCGTGGATGATCGAGAGGCTTCAGCGTCCCACCTTGGTGATGGCGCCGAACAAGACGCTGGCCGCCCAGCTGGCCAACGAGTTCCGCGAGCTGTTGCCGAACAATGCGGTCGAGTACTTCGTCTCGTACTACGACTACTACCAGCCCGAGGCATACGTCCCCCAGTCGGACACGTACATCGAGAAGGACTCCTCGATCAACGAGGAGGTGGAGCGCCTGCGCCACTCCGCCACCAACTCGCTGCTCACCCGTCGTGACGTGGTCGTGGTCGCCTCCGTTTCCTGCATCTACGGCCTCGGTACTCCTCAGGAGTACGTGGACCGGATGGTCAGCCTCAGAGTCGGCGACGAGATCGACCGCGACGAGCTGCTGCGCCGCTTCGTCGACATCCAGTACACGCGCAACGACATGGCGTTCACGCGCGGCACCTTCCGGGTGCGCGGCGACACCATCGAGATCTTCCCGGTCTACGAGGAGCTGGCCGTCCGGATCGAGATGTTCGGCGACGAGATCGAGGCCCTGTCCACCCTCCACCCGCTGACCGGCGAGGTCATCAGCGACGACGAGCAGCTGTACGTCTTCCCGGCCTCCCACTACATCGCCGGCCCCGAGCGCATGGAGCGGGCCATCAGGGGCATCGAGAAGGAGCTGGAGGAGCGCCTCGCCGAGCTGGAGAAGCAGGGCAAGCTCCTCGAGGCCCAGCGGCTGCGGATGCGCACGACGTACGACATCGAGATGCTCCGCCAGATCGGCACCTGCTCCGGGGTGGAGAACTACTCGATGCACTTCGACGACCGCGAGCCCGGCTCCGCGCCGAACACGCTGCTGGACTACTTCCCGGAGGACTTCCTGCTCGTCATCGACGAGTCGCACGTCACCGTGCCGCAGATCGGTGCCATGTACGAGGGTGACGCCTCCCGCAAGCGCACCCTCGTCGAGCACGGCTTCCGGCTGCCCTCCGCACTGGACAACCGCCCGCTGAAGTGGGAGGAGTTCCAGGAGCGCATCGGCCAGACCGTGTACCTGTCGGCAACCCCGGGAACGTACGAGCTGTCCCGCTCGGACGGCGTCGTCGAGCAGATCATCCGCCCCACCGGCCTCGTAGATCCCGAGGTGGTGGTCAAGCCCACCGAAGGCCAGATCGACGACCTGGTGCACGAGATCCGCAAGCGCACCGAGAAGGACGAGCGCGTCCTGGTCACCACGCTCACCAAGAAGATGGCCGAGGACCTCACCGACTACTTCCTGGAGCTCGGGATCCAGGTGCGCTACCTGCACAGCGACGTCGACACCTTGCGCCGTGTCGAGTTGCTGCGGGAGCTGCGGTCGGGCGAGTTCGACGTCCTGGTCGGCATCAACCTCCTCAGGGAGGGACTCGACCTTCCGGAGGTCTCCCTGGTGGCGATCCTCGACGCTGACAAGGAGGGCTTCCTGCGCTCGGGCACCTCGCTCATCCAGACCATCGGCCGCGCGGCGCGCAACGTCTCCGGCCAGGTCCACATGTACGCCGACAAGATCACCCCGGCGATGGAGAAGGCCATCGACGAGACCAACCGCCGCCGGGAGAAGCAGGTCGCGTACAACACGGCGAACGGCATCGATCCGCAGCCGCTCCGCAAGAAGATCAACGACATCGTGGCGCAGATCGCCCGCGAGGACGTCGACACGGAACAGCTGCTGGGCACGGGCTACCGCAACGCGAAGGACGGCAAGGGCACCAAGAGCCCGGTGCCCGCACTCGCCAACCACGCGGTCAAGGGGGTCAAGCCGGCCAAGGGCAAGGCGAAGGCCAAGGAGACGGTCCCGACCGACCGCCCGGCCGCCGAACTCGCCGAGCAGATCGAGGAGCTGACCGAACGGATGCGGGCCGCCGCCGCGGACCTGCGGTTCGAGATCGCGGCCCGGCTGCGCGACGAAGTCTCCGAGATGAAGAAGGAACTGCGCCAGATGAGGGAGGCGGGGCTGGCCTGACGTCCCCACCACGGTGCCGGACCCCGGTACGCGCCTGGTGTGTTGCAAGACCGACACAAAGCGCGAGCCGGGGTTCGGCACTGTCAGTGCCGCTGCGTAGGGTTTTGACATCCGCGGAGTCCGCGGCCAACAGGGGACGCTCGAGAGGGGAACAGCGCGTGACCGTCAACTTGACCAAGGGTCAGGCCATCAGTCTTCAGAAGAACGACGGAGGCACGCTGACCGCGGTGCGCATGGGGCTCGGCTGGCAGGCCGCTCCCCGACGCGGGCTGTTCGGTTCGCGCACCCGGGAGATCGACCTGGACGCGTCAGCGGTCCTGTTCGCGGACAAGCAGCCCGTGGACGTGGTCTTCTTCCGCCACCTCGTGAGCGACGACGGTTCCGTCCGGCACACCGGTGACAACCTCGTCGGTGGTGTGGGCCAGGGCGGCGACGACGAGGCGATCCTTGTCGACCTCCAGCGCGTCCCGGTCCACATCGACCAGATCGTCTTCACCGTGAACTCGTTCACGGGCCAGACGTTCCAGGAGGTGCAGAACGCGTTCTGCCGCCTCGTCGACGAGACCAACGGCCAGGAACTGGCCCGCTACACACTCGCGGGCGGCGGCGCCTACACCGCGCAGATCATGGCGAAGGTGCACCGTGCGGGCGGGAGCTGGACGATGACGGCTCTCGGCACCCCGGCCAACGGCCGCACCTTCCAGGACCTCATGCCGGCGATCCTGCCGCACCTGTAGGCGGCCGGACGCCCGGCACAAGAAGCGACGCAGGGGGACGAGGCGATGACGGCCGAGCTGGTCCGGGGACAGAACCATCCGCTTCCCCAGGTCCGACTTGAGGTCCGGGTGTCGGCCGGCACGCCGATCGTGGCCGGGGCCACGCTCAGCGACGAGCAGGGCAGAGTGCCCGGCACCGAGTGGGTCGCCCATCCGGGAAAGCCCATCCTGCCGGGTCTGGAGGTCTCCAGGCAGGCGGCAGCCGACCACCGCCTCGCCTTCGACCTGGACGCCCTCCCGGAGCGCGCGCATCGCGTCACGGTGCTGCTGGCCCTGCCGACCGGCATCGGCGGCCCGGTGCGATTCGGCGCCGTCGCCGCCCCCTCGCTGGCGGTCACCGGCCTCGACGGCTCCCAGGTCGCCACCTACCGCATCACCGGTCTGGACTCCGAGTCCGCCGTCATCGCACTGGAGATCTACCGCAGGCAGGGCGACTGGAAGGTGCGTGCGGTCGGCCAGGGATATGCGGGCGGGCTCGCCGCGCTCTTCACGGACCAGAGCCTGCCCGAAGCCCGGCAACTCGCGGACGGCATCAACGAAGCGGTGGTGCAGGGCCTGGCCCGCTCGGTGGCCCCGCCTCCGCCGCGCCTGCCCAAGGGCGACCGCACACGGCAGGCGACCGCCCCCGCGCCTCCCCAGGGGCCACCCGGCACCGTGGCGCCGGCGCAGCACCAGGGGCCTGTCGGCGTACCGCAGCAGGGGTCCCCGTACGACGTCACCGACGCCCCGGTCCCTGTCGCACAGCCCGCTCTGAGCGGGCCGGTCGACTACCGCCACCCCGGCCGCCAGGCCACGCCGCCGCCCCCGCCCTCCGAGCCGGCCGGTCAGGCCGCGCAGCCGGTCGCGGGCGACGCGACGGGCTGGTCCATGGAGGAGCGCCTGTACAACCAGGTGTGGGGCATGTTCGAGGACCTGGCGCGTACGGTGGCCGCGTACCGCAGCGCCGTCGACTTCGCCGACTCGCGTCTTGAGCAGGAGCTGGACAAGGCCCTGGCCGATCCGCGCGCCCGCCTCGGCGGGCAGGGCGATGCCGCACGCGACGCGGCCCAGGCCAAGCACACCCACCTCGTCAACCAGGCGAGAGCCGCGCTCGACCGTGACCTCACCCAGCTCATCGCCGAGTCCGACGTCGTCGAACCGGCGCTGCCTGAGGCGTTCGCACGCTGGGACAGCCCCGTCTGGCAGGGTTACCGGGTACCGAGGGACCTCCCCATGGCCGTGCGCCTCGGCGATCTGCAGTTGCCCGAGAGCGAGAGCCTCCGCATTCCCATGCTGGTCAGGCTGCCACTGCAGCGCGGTCTGTGGATCGACAGCGGCCGTTCCGGATCCCCCGACCCGCTCGTGGACCCGGACGAGCTGCGCCGCCTCGCCATGGATGTGGCGGTCACGCAGGCGGCCCGGCTGCTTGCCGTGTACCCGCCCGGCGCGTTCGCGGTGCACGTCATCGACCCGGCGGGCTCGGGCGTTTCCGCGCTCGCGCCCCTCGTGCACTCCGGGGTGCTCGCCACTGCGCCCGCCGGCGGTGCCTCGGGGGTGGCCGACGTGCTGACCCGGCTCACCCAGCGCGTCGACCTGGTGCAGATGGCGGTGCGGGGCGGCGCGTCCGACTCCCTGCCGCCCGGCCTCGACACGGCCCAGCAACTGCTGATCGTCAACGACTTCCCCCACGGCTTCGACGACCGGGCCGTGAACCAGCTGCGCTACCTTGCGGACGAAGGCCCGGACGTCGGTGTCCATTTGATGATGGTCGCCGACCGGGAGGACGCGGCCGCCTACGGACCGCTGCTCGACCCGCTCTGGCGATCACTGCTGCGGCTCACCCCGGTGCCCGACGACCATCTCGCGGACCCCTGGGTCGGGCACGCCTGGACCTACGAGCCCCCGAGGCTTCCGAAGGGCAGCCAGGTGCTCGACCGAGTGCTCACCCGGGTCGCCGAGGCCCGTCGCTCCTGGAACCGCTGAGGCGTCTCTCTCTGCCCGCTGGTCTACGGACAGGTACTTGACCAGGCGCTTTGACCTTTCTTTTGCCAATTCCTTTACCTTTCCTTGGTAATTCGGGTACTGTTGCTGGCACGGAGGGGAGTACTCCCTATCTGTTGCGGCGCGCCCGTCAGTACGGATCAGGCCAGATCCCGGGGCGTCGGCCCACGGCACCGGGCGCATCACGCGCCTCGCGACGGTGGGTGGAAGAGACCTCCGGTGGCGACGACGCCGACATTTGCCGTGACGTACGTACTGCCGGAGGCGCAGTGGATGTTTCGATGACCCTGTGGGTCCTGACCATCGTGGGCCTTGCCGCCCTGATCGCGGTCGACTTCTTCATCGGCCGCAAGCCGCACGACGTATCGATCAAGGAAGCCGGGATCTGGACGGTCGTCTGGATCGCCCTCGCCGGCCTGTTCGGCATGGGCCTGCTCGTCTTCGGCGGCGGCCAGCCCGCCGGGGAGTTCTTCGCCGGCTTCATCACCGAGAAGTCGCTGAGCGTCGACAACCTCTTCGTCTTCGTCCTGATCATGGCGAAGTTCGCGGTGCCGTCGCAGTACCAGCAGCGCGTGCTACTCGTCGGGGTGCTCATAGCCCTGGTCCTGCGGGCGGTCTTCATCGCCGCGGGCGCCGCGATCATCGCGTCCTTCTCCTGGGTCTTCTACCTGTTCGGCGCGTTCCTGATCTGGACCGCCTGGAAGCTGATACAGGAGGCGAGGGCCGATGAGGAGGACGAGGAGTACGAGGAGAACAAGCTGCTGAAGGCCGCCGAGCGCCGCTTCGGCGTTGCCGACCGTTACCACGGCACCAAGCTGTGGATACGGCAGAACGGCAAGCGGGTCATGACGCCGATGCTGGTCGTGATGCTCGCGATCGGCACCACCGACGTGCTGTTCGCCCTCGACTCCATCCCGGCGATCTTCGGCCTGACGCAGGACCCGTACATCGTCTTCACGGCCAACGCGTTCGCGCTGATGGGTCTGAGGCAGCTGTACTTCCTCATCGGCGGCCTGCTCAGGAAGCTGGTCCACCTGTCCTACGGCCTGTCGATCATCCTGGGCTTCATCGGCGTCAAGCTGGTGCTGCACGCGCTCCACGAGTCCGGGATCCACGTCCCCGAGATCTCCATCCCGGTCTCCCTCGGCGTGATCTGTGCCGTCCTGATCGTCACGACGATCACCAGCCTGATGGCCTCCCGGAAACAGGAGGCGGCGGCTGACGCCACGCACAAGGCCACACAGAGCGCTGCCGAGGACAGCGTCGAAGCCTGACGCGTCCCGGCCGATACGGCTCACAGGGGTGCCCAGCACCTTGCCGGGCACCCCTCCGGAGACAGTGCGAGGTGAGGAGCGTTCACGGCGCGGGGACGCACCCTGGAGGTGCCATGACCGACTCGGTGACGTTCATACAGGCCCCGGCCACCATCGGGACACGGTGGGCAGGAGCCGGAATGCGGGCTCCGGGCGTGTCTGCGACGATCGCCGCATGATCGTGGGGCTTCGGTCGGTCGCGGCGCGGTGGACGGCCGTCGTGCCGGTGGCCGCCGTGGTCCTGCTGGCCCTCACCTGGGGCCGTGCCGTGCCCGGCGCGGTCGTCGCGGTGATCACGTTCGTGCTCGCCGCGTCCGTGCTGGCCGCGGTCCACCATGCCGAAGTGGTCGCGCACCGGGTCGGTGAGCCTTTCGGCTCGCTCGTTCTCGCCGTCGCCGTCACGATCATCGAGGTGGGGCTCATCGTCGCCCTGATGGCGGACGGCGGAGCCAAGAGCGCGAGCCTGGCCCGGGACACCGTCTTCGCGGCCGTAATGATCACTTGCAACGGCGTCGTCGGACTGTGCCTGCTCGTCGCCTCACTGCGCCACGGAATCGCGGTCTTCAACCCCGAGGGCACCGGCGCGGCCCTGGCCACCGTCGCGACGCTCGCCACCCTCAGCCTGGTCCTGCCGACGTTCACCACCAGCAAGCCCGGCCCGGAGTTCTCCTCGCCCCAGCTCACCTTCGCCGCGCTCTCCTCACTGGTGTTGTACGGCCTGTTCGTGGCGACCCAGACCGTGCGCCACCGCGACTACTTCCTCCCCATCACCCGGCAGGGAGAGGTGATCCACGCGGACGACCACGCTGAAGCGCCGTCCGCGCGTACCGCCGCCGTCAGCCTGGGCCTGCTCGGCCTCGCCCTCGTCGGGGTAGTCGGGCTCGCCAAGGGGGTGTCTCCCACGATCGAATCCGGGGTGGCGGCGGCCGGGATGCCGCAGGCCGTCGTCGGGGTCGTCATCGCGCTGCTCGTGCTGCTGCCCGAGACCATCGCCGCGCTGCGGTCGGCGCGCCGCGACCGGGTGCAGACCAGCCTCAACCTCGCTCTCGGGTCCGCGCTGGCCAGCATCGGCCTGACCATCCCCGCGGTCGCCCTGGCGAGCGTATGGCTCCCCGGACCGCTCGTCCTGGGTCTCGGCCCGGTGCACATGGTGCTGCTGGCGTTGACCGTGGTCGTGAGCTCTCTGACGGTGGTTCCCGGGCGAGCCACGCCGCTTCAGGGCGGTGTTCATCTGGTGGTGTTCGCGGCGTACCTGGAACTGGCGGTCAATCCGTAGCCGGGGCACGACAGGCGACGATCGTCGGGCCGCAGCGCCTCATCCGGGAGTCGGCTCCGACACCGGCACCTGCACTTGTACCGGGCGGGTCTCCGGCAGCAGTGCGAAGCACCCGAGGCTGAGCAGGGCCACCGCCGTCAGGTAGGCGCCGACACCCCAGGGCACCCGGCCCCCGCGCTCGGCCAGTGTGGTGGCCACGATCGGGGTGAGGGCGCCGCCGAGCACGCCGCCCAGGTTGTAGCCCACGGCCGCACCCGTGCAGCGCACCCGGGGTTCGAACAGCTCCGGCAGATACGCGGCGATCACGGCGAACATCGTGATGAGGGCGAGCCCCGCGCCCAGAAACCCCACGGACATCAGCAGGGGCTCGCCCGTGGCGAGCAACGCCACCATGGGGAACATCCACAGCGCGGTGCAGGCACAGCCCGTCAGACACAGCGGACGCCGCCCGTAGCGGTCACCCACGAGGGCGAACAGGGGGGTCAGGACCCCCTGCACCGCGACGGTGGCCATGACACAGGCCAGCATGACCGTACGGCTCACGCCGAGCCGCTCTGTGGCGTACGCCAGGGACCACGTCGTCGTGGTGTAGAAGACCGCGTACCCGATCGCGAGTGCGCCGGCCGTCAGCAGGACGAGCCGCCAGTGGCGGCGCACGACCTCGACGAGCGGCACGCGCGCGTGGTCGTCGATGTCCAGGAAGAGAGGGCTCTCGGCGAGCGAACTGCGCAGCCACAGGCCTGTCGTCGCGAGCACCCCAGCCGCCCAGAAGGGAATCCGCCACCCCCAGGAGGCGAACTGCGCGTCCGACAGCGTCGCCGACAGCCCCAGCATCACGCCATTGGCCAGCAAGAAACCCAGCGACGGGCCGATCTGCGGAAAGCTGGACCACAACACGCGACGCCCGGCGGGAGCGTGCTCAACGGTCAGCAGCACGGCACCGCCCCACTCTCCGCCGAGCCCCAGACCTTGCAGAAAGCGCAGGACCAGAAGGAGCACGGGTGCGGCCGTACCGATCGCCTCGTACGTCGGAAGGCAGCCGACCGCCACCGTCGCCGTGCCGGTCAGCACCAGGGAGGCGATGAGAACCGGCCGTCTCCCGCGCCGGTCGCCGATGTGCCCGAACAGCACCGAGCCGAGCGGTCGCGCCACGAAGCCGACCCCGAAGGTGCCGAACGCCGCCAGTGTGCCCGCCACCGGGGAGAACGTCGGGAAGAACAGGGGGCCAAGGACCAGGGCGGCCGCGGTCCCGTAGACGAAGAAGTCGTAGAACTCGACGGCGGTTCCGGCGAGCGAGGCGGCCGCGAGCCGGAGCATGGAAGGAGCCGTTACTGAACGTGCATCGTACATGCCGGATCAACTACCCGACGTAACTCCTTGCTACGGGGGCGCACGGGGGCTCGGTGCCGCGACCGATGGGTCGGGCGTGCGCCCGAGCGAACGGCGCGGTCAGTGGGTGCGGTGATGCTCCACGCGGGATCCCTCCGCGCGCATGGCACCTGGCCCAGCCCGCACCGGCCGGGTCACGCGCTCGGCGCATCGTGATAGACCGGGGGCTGATCAGCGGTCCGCGAAGGACCGGAAGACCTGAAACGGACCGGAGGAAATGTGCCCCGCACTCTCGCCGACGCCCCGATCATGATCCTCAACGGCCCCAATCTGAACCTTCTCGGGCAACGCCAGCCGGAGATCTACGGCTCCGACACGCTCGCGGACGTCGAGGCGCTGTGCGTGAAGGCGGCGGCCGCCTACGGCGGCACGGTGGACTTCCGGCAGTCCAACCACGAGGGCGAGTTGGTGGAGTGGATCCACGAGGCGCGCCTGAACCACGCCGGGATCGTGATCAACCCGGCCGCCTACTCGCACACCTCCGTCGCGATCCTCGATGCCCTCAACACCTGTGACGGACTGCCGGTGGTGGAGGTCCACATCTCCAACATCCACCAGCGTGAGCAGTTCCGGCACCACTCCTACGTCTCCCTGAGGGCCGACGGGGTCATCGCCGGGTGCGGGGTGCAGGGGTACGCGTTCGCGGTGGAGCGGGTCGCGACGCTCGCGGGGGCGGGGCGGACGGAGGTGTGACCTCGGGGGAGTGACCCTGCCTCAGAGCCGCCCCGCCTCCACGATCCGGTGCAGGAAGCGCCGTGTGCGCTCCTGCTGCGGATCGCCGAAGACCTGCTCGGCCGTACCGCGCTCCAGGACCACGCCGCCCTCCAGGAAGCAGACCTGGTCCGCGACCTCGCGGGCGAAGCCCATCTCGTGGGTGGCGAGCACCATGGTCATGCCGTCGTCCTTCAGGTCCCGGACGACACTGAGGACCTCGCCCACGAGCTCCGGGTCGAGGGCCGCGGTGATCTCGTCCAGAAGCAGCAACCGGGGGCGTACGGCCAGCGCCCGCACGATCGCGACGCGCTGCTGCTGGCCGCCGCTCAGCCGGTCCGGGTACTCGGTCGCCTTGGCGGCGAGTCCGAGCCGCTCCAGCAACTCGCGGGCGTGCTCCTCGGCCGCCGCCCGCGCGACGCCGTGCACCCGGCGCGGGGCGAGCGTGATGTTCTCCAGGACGGTCAGGTGCGGAAAGAGGTTGTACGCCTGGAAGACGACGCCGATCCGGCGCCGTACGGCGTCCTGGTCGACACGCGGGTCGGTGATCTCCTCGCCGTCGAGCCAGATGGCGCCGTCGTCGATCTCCTCCAGGAGGTTCGCGCAGCGCAGCAGCGTCGACTTGCCCGAGCCGGAGGCGCCGATGAGGGCCGTCACCGTGTGCGGGGCGACCTCCAGATCGACGTTCCGCAGAACCACCGAAGCGCCGAAGGTCTTGCGGACGGACTCCATGCGCAGCACGGGGCCGCCGCCCGGCGCACCGGCTGCGGCATGGGACTTCTCGAGGATGTCGCTCACAGGTTCCCTCCCTGCGCCCGCTGCCGGTCCACCCGGGCGGTCACCCAGTCCGTGAAGCGGGTCATCGGGATGGTCAGCGCCACGAAGACAAGCCCCGCGACGATGTACGGCGTGTAGTTGAGACTCCGGCCCACGATGATGTCGGAGGCCCGGACGGCGTCCACCGCACCGCCGATCGAGACCAGCCCGGTGTCCTTCTGGAGCGACACCAGATCGTTGAGCAGGGGCGGCACCTGGCGGCGTACTGCCTGAGGGAGCACCACATGGCGCAGCGCCTGGCGGTTCGTCAGGCCGAGGGAGCGGGCCGCGGCGCGCTGCGAGGGGTGGACGGACTCGATGCCGGCCCGGAACACCTCGGCCACGTACGCCGAGTACGTGAGCGTGAGCGCCGTCCCGCCGAGCAGCACCGGGTCGACGGTCACGCCCTGCAACCGCAGCGCGGGTACGCCCAGGACCACGATCATCAGGTTGATGATCAGGGGCAGTCCGCGGAAGAAGTCCGTGTAGGCGGCGGCCAGGACGCGCAGCGGGAAGAACACCGGCCCGCGCAGGGTGCGGGCGACGGCGATCAGCATGCCGAGGACGAGGACCGCGACGCCGCACACCAGCAGCAGACGCACGTTGAGCCACAACCCGTCGAGCACCTTCGGGAGCGCCTCGCGCGCGTAGTGCGCGTTGAAGAACGTCTCCTTGGTGCGCGGCCAGCCGGGCGCGTCGACGACGATCAGGTAGACGACGGCCGCGGTGACGAGCGTCGACAGTGCCGCGATCGCGGTGGCGCGCCGGGCGCGTGCGCGCTTGTGGCGCTCGCGCTCGATGCGCCGCTGTGAGGGGACGTACGCGTCGTCCCCGCCTGGCACAACGCCCGTGCCCGGCATACCGGCTTCGCCGGAGTCCCCTGCCGACTCCTCCCCGATGACGGTCACTTGAGCACCGGAGCGTCGACGGCGTCGGACAGCCACTGCTTCTCCAGCTTGGCCAGGGTGCCGTCCTTGCGCAGGGCGTCCACGGCGGAGGTCACGCACGGGGTGAGCGCGCTGCCCTTGTCGAGGACGAGCCCGAACTGCTCGGGCGTCCCGCCCTGGTTCTCGAACTGGCCGACGATCTTCGCGTCGGTCACCTCGGCCGCGGTGATGTAGAAGGCGGTGGGCAGGTCGGTGACGATGGCGTCCACCTGACCGTTCTTCAGGGCCGACTTCGCCTGGTCGTTCTTGGCGTACGCGGCCGGCTGCTGCTTCGGCTTCACCACGTTGGTGATGTAGTCGAGGCTCGTCGTGCCGACCTGCGCACCCAGCTTGACGTCCTTCAGGTCCGCGATGCTCTTCGCCTTCGCGGCCTTGGAACCCTTCAGGGCGATGACGGCCTGGCGGACGTCGTAGTAGCCGGGGGAGAAGTCCACGGCCTTCCTGCGCTCGGCACTGATCGACACTTGGTTGATGTCGAAGTCGAAGGTCTTCTCCCCAGGCGCGAAGGCCTTGTTGAAGGGGACGGTCTGCCATACGACAGCGCTCTGGCCGTAGCCGAGCTGCTGCGCCACGGCGTAGGCGACGGCCGACTCGAAGCCCTTGCCGTCGGCCGGCTTGTCGTCCTTGAACCAGGGCTCGTAGGCGGGCTCGTCGGTCGCGATCGTCAGCTTTCCGGACGTCTTGGTGGCCAACTTGCCCTTCGCGCACGTCTGGGCGCCCGTCCCGGAAGCCTTGGGGGAGGCGTTCTCCTCCGGCTGCGGGGCGCAGCCCACGGCGAGGGCGAGCAGGGCGACGGTGGCGCCGGACGCGGCGCGGCGCAGGGCGCGTTGGGCGAGGTGCATGGCGGGAGATTGGCAGCGCGACGCCCTGTTTGTCGAGGTCAGGTCAGCAACTGTCCGCATGGTGGGAACGAGTGTTGCATTCCTGTGAACGCTGGGCGAAACGCGGGCCGGGGCCGCCGGTCGAGGGCGGGGATCGGGGGACCGGCGGCCCATCGCCGCGCAGGAGCCGTCATCCTGTGCGGGGCTGCTTCCAGTGGACTGCACCATTGGGCGCGCCGGGAGCGCGCGCACGAGACCAACGTGTGCGAATGGTTCACACGGGGCGCGTGCGCCCGGCTGTCACGCCGGGCACACACCAGCTGGGCGGTTCACCATCCGCGCGCGTGCCATGGCTGTCCACCATCCGTGCGTGCCATGTCCGTGCACCATCCCTGCGTGCCACGGCAGTTCACCATCCGCGGGCGTGCCACTCCGGGAGGTGCGGGCGCTCGTCGCCCAGCGTGGTGTCGTTGCCGTGCCCGGGGTACACCCAGGTCTCGTCCGGCAGCACGTCGAAGATCTTCGTCTCGACATCGTGGATCAGGCTGGCGAAGGCCTTCGGGTCCTTGTGCGTGTTGCCCACACCGCCCGGGAAGAGGCAGTCCCCGGTGAACACGTGCGGGTGGCCGTGCGGGTCGTCGTAGACGAGGGCGATCGAGCCGGGAGTGTGGCCCACCAGGTGGCGCGCGGTGAGTTCCACGCGCCCCACCCGGATCGTGTCGCCGTCGTCGACCAGGACGTCCGTCGGCACGGGAATGCCCCCGGCGTCGTCCCGGCCCGCGTAGGTGCGCGCACCCGTGGCCGCCACGACCTCGGCGAGCGCCTGCCAGTGGTCGGCGTGCCGGTGGGTGGTGACGACGGACGCGATGCCGTCGTCACCGATCATGCCGAGGAGCGTCCTGGCGTCGTTGGCCGCGTCGATCAGCAGCTGCTCGTCGGTGGCGCGGCAGCGCAGCAGATAGGCGTTGTTGTCCATCGGGCCGACCGCGATCTTGGTGATCATCAGGTCCTTCAGCTCGTGCACATCCGCCGGGCCGCCGACCTTCACCTCTCCGCTGTACGTCATGCCCGCAGCCTATAGCGGCGAGGGTGCCGACGGCCGTCCGAGACCTACAGCGGCGGAAGCGTCGGCAGTGGCCCTCCCTCGGCTGCGAGGGAGGCTCCGTCGCGGCGGCCGGAGAGCCAGCCGAGCAGGTCGGGTGCGGAGCCCCGGACGATCACCTCGGGCTCGGCCGCCTCGCGGCCCGTGCTCCACGCGCGCGTGCCGTCGGTGACGCGCGTCGGCGCCACATCAGGGTGTCCGGTGAACCGCTCCGCGAGGAAGTCGATCTCCCGCTCGACGAACTCCGCCGGCAGGTCCTCGAACTCGTACCCGATCCCGAGATCGACGTGGTGCAGTTCGACCTCGGCCCAGCGCCTGAACGGCACCCGGGCCGCCTTGTCGGTGACCCCGTTGCGCAGCTCCACCATGCGCGACCAGTCCGCGGGGGCGGCTCCCGCCTCCTGGAAGCGGGCCTCGCTCTCGCGCAGGTCGGCGAGCTGGACGTCCAGTGGCCGTGGAGCGTCCCGTTCGATGTCGGCGTCCCGGAATTCGGCCGAGGCGTACATGGGACGGCCCTGCAGCACGTTCACGAGGGCGTCTGCGTTGCGGGCGAGGTGGGCGAGGACATGGCCGCGGCTCCAGCCGGGCAGCCGTGACGGTTCGGCCACAGCGGCGTTGTCCAGTTTGGCGGCTGCGGTGAGCAGTCGCTCGGTCGCATCCCGTACAGATGCCAGGTCGCGCGCGTGATCCTTCATGGCGCCGACCCTAGCCCCGCCACTCCTTCGGGTGAAGGAGGCCGCCCCGACCCGCAAATCGAATGCACGTGCTATATGGTCGAGTCCGGCGTCGGGCATGCTGGATGGCCGGGGATTGTTGTGAACCCTGGAATCCGACCGGCGTTGTCAGTGGCTCCCCCTAGTCTGGGAAAGCGGGGGCCTCGCCCCTGTCGCTTCTCTCAAGAAAGGTGCGGACCGGCGTGGCCGACCGTCTCATCGTCCGTGGAGCGCGCGAGCACAACCTGAAGAATGTCTCGCTCGACCTGCCACGCGACGCGCTCATCGTCTTCACGGGCCTGTCGGGGTCGGGCAAGTCCTCGCTGGCCTTCGACACGATCTTCGCCGAGGGGCAGCGCCGTTACGTGGAGTCGCTGTCCTCGTACGCTCGGCAGTTCCTCGGGCAGATGGACAAGCCGGACGTCGACTTCATCGAGGGCCTGTCGCCGGCCGTCTCGATCGACCAGAAGTCGACCTCGCGCAACCCCCGCTCGACGGTCGGCACGATCACCGAGGTCTACGACTACCTGCGTCTGCTCTTCGCGCGCATCGGCAAGCCGCACTGCCCCGAGTGCGGCCGCCCGATCTCGCGCCAGTCCCCGCAGGCCATCGTCGACAAAGTCCTGGAGCTGCCGGAGGGGAGCCGCTTCCAGGTGCTCTCGCCGCTGGTGCGCGAGCGCAAGGGCGAGTTCGTCGACCTCTTCGCCGATCTCCAGACCAAGGGCTACAGCCGTGCCCGGGTGGACGGCGAGACGATCCAGCTGTCCCAGCCGCCCACGCTGAAGAAGCAGGAGAAGCACACCATCGAGGTGGTCGTCGACCGCCTCACGGTCAAGGACTCCGCCAAGCGCCGCCTCACCGACTCCGTGGAGACCGCGCTGGGCCTGTCCGGCGGCATGGTCGTGCTCGACTTCGTCGACCTCCCCGAGGACGACCCCGAGCGCGAGCGCATGTACTCGGAGCACCTCTACTGCCCGTACGACGACCTGTCCTTCGAGGAGCTCGAACCTCGCTCCTTCTCCTTCAACTCGCCCTTCGGCGCCTGCCCCGAGTGCACCGGCATCGGCACGCGCATGGAGGTAGACCCCGAGCTGATCGTCCCCGACGAGGAGAAGACCCTCGACGAGGGCGCCATCCACCCCTGGTCGCACGGGCACACCAAGGACTACTTCGGCCGCCTCATCGGCGCCCTCGCGGACGCGCTGGGCTTCCGGACGGACATCCCCTTCGCGGGCCTGCCGCAGCGCGCCAAGAAGGCCCTGCTCTACGGCCACAAGACGCAGATCGAGGTGCGCTACCGCAACCGGTACGGGCGCGAGCGCGTGTACACCACGCCCTTCGAGGGCGCGGTGCCCTTCGTGCGGCGCCGGCACAGCGAGGCCGAGAGCGACGCGAGCCGCGAGCGCTTCGAGGGCTACATGCGCGAGGTGCCCTGCCCCAGCTGCCAAGGCACCCGTCTGAAGCCGGTCGTCCTCGCGGTCACGATCATGGACAAGTCGATCGCCGAGGTCTCCGCGATGTCCATCAGCGACTGCGCGGACTTCCTGCACGAGCTGAAGCTCGACGCCCGGGACAAGAAGATCGCCGAGCGGGTCCTGAAGGAGGTCAACGAGCGGCTGCGGTTCCTGGTCGACGTCGGCCTCGACTACCTCTCGCTGAACCGCGCGGCGGGCACCCTCTCCGGCGGCGAGGCCCAGCGCATCCGTCTGGCCACCCAGATCGGCTCCGGCCTCGTCGGCGTGCTGTACGTGCTCGACGAGCCGTCCATCGGCCTGCACCAGCGCGACAACCACCGGCTCATCGAGACCCTGGTCCGACTGCGCGACATGGGCAACACGCTCATCGTCGTGGAGCACGACGAGGACACCATCAAGACCGCCGACTGGGTCGTCGACATCGGCCCCGGCGCGGGCGAGCACGGCGGCAAGGTCGTGCACAGCGGCTCCCTGAAGGAGCTGCTCGCCAACGAGGAGTCGCAGACCGGCCAGTACCTGTCGGGCAAGAAGGCGATCCCGCTGCCGGACATCCGGCGTCCTCGCGACCCCTCGCGGCAGCTGACGGTGCACGGCGCCCGGGAGAACAACCTCCAGGACATCGACGTGTCCTTCCCGCTGGGCGTGTTCACGGCGGTCACGGGTGTGTCCGGCTCCGGCAAGTCGACGCTGGTCAACGACATCCTGTACACGCACCTGGCCCGTGAGCTGAACGGCGCGCGCAACGTCCCCGGGCGGCACACGCGCGTGGACGGCGACGACCTCGTCGACAAGGTCGTGCACGTCGACCAGTCGCCCATCGGCCGCACGCCGCGCTCGAACCCGGCGACGTACACCGGTGTCTTCGACCACATCCGCAAGCTGTTCGCCGAGACCACCGAGGCGAAGGTCCGCGGCTACCAGCCCGGTCGCTTCTCCTTCAACGTCAAGGGCGGCCGCTGCGAGAACTGCGCGGGCGACGGCACCATCAAGATCGAGATGAACTTCCTCCCGGACGTCTACGTCCCGTGCGAGGTCTGCCACGGCGCCCGCTACAACCGGGAGACCCTGGAGGTCCACTACAAGGGCAAGTCCATCGCCGACGTCCTGAACATGCCGATCGAGGAGGCCATGAACTTCTTCGAGGCGGTCCCGGCGATCTCCCGTCACCTCAGGACGCTGAACGACGTCGGTCTCGGCTACGTCCGGCTCGGCCAGTCCGCGACGACCCTGTCCGGCGGTGAGGCCCAGCGCGTGAAGCTGGCGAGCGAACTGCAGAAGCGGTCCACCGGACGCACCGTCTACGTTCTGGACGAGCCGACCACCGGCCTGCACTTCGAGGACATCAGCAAGCTGCTCAAGGTGCTCGGCGGCCTGGTCGACAAGGGCAACACGGTCATTGTCATCGAGCACAACCTAGACGTCATCAAGACCGCCGACTGGGTCGTCGACATGGGTCCCGAGGGCGGCGCGGGCGGCGGCCTGGTGGTCGCCGAGGGCACGCCGGAGGAGATCGCCGGCATCCCGGCCAGCCACACCGGCAAGTTCCTGCGCGATATTCTCGGCGCCGAGCGCATCAGCGACGCCGCCTCGGTGAAGGCACCGCGCAGGAGCGCGGCCAAGAACGCGGTCGCCGCGGGCTCGACGGCGAAGAGGACGGCGACGGCCAGGGCCGTGACGACCGCCAACAACACGGCGACCAAGAAGGCCGCCACCACCACGAAGAAGGCTGCACCCGCGAAGAAGACCACGCGGGCACGCAAGGCCTGACGGACACCGAACGTGCGGCGCCCCGCGGGAACTCCCCGCGGGGCGCCGCACGTTGCAGCCGTCCGCCCTGCCCCGGCGGCTCCATGAACCGCGGATATGGCTCACTCGGGGCTAAGGGCCCGCGAGTTCGGAGGCGTAGGGCGGTTCCGCGCCGGCCCGGGAGCAGGTGATCGCCGCGGCGTGGGCCGCGAAGCCCAGCAGTTCCGTCCAGCCGTCGGCGCCCAGGCTCGCCACGGCGGCGGGGGAGAGGGCGTCGCGGGCGGCCAGGCCGTGCAGCAGGGCCGCGTTGACGGTGTCGCCGGCGCCGATCGTGTCCACGACGTCGACCCGCACCCCCGGCACGGAGTACTCCGCCCCGTCCCCGGTGTACGCCGTGATCCCGTCGCCGCCATGGGTGATCACCACGGCGGCGGGGCCGGAGGCGAGCCATTCCCGCGGGCTGCCGCCCAGCCACGCGGCGTCCTCCGCGGAGAGCTTGAGCAGTGAAACCGACGGCAGCCAGCTCTTGAAACGGGCCCGATAGGCGTCGGGGTCCGGGATCAGGCCTGCGCGGATGTTCGGGTCGAGGGCCGTGAACACACCCTGCGCCGCGGCGCTGCGCATCAGCTCCTCGTACGCGCTCGCCCCCGGTTCCAGGACCAGCGAGCAGGTACCGAACGACACGGCCCGCGTGCCCTCGGGAAGGTGCGCAGGCGCCGTGAAGAGCCGGTCGGCGGTGCCCTCGACGTAGAAGGAGTAGCTGGCCGAGCCGTCCTCGTCGATCGTGGCGGCCGCCAATGTGGTCGGCTCGGTGCCGCGTTGTACGGCCGACACGTCCACGCCCGCGTGGCGCAGCCCGTCCAGCAGGGCCTCGCCGAAGGCGTCGTGGGAGGTCCGGGAGCAGAAGGCGGTGGGGGAGCCCAGCCGGCCGAGCGCGACGGCGGTGTTGTACGGGCCGCCGCCCAGCGCCGGCTGCAACGGTGCGAGCGCGCCCCGGCCCTGCGGGACCAGGTCGATCAGAGCCTCACCGGCGACGACGATCACGAGAGGGTTCCCTTCTGGGACGGAGTGTCGGGACAGCCGCACGACGTGCGGTGAACGAACGCACAGGGGAGCCGCACGGTGCGGGAGGGGCGGTCCGGGGCCTCGAGCCGGTCCAGGAGGAGCCGCACGGCCCGGGCGCCGATCTCTCGGCTGGGCTGGGAGACAGCGGTCAGCCGGGGGGAGAACAGATCCGCCCAGGGGAAGTCGTCGAAGCAGGCGAGCGCCAGGTCTTCCGGTACGGACAGGCCCCGCGTGCGCAGGGTGCGCAGCGCCCCGATGGTCATCGCGTTGTTGGCGGCGACCAGGGCGGTGGGCGGCGCCGCGAGCGTCAGCAGGGCGGCGGTGGCGCGCTCCGCGCCCTCGGCCGCGGAGTCGCCGTGGACCACCAGCCGCTCGTCGTACGGCAGCCCGGCGGCCGCCAGGGCGTGCCGGTAACCGCTGATGCGCTCGGAGGTGGTGCTGAGGCCGGGCAGGCCCGCGACGAGGCCGATGCGCCGGTGGCCGAGCTGGACGAGGTGGGTGACGAGGTGGGCCATGGGTTCGGCGTTCTCGGCACAGACCTGGTCGAAGCGGAAGGCCGCGACCGAGGACTCGCCCGGCTCGGCGTCGTCTCCGGCCCCAGTGGCGTGCCCGGCCTTGGTGGCGCGCCCGGCAGCGGGGTCCTCCTGCGCGCCGTCCCGGGTGGTCGCGTTCCGCCGGTGCGTGACCGTGGGGTCGGGGATGCCGTCGACCAGGCGGTCCAGGAACACGGTCGGTACGCCGTGCCGTCCCAGAAGGGAGAGGAGTTCACGCGGGTCCGCCGAGGGCGCGACGATCAGGCCGTCGACGCGGCGCTCGTGCAGCAGCTGGACCACCTTGCGCTCGTGCTCCGGGTCGTCGTGCGGATCGGCGATGAGCAGGCTGTAACCGTGTTCCAGGGCGGCGGCCTCCACGCCTTGGAGGATCTCCGTGAAGTACGGGTTGCTGATCGCCGACACGGCGAGCCCGATCGACCGGGTGCGCGAGGTCACCAGGGAACGGGCGAGGGTGTTCGGTGTGTAGCCCAGTTCGTCGACGGCGTCCAGCACGGCTTGGCGGGTGTGGGGCAGGACCGGGCGGGTGCCGTTCAGCACGTGCGAGACGGTTGCGACGGACACGCCCGCACTCCGTGCGACATCGGCCATGGTTGCCATCGGGTCCCCTCCTCGGCCGTCTTCCCACTCGGGCCGTCCGGCGGCGAACGTATCCCATTCGGCGGCCGACGTAAACGCTTGCGCAAGCGTTTACGTCACTTCGGCGCACTCGAGGCCCGCCGGCTGCGAGCTCGTGGCCTCGCCTGCATCCCCGATCCGGTGCCCGCGGAGGACGGCACCGTGCAGCAGCTTCCGCCCGCCGTACGACTCCGTGGGCATGGCTGCCGCCCCGGGGCTGCCTGTCTCCGTGTGCCGGCCCTGCGCCCCGGCCGAAAGCGGAATGGCTGGTGCCGCTATCGTCGGTGTGCCCGCTCCGCCCCGGCGGGGCCGACCCCGACCAGTGGAGATGCCATGCCCACCCGTCCCTCAGCGACCCGTCGCACCGTCCTGCGCGGGGCGGCGCTCACCCCGGTCGCCGGACTCGGCCTCGCGGCCTGTTCGGCGGCCGGCGAGGGCGGAACGGCACCGGACGCGACCCCGACCGCACCGGTCGCGCTGGGCGCCGAGAGCGAGGTCCCCAAGGGCGGCGCGAAGCTGTACCGGGACGAGAACGTGGTGGTGAGCCGCGCGGCGGACGGCTCCCTGAAGGCGTACAGCACGATCTGCACGCACGCCGGGTGCCCCATCAACAAACTCTCCGGGACGACGCTCGTCTGCCCCTGCCACGGGAGCGAGTTCGACGCCCGCACCGGCAAAGTGGTGCAGGCCCCGGCCACCGAGCCGCTGCACGAGCTGCCCGTCCAGGTGAAGAACGGCAGGATAGTGGCGGGTCCGGCGGCCTGAGACGCTCGCCCGGCGCGGATCAGTCCCAGTCCCAGCAGATTCCCACGATCCCCGGGCGCACCCGCGGCTCCACCAGGTGCACCGAGTGGTGGAGCCCGCTCAGCCGCAGCTCCTGGCGGCCGCTGCGCGGAGCGGCCGCGGACTGCTGGGTGAACCGGTGGCAGCGCACCGGCAGCGCCGTCTCGTCGAAGCGCACCTGGAGCGCGTACTGCCCGCCCGGCGCACGGAACCCGCGGACGTGTTCGCCGGAGGTGCCCGCGGTGCCGTCCTCGAAGGCGTAGCGGAAGAGAAACGTATCGCCGGAGTGGAGCCGCGTGTCGAAGAGCAGCTCGGCGACCAGCAGGCCCGCGTCGTGGTGCCGGCGCACACGTCCCGTGCGGCAGTTCTCGAGGGCGTGCACCGCGATGCGCTCGGGGGCGCACCCCGGATCGCCGTGGTGAACGGCGATGTAGCGGTCCACGCCGTCCCGGTGGGCGCGCACGATGTGGTGCGACTCGCGCGCCAGCAGTTCCCGGCGTGACCCTATGCGCACGCGGTCGTGATGGCCGATGGTGATCAGCCCGTCGTCGAGCGGCGCCTCCAGCTCGGCGAGGAGCTGTTCCAGGACGCCGGAGGCCTCCACCAGGGCTCGGTACGAACGGCTCGCGGGACGGTCGGGACCCGGCTGCTCGTCGGAGGTGGCGAGCAGCCGGATCAGGGACTCGTCCGGCAACTGCAGGATCTCCTCCAGGGCGCGCACCGCGCGCAGGGACTCGGGCCGCTGGGGGCGGCGCGCACCCTGCTGCCAGTAGCTCAGGCTCGTCACTCCGACCCTGACCCCGTGCCGGGACAGGTGGTGCTGCACGCGCTGCAGCGGCAGTCCTCGGGCAGCGATCGCGGCGCGCAGTGCGACGTGGAACGGGCCGCCGCGCAGAGCCGCCTCCAACTCCACCGGGACGACGTCCGCATGCTGTGTGCCGTGCCGCATACAGGGGGGCCTTTCTGTGAATGTGCGCGACGGCTGGTCAGACCGTACGCAGGGTGGTGCCGGGGCGCCCGGGGCGTGCGAGGCTCGTTCACAAGCGAGCCTCTCCGTTCGCGGCCCGAAGGTTCCCCGCATTGAAGCGTGTTGACCAAGCCCCGACAACACCTGATGTCGGCCCCTGGCCGGGCGGTGTCCGGAACGCGCTCGGTGGGACGGGCACGAACCCCACTCGTGAAACCGTGGGTGGCTGCGCGGCAGCGGAGGGTGCGCGACGTGCGACCGGCGTTCCCGGCGACCCGGGCACCGCCCGCCGACGGCCGTGGGCAGCACGGCGGGCCGCGGCGCGGACGGCCGCGGTGGGGTGGCCGTCCGCCGAGACGTCCCGGTCGAGCCGGCCTCCGTCACCCCGGCCGCTGTCCACAGGGGCGCCGCGCTGTCGGCCCCCGCCAGTAGGGTGTGAGACATGGCCGACCCCTCCAGCTACCGCCCCAAGCCAGGAGAGATCCCGGACTCTCCCGGGGTCTACAGGTTCCGTGACGAGCACCGCCGGGTGATCTACGTCGGAAAGGCGAAAAGCCTGCGTCAGCGCCTGGCGAATTACTTCCAGGACCTGGCGAACCTCCACCCGCGCACCCGCACCATGGTCACCACGGCCGCGTCCGTGGAGTGGACCGTGGTGTCCACGGAGGTCGAGGCCCTGCAGCTGGAGTACACCTGGATCAAGGAGTTCGACCCCCGGTTCAACGTCAAGTACCGCGACGACAAGAGCTACCCGTACCTCGCGGTGACGATGAACGAGGAGTTCCCGCGGGTGCAGGTGATGCGCGGCCAGAAGCGCAAGGGCGTGCGGTACTTCGGGCCGTACTCGCACGCCTGGGCGATCCGTGACACCGTGGACCTGCTGCTGCGCGTCTTCCCCGTGCGCACCTGCTCGGCCGGCGTCTTCAAGAACGCGGCCCGCACCGGCCGCCCCTGCCTGCTCGGCTACATCGGCAAGTGCTCCGCGCCCTGTGTGGGCCGGATCTCCCCCGGAGACCACGGCGAACTGGCCGAGGAATTCTGCGACTTCATGGCGGGCCGCACGGGGACGTACCTCCGTCGTCTGGAGAAGCAGATGATGGAGGCGGCCGAGGAGATGGAGTACGAGCGGGCCGCCCGACTGCGCGACGACATAGATGCCCTGAAGAAGGCCATGGAGAAGAACGCGGTCGTGCTCACGGACGCGACCGACGCCGACCTCATCGCGGTCGCCGAGGACGAACTCGAAGCAGCCGTGCAGATCTTCCACGTGCGTGGCGGACGCGTGCGCGGCCAGCGCGGCTGGGTCACCGACAAGGTCGAGGAGATCACCACCGGCGCCCTCGTCGAGCACGCCCTCCAGCAGCTCTACGGCGACGAGACGGGCGACTCGGTACCCAAGGAGGTCCTCGTCCCGGCGCTGCCCGACCCCATAGAGCCCGTCCAGGACTGGCTCACCGGCCGACGCGGGTCGAACGTGTCGCTGCGCATCCCCCAGCGCGGCGACAAGAAGGCGCTGATGGAAACCGTGCAGCGCAACGCCCAGCAGGCGCTCGCACTGCACAAGACCAAGCGCGCCTCCGACCTGACCACCCGCTCGCGCGCCCTGGAGGAGATCGCCGGCGCCCTCGACCTGGACAGCGCCCCCCTCAGGATCGAGTGCTACGACATCTCGCACCTGCAGGGCGAGGACGTCGTGGCGTCCATGGTCGTCTTCGAGGACGGGCTGCAGCGCAAGAGCGAGTACCGCCGCTTCCAGATCAAGGGCTTCGCGGGGCAGGACGACGTCCGGTCCATGCACGAGGTGATCACCCGCCGCTTCCGGCGCTACCTGGCCGAGAAGGAGAAGACGGGGGAGTGGGCGGACGGCGAGGTGCTCACCGAGGACGACGGGCGGCCCAAGCGGTTCGCCTACCCGCCGCAGCTCGTCGTCGTCGACGGCGGGCAGCCGCAGGTCGCCGCGGCCCGGCGGGCCCTGGACGAGCTGGGCATCGACGACATCGCCGTGTGCGGTCTCGCCAAGCGGCTGGAGGAGGTGTGGCTGCCGGACGAGGAGGACCCGGTGGTCCTGCCGCGCACCAGCGAGGGTCTCTACCTGCTCCAGCGGGTCCGGGACGAGGCCCACCGCTTCGCGATCACCTACCAGCGCAGCAAGCGGACCAAGCGCCTCAGGTCGAGCCCCCTGGACGATGTGCCGGGCCTCGGCGAGACCCGCAAGCAGGCGCTGATCAAGCACTTCGGCTCGGTGAAGAGACTGCGTTCCGCGACGGTCGACCAGATTCAGGAGGTTCCCGGCATCGGCCGCAAGACGGCCGAGACCATCGCCGTGGCCCTCGCCCAGGCGGCCCCGGCCGCACCCGCCGTCAACACGGCGACTGGAGAGATCATGGAAGAGGAGGAACCCGTTACGACGGCCGGTTCCTCCGGGGAACCCGTGTCCACGGGCGCCCCGCACGAGCGACGGGGGCAGGAGACATGACCGAGCACGACCAGCACGCAGAAGAACGACCGGCGCTGAACCAGCCGGATCGCCCGGGTCCCAGGGAGTCGGGTGCGGACCAGGGGCGGCAGCAGGCCGCCCAGGACAACGGAGCACAGGTGAGTACGGGCAGTGAAACGGCCGGGATCCCCGAGGCGGCCATCCCCGAGCTGGTGATCATCTCCGGCATGTCCGGCGCCGGCCGTTCGACGGCCGCCAAGTGTCTGGAGGACCTCGGCTGGTTCGTCGTCGACAACCTGCCGCCCGCCCTGATCCCCACCATGGTGGAACTGGGCGCCCGCTCGCAGGGCAACGTCGCCCGGATCGCGGTCGTCGTCGACGTGCGAGGCCGCCGCTTCTTCGACAACCTCCGCGAGTCCCTGGCCGACCTGGAGGCGAAGAACGTCACCCGGAGGATCGTCTTCCTGGAGTCCTCCGACGAGGCCCTGGTGCGCCGTTTCGAGTCCGTGCGCCGTCCGCACCCCCTCCAGGGCGACGGCCGCATCGTCGACGGCATCGCCGCCGAGCGCGAGCTGCTGCGCGAGCTGCGGGGCGACGCCGACCTGGTGATAGACACCTCCAGCCTGAACGTGCACGAGCTGCGCGCCAAGATGGACGCCCAGTTCGCCGGGGAGGAGGAGCCCGAGCTGAGAGCCACCGTCATGTCCTTCGGCTTCAAGTACGGCCTCCCGGTGGACGCCGACCTCGTCGCCGACATGCGCTTCCTGCCCAACCCGCACTGGGTCCCGGAGCTGCGCCCCTACACCGGCCTCAACGAGGAGGTGGCCGCGTACGTCTTCAACCAGCCCGGCGCCAAGGAGTTCCTCGACCGCTACGCCGAGCTGCTGCGGCTGATCGCAGCCGGGTACCGCCGCGAGGGCAAGCGCTACGTGACGATCGCCATCGGCTGCACCGGCGGCAAGCACCGCTCCGTCGCCATGTCGGAGAAGCTGGCCGCCCGCCTGGCCGCCGAGGGAGTGGAGACCGTGGTCGTGCACCGGGACATGGGGCGCGAGTGACCGGACGTACTCCGCGGCTGAGCAGGCTGCGCCGAGTGGTGCCCGAGGGCCGTGGCGGCCGGGCGCGCCGCCGTGGTGCCCAGCCCAAGGTGGTCGCCCTCGGCGGCGGCATGGGCCTGTCCGCCTCGCTCGCCGCGCTGCGGCGGATCACCGGCGACCTCACGGCCGTCGTCACCGTCGCCGACGACGGCGGCTCCAGCGGGCGCCTGCGCGACGAGCTGGGCGTGCTCCCGCCCGGGGACCTGCGCAAGGCGCTGGCCGCGCTGTGCGGCGACGACGACTGGGGTCAGACCTGGGCCCGCGTCATCCAGCACCGCTTCCAGTCCAAGGGCGACCTGCACGACCACGCGGTCGGCAACCTGCTGATCGTGGCCCTGTGGGAGCAGCTCGGCGACCATGTCCAGGCCCTGGACCTGGTCGGCAGGCTGCTGGGTGCCCATGGCCGGGTGCTGCCCATGTCCGCCGTGCCACTGGAGCTCCAGGCGCTGGTCAAGGGCCACGACCCGGAGCGCCCGGACGAGATCGACACCGTACGGGGACAGGCGACCGTCGCGCTCACCCCGGGCGAGGTGCAGTCCGTGCACCTGGTGCCGAACGACCCGCCCGCCGTCCCGGAGGCCGTCGAAGCGGTCCTGGACGCCGACTGGGTGGTACTCGGGCCCGGGTCCTGGTTCTCCTCGGTGATCCCCCATCTGCTCGTGCCCGAGCTCCTGGACGCGCTCGTCGAGACGAAGGCGCGCCGGGTCCTCTCCCTGAACCTCGCCCCGCAACCCGGAGAGACAGAGGGCTTCTCCCCGCAGCGTCATTTGGAGGTTTTGGGACGACACGCCCCTAAACTCGCCCTGGATGTGGTGTTGGCCGACCAGGCCGCCGTGCTCGACCGCGCCTTGCTGACCGAGGCCGCCCAGCGGTTCGGTGCCGCGGTCGAGCTGGCCCCGGTGGCCCGGACCGACGGAACCCCGCGGCACGACCCAGAGCTGTTGGCCGCCGCGTACGACCGTATTTTTCGGATGCATGGAAGGATCGGCCCATGGCGATGACGGCAGCGGTGAAGGACGAGATCTCCCGGCTTCCCGTCACCCGGACCTGCTGCAGAAAAGCGGAGGTCTCGGCGATCCTGCGGTTCGCGGGCGGACTCCACCTGGTCAGCGGCCGCATCGTGATCGAGGCGGAGCTGGACACCGCGATGGCGGCCCGGCGGCTCAAGCGGGACATCCTGGAGATCTTCGGCCACAGCTCCGAGCTGATCGTGATGGCGCCCGGCGGTCTGCGCCGCGGCTCCCGCTACGTGGTGCGGGTGGTCGCGGGCGGTGACCAGCTCGCCCGCCAGACCGGCCTCGTCGACGGCCGGGGCCGCCCGATCCGCGGCCTGCCCCCGCAGGTGGTCTCCGGGGCCACGTGTGACGCGGAGGCGGCCTGGCGCGGCGCGTTCCTGGCGCACGGCTCGCTGACGGAGCCCGGCCGATCCTCGTCCCTGGAGGTCACCTGCCCGGGCCCCGAGGCCGCGCTCGCCCTGGTGGGTGCCGCCCGGCGGCTGTCGATCGCCGCGAAGGCCCGCGAGGTGCGCGGCGTGGACCGGGTGGTCGTACGGGACGGCGACGCGATCGGCGCCCTGCTGACCCGCCTCGGCGCGCACGAGTCCGTGCTGGCCTGGGAGGAGCGGCGGATGCGTCGCGAGGTCCGTGCCACGGCCAACCGCCTCGCCAACTTCGACGACGCCAACCTGCGCCGCTCGGCCCGCGCCGCGGTCGCCGCCGGCGCACGGGTGGCGCGCGCCCTGGAGATCCTGGGCGACGAGGTCCCCGAGCACCTCGCGGCCGCGGGCCGGCTGCGCATGGAGCACAAGCAGGCATCGCTGGAGGAGTTGGGCGCCCTCGCCGACCCGCCGCTGACCAAGGACGCGGTCGCGGGCCGTATCCGCCGACTGCTGGCGATGGCCGACAAGCGCGCCGCCGACCTCGGCATCCCGGGCACGGAGTCCAATCTCACGGAGGAGATGGCGGACAACATGGTGGGGTGACCCCGCAGGCCCAACAGGCCGGTGCCGGCGCCCGCTTGAGGCGTCGCCACCGGCCTTTGCCTGTCCTGGAGGCGCCCTTGACTCGATCATGGATTGTCATGAGCCTGGCAGCTGATTCGCCGCTGTGGCGAACCATCGCTAGGGGGATCCATGAGACACAGAGCGAGATCGATCCTCGCTGTCGGCACACTCCTGCTCGGTGGAGCGGGCCTCGCACCCATAGCCCAGGCGCAGAGCGGGACGACCTCCCGGCCCGACCCGGAGGAGGTCAGGGTCTTCCGCGCCGAGGTCACCGAGAAGCAGATACCCCTGCTGCTGGAGGCCGGCCAGGACGGCCGCGAACTCGGCGAACAGGTGACCGGCAACCGCAGGAGCACCGTCGAGGTCTACCTCACCGAGAAGCAGGCCGGGAAGCTCAGGAACCAGGGCGTCCGCCTCACCGAGCACACGCTGTCGGCCAAGGCCGAGACGCGCGTCGAGAACGCGGCACAGGGCGTGTTCCGCCCGTACAGCGGCAGCGGCGGTCTGAAGGAAGAGATCGTCAGAACGGGCCAGGCCCACCCCGGCCTCACCAAGGTCGTGTCCCTCGGCAGGACGATCAACGGCCAGGACATTCTCGCGCTCAAACTGACCAGGAACGCGAGGAAGTCCAGGGACGGCTCCAAGCCCTCCGTGCTGTACATGTCCAACCAGCACGCACGCGAGTGGATCACTCCGGAGATGACCCGCCGGCTGATGCACTACTACCTGGACCACTACACCACCGACAAGCGCATCAGAAAGATCGTCGATTCCAGCGAACTGTGGTTCGTCCTCTCGGCCAACCCGGACGGCTACGACTACACGTTCAAGGACCCGAGCACCCGTCTGTGGCGCAAGAACCTGCGGGACGTCAACGGCGACGGCGTGATCGGCGTCGGCGACGGGGTCGACCTCAACCGCAACTTCGCCTACAAGTGGGGCTACGACGACGAGGGTTCGTCCCCCCTGCCCACCAGCGAGACCTACCGCGGCGCGAGCCCCCAGTCCGAGCCCGAGACCCGGGCGCTCGACAGCTTCGAGAAGCGCATCGGATTCAGGTACGGCATCAACTACCACTCCGCCGCCGAACTGCTCCTCTACGGCGTCGGCTGGCAGGTGGCGACCCCGACCCCCGACGACGTCCTCTACAAGGCGCTGGCCGGCACCCCGGACAAGCCCGCGATCCCCGGCTACCGCTCGCAGGTCTCCTCGGAGCTGTACACCACCAACGGCGAGGCGGACGGCCACGCGTCGAACGTCAATGGCATGGCGATGTTCACCCCCGAGATGTCCACCTGCCAGACCGCGTCCGGCATCGACCCGAACGACGCCTGGAACGCCGCCGACTGCGAGTCCGTCTTCAACTTCCCCGACGACGAGAAGCTGATCCGGCAGGAGTTCCAGAAGAACATCCCGTTCGCGCTCTCCGTCGCCGAGACCGCCTCCCACCCGGACCGGCCGTCCTCCTCGGTCGGCATCGACGCACCCGACTTCACCCCGTCGACGTTCTCCACCTCCTACGCGCGCGGCGCCGACCAGGAGGTCTCCGTCGTCGTCCGGAAGTCCGTACGCGACAAGCAGCTGAAGTACCGCGTCAACGGAGGCCGCGTCGAGAGCCGGGCGCTCAGGCCCTGGAAGGGCGGCAAGACCTACGGAGGCGACGACAACCTCTACTTCGACGAGTACCGGGCCAAGGTCCGAGGCGGCCACCCGGGCGACAAGGTCGAGGTCTGGTTCACCGGCGAGACCCGCGGAGGGCGGAAGACGGCCGGCAAGCACTTCACCTACACCGTGGCCGAGCGGCCGAAGGCGGACGTCCTCGTCCTCGCCGAGGAGGGCGCCAAGGCCACCCAGGCCCAGACCTACGTCGACGCCCTGAAGACAGCGGGCCGCAAGGCGATCGTCTGGGACGTCGCCACCCAGGGCGCGCCCGACGCGCTCGGGGTGCTCCACCACTTCAAGGCGGTCGTCCACTACACGGGCGCCAGCGTCCCCGGCAATGCCACCCAGCTCCAGTTGCGCGCCTACCTCAACGAGGGCGGCAAGCTGATCGAGGCGGGGGAGCAGGCGGGCGGTACCGTCGACCTCGGCGACGGCAACCTCTCGGACGACTTCAGCCAGTACTACCTCGGCGCCTACTCGCGTACGGCGGCGCCGGGGGTCACCGGCTTCGCCGGCTCCGGCAAGCTCGGCGGCTTCACCGCGGGACTCGGCGGCGCGCCCGGCAACCCGCTGGACAAGGCCGGGGCGTACGGCGTCACCTCCGAGGAACTGCCCGCGGACAAGTACCCGCAGTTCGCCAGTGCGGGGGCGGGCCTGTTCACCGGGGCGGCCAACCCGTACCAGCCCTACGCGGGCTCGTACATGGCCGCGGCCGCCCACACCGACAACGCCTACAAGCGGCTCACGCGCACCGTCGACCTCACCAAGGTGACCGCGGCCGACGCACCCGCCCTGCGCACCCGGCTGCTGTGGGACACCGAACCGGGCTACGACCACGCCGTGGTCGAGGTCCACACCGCCGGAGCCGACGACTGGACCACGCTGCCGGAGGCCGGCGGCGCCACGAGCGACGCCGTGCCGGCGGACTGCGAGGCCGGGTTCCTGGTGGGCGAGCACCCCTGGCTCAAGCACTATCTGACCGTGGCGTCGGGCGGCTGCAGCGCGAAGGGCACCACCGGCGCGTGGCACAGCCTGACCGGCGCGTCCAACGGCTGGCAGCAGGTGAGCTTCGACCTGAGCGCGTACGCGGGGAAGACGGTCGAGGTCTCGCTGAGCTACATCACCGACCCGGGCACCGGCGGCCACGGCGTCCTCGCCGACGAGGCCTCGCTCGTCGTCGGCGGCACGGCCGTCGAGACGGAGGGCTTCGAGACGGCCCTCGGAGCCTGGCACGTGGCGGGACCGCCGGCCGGCAGCCCGGCCGTCCTCAAGGACTGGGCGCGCACCGGAACCCTGTTCAGCACCTACGGAGCCGTCACCACGGACCGCACGGTGCTGCTCGGCTTCGGCCTGGAGCACCTGACCTCCGCGGCCGGCCGGACGGCCCTGATCGGCAAGGCACTCAACGCGCTCGGCCTCTGACGGCCGGTAGTCAACGGCAGTTGGTCCTGTGTCACCGGAACGAGTGGCGGGGCCCTTGTGCCCGGGCGGTCCGTACCCCTACTGGCGGGTACGGACCGCCCTGCCGTGTATGAGGCATCTCGATGTCACCACGGCAGCCTCAGGGAGGTAGGGTCGTAGGCGGTCGGGGACATCCCATACAGCTCGCCGGCGTCGAACCCGGCGTACCAACGAGGAGATCGGTTCGTGACGATCCGCGTAGGCATCAACGGCTTTGGCCGCATCGGTCGTAACTACTTCCGCGCGCTGCTGGAGCAGGGTGCAGACATCGAGATCGTGGCTGTCAACGACCTGGGTGACACCGCGACCACCGCTCACCTGCTGAAGTACGACACCATCCTCGGCCGCCTCAAGGAGGAGGTGTCCCACACCGAGGACACCATCACCGTCGGCGGCAAGACCATCAAGGTCCTGTCCGAGCGCAACCCCGCCGACATCCCGTGGGGTGAGCTGGGCGTCGACATCGTCATCGAGTCGACCGGCATCTTCACCAAGAAGGAAGACGCCGAGAAGCACATCGCCGGTGGCGCCAAGAAGGTCATCATCTCGGCTCCGGCCAAGAACGAGGACGTCACCATCGTGATGGGCGTCAATCAGGACAAGTACGACCCGGCGAACCACCACGTCATCTCCAACGCCTCCTGCACCACCAACTGTGTGGCGCCCATGGCGAAGGTCCTCGACGAGAACTTCGGCATCGTCAAGGGTCTGATGACCACGGTGCACGCGTACACGAACGACCAGCGCATCCTGGACTTCCCGCACAAGGACCTGCGCCGCGCCCGTGCCGCCGCCGAGAACATCATCCCGACCACCACCGGCGCCGCCAAGGCCACCGCTCTGGTCCTGCCGCAGCTCAAGGGCAAGCTGGACGGCATCGCCATGCGCGTCCCGGTCCCGACCGGCTCGGTCACCGACCTGGTCGTCGAGCTCGGCCGTGAGGTCACCAAGGAAGAGATCAACGCCGCCTTCCAGAAGGCCGCCGAGGGCGAGCTGAAGGGCATCCTCGAGTACACCGAGGACGAGATCGTCTCCTCCGACATCGTCAACGCCCCGGCGTCCTGCACCTTCGACTCCTCCCTGACCATGGTCCAGGAGGGCAAGAACGTGAAGGTCATCGGTTGGTACGACAACGAGTGGGGCTACTCCAACCGCCTCGTCGACCTGACGGTCTTCGTCGGCAACCAGCTCTGATCGCTTCAAGCAGGCATCCCATGCGGTAGCAGGGCTCGGGCAGCGCACGGTCGCGCTGCCCGAGCCCTGACGCACGTGCGGCGAGCCCCGGCGCGCCCACGGATCGATCGGCCCCGGACCGGCCGTCCGGACCGATCAGCCCTCGTACGATCAAGAGCTTTCCCCAGGAGTCCGACCCATGAAGACGATCGACGAACTTCTCTCCGAAGGCGTGGACAACAAGCGGGTCTTCGTCCGCGCCGACCTCAACGTGCCGCTCGCCGACGGCCTCATCACCGACGACGGCCGCATCCGTGCCGTCCTGCCCACGGTCAAGGCCCTCGCCGAGGCGGGCGCCAAGGTGGTCGTCGCCTCCCACCTGGGCCGCCCCAAGGGCGCCCCGGACCCGGCCTTCTCCCTGCTGCCCGCCGCCGAGCGCCTCGGTGAACTCCTCGGTGCGCCCGTGGCGTTCGCCCAGGACACCGTCGGCCCCGCCGCCCACGACGCGGTCGACGGCCTGCAGCCGGGTCAGGTCGCGGTCATCGAGAACCTGCGCTTCAACCCCGGCGAGACGTCCAAGGACGACACCGAGCGCGGCGAGTTCGCCGACCAGCTCGCCGCCCTCGCCGATGTGTACGTGAGCGACGGCTTCGGCGCGGTCCACCGCAAGCACGCCTCCGTCTACGACCTCCCGGCCCGGCTGCCGCACTACGCCGGCTACCTCATCGCCACCGAGGTCGGCGTCCTGAAGAAGCTCACCGAGGACGTCCAGCGGCCCTACGTCGTCGCTCTCGGCGGTGCCAAGGTCTCCGACAAGCTGGCCGTCATCGACCAACTGCTCGGCAAGGCCGACCGCCTCCTCGTCGGCGGCGGCATGGCGTACACCTTCCTCAAGGCCAAGGGCTACGAGGTCGGCAAGTCGCTGCTGCAGGAGGACCAGGTCCCGGCCGTCCAGGAATACATCGAGCGCGCCGAGAAGACCGGCGTCGAGCTGGTCCTGCCCGTCGACGCCCTGGTCTCGCCCGACTTCCCGGACCTGAAGACGAAGGCCCCGGCCAACCCCACCGCCGTCGCCGCGGACGCGATCCCGGCCGACCAGGAGGGCCTGGACATCGGTCCGGAGACCCGCAAGCTGTACGCCTCGAAGCTCGCCGACGCGGCCACCGTCTTCTGGAACGGTCCGATGGGCGTCTTCGAGCACCCCGACTTCGCCGAGGGCACCAAGGCGGTCGCCCAGGCCCTCGTCGACTCCCAGGGCTTCACCGTGGTCGGCGGCGGCGACTCCGCCGCTGCCGTCCGCATCCTGGGATTCGACGAATCGGCATTCGGTCACATCTCGACCGGTGGCGGCGCCTCCCTCGAGTACCTCGAGGGCAAGACGCTCCCCGGCCTCGCCGCACTGGAGGACTGAACCTTGAGCACGCGCACGCCGCTGATGGCGGGCAACTGGAAGATGAACCTCAACCACCTCGAGGCCATCGCCCACGTCCAGAAGCTCGCCTTCGCCCTCGCGGACAAGGACTACGAGGCCGTCGAGGTCGCCGTCCTGCCGCCCTTCACGGACCTCCGCTCCGTGCAGACCCTGGTCGACGGGGACAAGCTCAAGATCAAGTACGGTGCCCAGGACCTCTCGGCGCACGACTCCGGTGCCTACACCGGTGAGATCTCGGGCTCCATGCTGGCCAAGCTGAAGTGCACCTACGTGGTGATCGGGCACTCCGAGCGCCGCCAGTACCACGGCGAGAGCGACGATCTTGTGAACGCCAAGGTCAAGGCCGCCTACAAGCACGGCCTGACCCCGATCCTGTGCGTCGGCGAGGAGTTGGAGGTCCGCGAGGCGGGGGATCACGTCACCCACACGCTCGCCCAGGTCGAGGGCGGTCTGAAGGACCTCCCGGCCGAGCAGGCCGAGAGCATCGTGATCGCCTACGAGCCCGTCTGGGCCATCGGGACCGGCAAGGTCTGCGGCTCCGACGAGGCGCAGGAGGTCTGCGCGGCGATCCGCGGCAAGATCGCCGAGCTGTACTCCCAGGATGTGGCCGACAAGGTGCGCATCCAGTACGGCGGCTCGGTGAAGTCCGGCAACGTCGCCGAGATCATGGCGAAGCCGGACATCGACGGCGCGCTGGTCGGCGGCGCCTCGCTCGACGCCGACGAGTTCGTCAAGATCGTCCGCTTCCGCGACCAGTGAGTGTGTCTTAGGGGCGATCCGTCGTACCCTTGCGGGGGCGAGGTGGCCTGCCACCCCGCCCCCGTCGTCCATCCGAGTCCGAGGAAGTTGGTCCAGCCGTGGTTCTGGGGTTTTCGATCGCCCTGATCGTCTTCAGCCTGTTGCTGATGCTGCTGGTGCTGATGCACAAGGGGAAGGGCGGCGGCCTCTCCGACATGTTCGGTGGCGGCATGCAGTCCTCCGTCGGCGGCTCGTCGGTCGCCGAGCGCAACCTCGACCGGATCACCGTCGTGATCGGTCTGCTCTGGCTCGCCTGCATCGTGGTGCTCGGCATCCTGATGAAGACCAACCACTAGCGTCGGCCGGCTTCGGCAGACCGTGTAAAACGCACATAAAGCACGTAACGCCCCATGTTCGGTACGGGTCTTCGGACCCGGCCTATCATGGGGCTTGCGTCTGGGGGCGGGGGTAACTCCCATCACTGGACGCGCGTTGGGCCTTACGTAGACTGAGGCGCTCGCAGCGAAGCGAAACGCCGACTCGCTTCGCGGCACCATCACGCAGGGAGTTACGACCGTGGCAAGTGGCAACGCGATCCGAGGAAGCCGGGTCGGGGCGGGGCCGATGGGCGAGGCCGAGCGCGGCGAGTCCGCGCCGCGTCTGCGCATCTCCTTCTGGTGCTCCAACGGGCACGAGACGCAGCCGAGCTTCGCCAGCGACGCGCAGGTTCCCGACACCTGGGACTGCCCCCGCTGCGGCTTCCCGGCCGGACAGGACCGGGACAACCCGCCGGACCCGCCGCGCACCGAGCCGTACAAGACGCACCTCGCGTATGTACGGGAGCGGCGCAGCGACGCGGACGGCGAGGCGATCCTCGCCGAGGCGCTCGCCAAACTGCGGGGCGAAATCTAGGAGTTGAACCGGCCGGGTGCCTGCGCGCACCTGGCCGGTGCGCGTTCGGTACCGCGGTTGCGCGTGCCGCCGGAACGGCCCCCGAACGGGCCGCGGCCCGGCGCTGGCGCGGCCGGGGCAGCCTCGCGCCCAGGTGCGCTCCAAAGAGTCCCCAGCGGCCTGTTTCCGCAGCTCAGCCCGATTGTCAGTGGTGCCCTCTACGGTTTGTGCATCGGCGAATCGTGAGGGGGGACGATGGCAACGGTCGAGGTGGCGGGCACCCTACGGCGGCCCGCGTGGCGTGGAGGATTCGGGCGGCTGTGGACCGCTGCCGTGGTCTCCCGGTTCGGGGACGCGCTACGGACGGCCGCGCTGCCCCTGCTCGCCGTGCGGCTCACGGACGAACCGCTCGTCGTCGCCTCGGTCACCGCCTGCGGCTATGTCCCCTGGCTGCTGTTCGGCCTGCTCGGCGGGGCCGTGGCCGACCGGTTGGACCAGCGGCGGGCGATGTGGGCCGTGGACACCGTGCGCGGACTGCTCGTCGCGGCCTTCGCGCTCGCCGTGGGGCTCGGGTACGCCTCGATCCCGCTGCTCCTGCTCCTCGCCTTCACGCTCACCACCCTCCAGACCCTCTTCGACAACGCCTCCACGGCCCTGCTGCCCTCCCTGGTCGACCGCGAGGCCCTGGGCAGCGCCAATGCCCGGCTCATGACCGGACAGCAGCTCGCGGGCGGTCTGCTGGCGGGCCCGTTCGTGCCGCTGCTCCTGGCGGCCGGAGCGTTCATGCCCTTCGCGGCCGACGCGGGCACCTTCCTGCTGGCCGCCGGCCTCGTCGCCTCCCTGCCGACGAAGCCGGCCGATCGGGAGCCGCGCCCGTCCAGCAGCACCCTGCGTGTCGAGATCGGCGACGGGCTGCGCGCCCTGTGGCAGGACCGGGTGCTGCGCGCGGCCTGCCTGGCCACGCTGCTGTGCAACATCGGCATGGGCGCCTTGATCGCCACGCTGGTGCTGCACGTGACGCGCTGGCTGCACGCGGGCGACGCCGGATACGCGGCCGCGATGACGGCGTACTCGGCAGGCAGCCTCATCGGTGGATTCGCCGCCCAGCGGATCGCGCACCGCACCGGACGCCTGCGCGCCCTGCTCGTCGCCGGCTGCGTCCAGACGGCGTCCCTGCTGCTCATCGGGACCGTCCGCCACACAGGAGCGCTGCTCGCGGGCATGCTGCTGTTCGGCGCCATGGGCATGGTGTGGAACGTCAACCAGGTCACCCTGATGCAGCACCGTAGCCCCGAGGCCATGGTGGGCCGTATCGCCGCCGCCTTCCGCACCGCCTCCACGTCGGGCGCCCCGCTCGGCGCCCTGCTCGGCGGAGCCGTGGCACGGACATACGGCCTGAACGGGCCGGCGCTGCTCACCGCCGCGCTCTTCGCGCTCGCTGTCACCTCGTTGACACACGCGCGCAAGGCGGACGTACCTGTTGTTGCCCCGCAGGACGGCGTGACAAGAGGTCAGGCCGCACCGGGATCAATTAGGTTGGGACCGGCAGCGGAGCGAGCTACGCAGCAGCACAGGCAAGGAAGAAGGCTGAACTCTCAGATGAACGCAGACAGCCGTACCAGGCTCAACCAGACGCCCGAGTGGACCGCTCTGGCCAAGCACCGCGAGGAGCTCGGCGAGGTGCGGCTGCGCGAGTTGTTCGCGGCGGACCCGGGCCGCGGCAGCGGGTACGCGCTCCAGGTCGGCGATCTGCACGTCGACTACTCCAAGCACCTGGTCACCGACGAGACGCTGCGGCTGCTGCGCGAACTGGCCGCCGCGCGGGACGTCTTCGGTCTCAGGGACGCCATGTTCCGCGGCGAGAAGATCAACACCACTGAGAAGCGCGCGGTCCTGCACACCGCCCTGCGCGCGCCCCGGGACGCGGTGATCGAGGTCGACGGCGAGAACGTGGTGCCCAAGGTGCACGCGGTGCTCGACAAGATGACCGACTTCGCGAACCGGGTTCGCTCCGGCGAGTGGACCGGTCACACCGGCAAGCGCATCAAGAACGTCGTCAACATCGGCATCGGCGGTTCCGACCTGGGCCCCGCGATGGCGTACGAGGCGCTGCACGCCTACACCGACCGCGGCCTGACGGTCCGCTTCGTGTCCAACGTGGACGGCGCCGACCTGCACGAGGCCACCCGCGACCTGGACGCGGCGGAGACGCTGTTCATCATCGCCTCCAAGACCTTCACCACGATCGAGACGATCACCAACGCGACCTCGGCCCGCAAGTGGCTGCTGGGCGAGCTGAAGGCCGGCCAGGAGGCGGTCGCCAAGCACTTCGTGGCGCTGTCGACGAACGCCGAGAAGGTCGAGGACTTCGGCATCGACCCGGCCAACATGTTCGAGTTCTGGGACTGGGTCGGCGGCCGCTACTCCTACGACTCGGCGATCGGCCTGTCCCTGATGGTCGCCATCGGCCCGGACCGCTTCCGCGAGATGCTCGACGGCTTCCGCACCGTCGACGAGCACTTCAGGACCGCGCCCGCCGAGTCCAACGTGCCGCTGCTGCTCGGGCTGCTCGGCATCTGGTACGGCAACTTCCACGACGCCCAGTCGCACGCCGTGCTGCCCTACTCCCACTACCTGTCCAAGTTCACCGCGTACCTCCAGCAGCTGGACATGGAGTCCAACGGCAAGTACGTCGCCCGGGACGGGCGCGAGGTCGAATGGCAGACCGGCCCCGTCGTCTGGGGCACCCCGGGCACCAACGGGCAGCACGCCTACTACCAGCTCATCCACCAGGGCACCAAGCTGATCCCGGCCGACTTCATCGGCTTCGCCGAGCCGGTCGCCGAGCTCGCCGACGAGTTGAAGGCCCAGCACGACCTGTTGATGGCGAACTTCTTCGCCCAGACCCAGGCACTGGCCTTCGGCAAGACCCCGGACGAGGTGCGCGCGGAGGGTGTGCCGGAGGAGCTGGTGCCCCACAAGACGTTCAAGGGCAACCACCCGACCACCACCATCCTCGCCAAGGAGCTGACCCCGTCGGTCCTCGGCCAGCTCATCGCCCTCTACGAGCACAAGGTGTTCGTCCAGGGCGCGATCTGGAACATCGACTCCTTCGACCAGTGGGGTGTCGAACTCGGCAAGGTGCTCGCCAAGCGCGTCGAGCCCGCGCTGACCGAGGGCGCCGAAGTACCGGGCCTGGACGAGTCCAGCAAGGCCCTGGTCGCCAAGTACCGGGAATGGCGCGGTCGTTAGAGCGACGGCAAGGGGGCGGGCGGCACGTCCGTCCGCTCCCGCTGCCCCCTGGCTACCGGCCCCCGACTCCCCGCTCAGGCCGTCGTGCTCAGGCCACCGCGCTCAAGGTGTCCGCGAGCCGGCGGCGGGCCGCGCGGGCCGCGGGCAGGGCGGCGAGCGCGGCGGCTCCCGCCATGGCCGCGGCCCCGAACAGCAGCAGGAGGACGGGGGAGGGGCCCCGGGCCAGCCCGGCGCCGATGCCGCTGGAGCGGCCCTGGGCGTCGATCAGCCAGTGGGCGAGGGGCAGACCCAGCGCCGTACCGACGACCACCGCGGCCAGAGCTGTGCAGGCGGTGGCCGTGACCGTGATCGCGGTGATCTGCCGTGGGGACAGGCCGATCGCCTTGAGCGCCAGGAGGTCCCGTTCGCCCTCGCGGACGGTGCCGCCGATCGCGGTCAGCAGTTCGACGATCCCGATGAGCGCGAGCACGGCGATCAGTCCGGCGACGACTCCGCGCAGCGGGGAGAGACCGTCCGCGGGGTTCACCACCGGGTGCACGTCCAGGTGCCCGTGGGCGGCCCTGGCCAGGTCGCCGGCGACCTGGTGCGGATCGGCGCCCGGGCGCAGCCGGAGCTCGTAGAGGGTCGGACGCAGGCCCGGGTCGTTCTCGCGGAGGGTGTCGAGCGAGGTGGAGATGACCCGGCCGGCGTTCTCCGGTTCGATGCTGCGGCCCACTATGTGCAGGATCTGCGGCTGGTCGCCCACCGTCATCCGGACCCAGTCGCCGACCCGCACGTCCAGCAGGTCGAGCAGCCCCTGCCCGGCCACGGCCTCGTCGGGGCCCCGCGCGGGACGGCCCTCGGCGAGGGCGTAGGGGTAGGGGTTCTGGCGGGTGCCCAGGCCCCGCAGGGCGATGGTGGCCGTCTGGCCCGGCACCAGGGCGGCCACCTCGACGCCCGGGTAGGCGTCGGCGATGTGCCGCTCGTGTTCCAGCAGGGCGCGCGTGGCCGCCTCGCCGAGACCGCTGTCGGGGCGCACGGTGAGGGCGGCGGCGAGGCCGACCTCGTCGGGCCTCGAATGGAAGCGGTCGATGGTGGTCCACGCGCTCATCGCCACCACGATCAGCAGCAGCGGCAGGGCGAGCCGGGCGACCGTGGCCAACGACCGGGGACGGCGTGCGAACGCCCGGTGCCAGCCCAGGACCAGCGCGGGCGGCAGCCGCAGACCGAGGGCGCCGCGCGCCAGGGCCGTCAGACGTCCGCCGGCCGGGGCCGCGGGCCGTGGCACCGGCACCGGAGGCACCCGTCCCGCCCGCCAGGCCGCGAGCCCGGTGGTGGCGGCGATGAACAGCACCGCTCCGGCCGGGACGGCGAACAGCACCACAGTGTGTCCCGGCAGCCCCTGCCACACGCCGACCGCGTCCCCGAAGCGCCCCGGGATCCGGCGGCCCAGCCCCTGGGTGAGCGCGGCCGCGGCCACCGCGCCGAGCAGGGCGTAGGCCACGTGCTGGAGCAGGAAGACGCGGACGACCTGGCCGGGTGTGAAACCGATCGCCTTCAGCACCGAGATGTCCCGCAGATGCCCCCGCACCCGGGTGCCGATCGCCCCGTGCACGGCGAACCCGGCGGCCACCAGTGCACCCAGACCGAACAGGCCGAGGACCTGCCCCAGCAGCCGGTTGTCGCCCTGCGCCTCGGCGCGCGCCTGCTGCCAGGTCGAGACCTCGGTGACCGCGCCGGCTCCCAGCACCGTGACGGCGCGCTGGACGGCGTAGTCCGTGTCGTCGGGGTCGGACAGGCGCAGCCCGGTCACCTCTCCGCCGGCATCGCGCACGGCGGACGGCAGGGCCCAGACGAGTCCGGGCTGTTCACCGGGGCGGTAGCGGGGTTCGGCGCTGTCCGCGATGCCCACCACGGTCAGTGTCCGGGCCGTACCGGCCACCGTCAGGGTGTCCCCCGGCTCGGCCAGCAACGCCCGGGCGAGCCGGCTCTCCAGCACCACGCCGCCCGGGTCAGCGGGATCCAGCCAGTGACCCGAGGTGAGCAGCGGCCGGCCGACGGAGGGCCGCCCGGGGGTGGCACGCAGTTCGACGGAGGCGCGGGTGCCACGGGAGAGGAGGGTCGCGGACTCGGTCGGGTAGGGCCCGGCGACGGATTCGACGCCGTCCAGATGGGCGAGGGTGGCCGCGTCGGCGGAGCGGGCGGTGTGGATCCACACGTGCGCGCCGCGCGCCTGCGTGAAGACGCGCTGCCAGGGGTTGGTGGCGTACCCGAACAGGGCCGTGGCCAGCAGCAGGGAGGCGACGATGCCGGCGGTGGCGAGCACCATGAACAGTGCCTCACCGCGGTGTGTGCGCAGATCGGAGTGCGCCCAGCGCAGGGTGGCTCGCACGGGCCTCAGCCCCTGTGCCCTGGGACGGCGCCCGAGCAGGTCAGGTGGTCGTACACCGCACTCAGTCCTTCAACTCCAGCACGCCGGACACACCGGAGGTCCCGGCCCGGCGCGGCGGTGCGGCGTCCAGCTCCGCGTCGTCGACGATCCGCCCGTCGAAGAAGCTGATGACGCGGTCGGCGGCGCTCGCCAGCCGGGCGTCATGGGTGACGAGTACGATGCTCTGCCCGCGCTGGTGGAAGCGGGACAGCAGCCGCATCACCTCGCGGGTGCCCTTGCTGTCGAGACTGCCCGCGGGCTCGTCGGCGAGCAGCAGGGGCGGATGGTTGACCAGGGCGCGGGCGAGCGCGACCCGCTGCTGCTCGCCGCCGGACAGCTCGCCCGGCATGCTGCGCTCCTTGCCGGTCAGGCCCAGCTCGGCCAGCAGCGCCTCCCGCTCGGCTCGCGCCTGCTTCGGCGGCCGACCGGCGAGCAGGGCGGGCAGCTCCACGTTGTCCGCGACCGACAGGTCGGAGACCAGGTTGAAGAACTGGAAGACGATCCCGATGCGCTTCCTGCGTTCCACGGCCCAACGGGCCTCGCTGTAGGAGTCGGTGCGCTCGCCGTCCAGCCAGATGCTGCCGGCGTCGGGTCGCTGCAACCCGCCGAGCAGGTGCAGCAGCGTCGACTTCCCGGCGCCGGACGGGCCGGTGACCGCCACGAACTCGCCGTGCGACAGGCTGAGGTCGACCCCGCGCACGGCGTGCGCCGGGGCTCCCTCGCCGTGGTGGGTCTTGACCAGGCCCTCGGCGCGCAGCAGAGGACTGGGGCGCTCGCTCATTCCAGCTCCTCCAGTTCCTCCTGGCACCGCTCCAGCCAGTCGAGGTCGGCCTGCAGGTGCAGCATCGCGCCCTCGATCAGCAGATGGGCGATACGGTTGTCGCGGTCTTCGGCGGCGGCCAGTCTCGACAGGTCGCGCATGGTGTTGAGGTACTGGCGCCGCTGCTTGTTGATCAGGGCGATCTGGTCGGCGAGACCGGTCCGCGGGGCGAGGGCCAGCTTCATGAAGAACTCGTCCCGTACCCGCGGCTCGTCCTCGGTCTCCTCGAACCAGGCGTGCAGCGCCTCTCGCCCGGCGTCTGTGAGGTGGTAGACCTTTTTGTTGGGCCGGCTGGACTGCTCGACGTCCTCGCCCTCGATCAGTCCCGACTTCTCGAGGCGGCCGAGGGTCACGTAGATCTGGCCGACGTTCGGCTGAGGGTACGCGGAGCCCAGCACTTGCTCAAGGTCCTGCTTGAGCTCGTAGCCGTGGGCGGGGCCGCGTGCGAGGAGTGCCAGGAGGGGCAGGCGCACTCGTGCTGTCCTCCTGTCTGCTCACAATGTGCTCCAGACCCTAGTATCGCCCATACCTAACAGGTATACATGGCCTCTGACTCCTGGGCGAGGGTGCCCGGAGCCGTGTGCATGTGTACAGGGAGGAACCTATGCGGTGGATACGCGCCGCCGGTAGGTGCCTCCTCGTCCTCGCCGTGGTCATGACCGGTTACGTGGCCTCGGGCGCCCGCGCCGACGAGGGGAGTGCCGGGGGCCGTGGCCCGCTCACCCTGGCCACCGCGGGAGATCTCACCGGCTACCTCGGCCCGCTCCTTCAGGGCTGGAACCGCACCCATCCCGGCGAGAAGGTCACCCTCGTCGAGTTGCCGGACTCCGCCGACGAGACGCATGCGCAGATGACCACCGACCTGCGCGGCGGCGACCGCAGCCGGTTCGACGTCCTGAACATCGACGTCGCCTGGACTTCCGAGTTCGCTGCGGCCGGCTGGATCCGTCCGCTGTCGCGCGACCGGTTCCCGCTGAGGACCTTCCTGCCACCGGTCGTCGACACGGCCACCTACGACGGACAGCTGTACGCCGTCCCGTATGTCACGAATGCCGGGCTTCTTCTGTATCGCAAGGACATCCTCGCCAAGGAGGGCGTGCCGCCGCCGCGCACCTGGGCCGAACTGGAGCACGACGCGAAGACCATCGCGCCCAAGTACGGGCTCGGCGGCTATGCGGGCCAGTTCCTGCCCTACGAGGGCCTCACCGTCAACGCGGCCGAGGCCGTGTACTCGGCGGGCGGCACCATCCTCGGCGACGAGGGGGCCCGCGTCACCGTCAATTCCGACGCGGCCCGCCAGGGCATCGGGTTCCTGGCTCGTGGCGTCCGCGAGGGCTGGATCCCCAAGCAGGCGCTGACGTACAAGGAGGAGGAGTCCAAGCAGGCCTTCCAGGACGGCCGGCTGCTCTTCCTGCGCAACTGGCCGTACGCGTACGTCGCGGCCTCCGCCCCGGGCTCGAAGGTGGCCGGGAGGATCGGCGCCGTCCCGCTGCCTGGGCCCGACGGGCCGGGGACGAGTGTTCTCGGCGGCTCCAACCTGGCCGTCAACACCCATGCGCGCCACCCCGAGTCGGCCGCGCGTCTGATCGCGTACCTCACCAGTGAGGGCGTCCAACGCCAGGTCCTCACCCGTGGCGCGCTGCCACCCGTGCGCGCCGCGCTCTACGACGACCCCGAACTCGTACGGCAGTTCCCTTATCTGCCGACCCTGCGCGCCGCCGTGCTCGCGGCCGCACCGCGCCCCAAGAGCCCGCGCTACGACCAGGTCAGCCTGGCGGTGCAGGCGGTGGTGCACGACGCGCTGACGGGGCAGGAGACGCCCGAGTCGGCAGTGCGACGCCTGGCGCACGAGCTGGCCGCCATCTCACATCGCTAGTTACTTGTTAGGTAACGCGGACATCTCATCTGACCGCTAGGCGCACCGATAAGTCCGGATTTGACACCCCAACTCCTCGGTAGCTTCTGCATTGTTCGTTGACACCCTCCTGAAACGGCTACTTAACATGCATGCATAACCGTTAGCACGCACAGACAGGTCAACGGGGTGAGTCCCAAGCACATCGACACCCGTCGCTGGTGGCGCGACGCAGTGATCTACCAGGTGTACGTCCGCAGCTTCCTGGACAGCACCGGCGACGGCATCGGCGATCTGGCCGGCGTCAGGGCCGGCCTGCCGTACCTGAAGAAGCTCGGCGTCGACGGGATCTGGCTGAGCCCCTTCTACCCCTCCCCGCAGCACGACCACGGCTACGACGTCTCCGACTACTGCGACGTCGACCCGCTCTTCGGCGACCTCGCCGAGTTCGACCTGCTCACGGCGGCCGCCCGGCGGCTCGGCATCAAGGTGCTCCTGGACGTCGTCCCCAACCACTGCTCCAGCGAGCACCCGTGGTTCCGCCAGGCCCTCGCCTCGCCACCCGGCAGCCCGGCCCGCGCCCGCTTCCACTTCGCCGACGGCCGCGGGCCCGACGGCTCCGAGCCGCCCAACAACTGGCACGCCATGTTCGGCGGCCCGGCCTGGACCCGCGTCACGGAGGCGGACGGCCGCCCCGGCCAGTGGTACCTGCACATGTTCACGCCCGAGCAGCCCGACTGGAACTGGCGCAACCCCGAGGTCCCCGCCGAGTTCGACCGGGTGCTGCGCTTCTGGCTGGACCGGGGCGTCGACGGCTTCCGCATCGACGTCGCCGCCGGCCTGTTCAAGCACCCGGAGCTGCCCGACTCCCCGGACCCGGAGGCCGACGCCCGCACCCGCGACTCGGTCAACCCGCTGGCCTGGAACCAGCCCGAGGTGCACGACGTGTGGCGCCACTGGCGATCGGTGTGCGAGGAGTACACGGCACTCGACGGCCGCGAGCGCCTCCTGGTCGGCGAGGTCTCGGTACCGACGGCCCGCGAGCACGCGAAGTACGTCCGCCAGGACGAGCTGCACCAGGCCTTCTTCTTCGACCTGCTCAGCGCCCCCTGGGACCCCGACGCCTTCCGCAAGGTGATCTCCGAGGCCATGCAGGACATCGCCGGCACGGGCTCCACGGTCACCTGGGTCCTCAACAACCACGACCAGGTCCGCACCGTCACCCGCTACGGAGAACCCACCCCTCAGGGCAGCGGCCTCGGCGCCGCCCGCGCCCGCGCCGCCGCGCTGCTGATGCTGGCGCTGCCCGGAGCCGCGTACATCTACCAGGGCGAGGAGCTCGGCCTGCCCGAGGTCGTCGACCTGCCCGACGACGTGCTCACCGACCCGATCTTCCGCCGCACCGGGAGCCGCGCCCGGATCCGCGACGGCTGCCGGGTGCCGCTGCCCTGGTCCGGGCAGGCATCCCCGTTCGGCTTCACCTCCGGCGCCGAGGGGGCCAGGCCCTGGCTGCCGCAACCGGAGTGGTTCGCCGAGCACGCCACCGACCGCGCCCTCGCCGACACCCGCTCCTTCTGGCACCTCTACCGCGACGGCCTCCAACTACGCTCCTCACTCCCGCAGTTGGGCGAGGGCACGATGCGCTGGCTGGACACCCCGCCCGGCGTCCTCGCCTTCGTACGCGGCGACGACCTGGTCTGCGCCGTCAACTTCGGTACCGCCCCCACGCCCGCGCCGGTCTCCGGCACCCCCCTGCTGGCCAGCGGCCCCTGCCCGCCCGGGGTGCTCCCCGGCTCGACGGCCGCCTGGTGGATCAGCGACGGCACCGACCTCTGATCCCGTCCATTCCCCCATCCCCGAAGGGACATCAACGATGATGCGACGACGTACCACCCTGCTCACCGGCTGCACCGCCCTCGCCCTCGCACTCGGCGCGACCGCCTGCGGCGGCGGCCCCGTCACCGCGGGCGGCGGTGACAAGGCCCTCAGCGGCCAGACGGTCACCGTGGCCGGCGTCTGGACCGGCAGCGAGCAGAAGAACTTCCAGAAGGTCCTGGACGCGTTCAGCGAGAAGACCGGCGCCAAGACCCAGTTCATCTCCACCGGCGACAACGTCTCCACCGTCGTCGGCAGCAAGATCGAGGGCGGCAACGCGCCCGACGTCGTGATGGTCCCGCAGGTCGGCGTGCTCCAGCAGTTCGCCAAGAAGGGCTGGCTCCAGCAGCTGTCCGCGACCACCGAGAAGTCGGTCGACAGCAACTACGCACCGGTGTGGAAGAAGTACGGCAGCGTCGACGGCACCCTGTACGGCCTGTACTTCAAGGCAGCCCACAAGTCGACCGTCTGGTACAGCCCCGACGCGCTCAACCAGGCCGGGGTCAAGCCGCCGAAGACGTACGACGAGATGCTCAAGGCCGGGCACACCATCTCCGACTCGGGCCTCGCCGCCTTCGCGGTCGCGGGGGAGGACGGCTGGACCCTCACCGACTGGTTCGAGAACATCTACCTCTCCCAGGCCGGTCCCGAGAAGTACGACGCGCTCGCCGCGCACAAGATCAAGTGGACCGACCCGAGCGTGGTCGAGGCGCTCACCACGCTGGGCAAGCTGTTCAAGGACAAGCAGCTGATCGCCGGCGGGCAGCAGGAAGCCCTGAACACCGACTTCCCGGGCTCCGTGGAGAAGGTGTTCGGGCCCAAGCCCCAGGCGGGCATGGTCTACGAGGGCGACTTCGTGGCCGGGGTCGCGCACGACCAGTTCGGAAAGGCCATCGGCAAGGACGCGGACTTCTTCCCCTTCCCGCCGGTCGACGGCGGTACGGCACCGGTCGTCAGCGGCGGTGACGCGGCGGTCGTCCTCAAGGACGGCAAGAACGCCAAGGCCGGCATGAAGCTGCTGGAGTACCTGGCGACCCCCGAGGCCGCGGCCGTGTGGGCGAAGGCGGGCGGCTTCCTGTCCCCGAACAAGAAGCTCGACCTCTCCACCTACGGCGACGACGTGACGCGGGCGACGGCCAAGTCCCTGATCGCGGCGGGCGATTCGGTCCGCTTCGACATGTCCGACCAGGCGCCGGCGGCCTTCGGCGGCACGAAGGGCGCCGGCGAGTGGAAGCTGCTGCAGGACTTCCTGCGCGACCCGTCGAACCCCAAGGCGACCGCGGCCCAGCTGGAGGACGCGGCGGCCAAGGCGTACCAGGGCTGACCGGCCATGACCGCCACGCTCGTGAATGAGGCGAGCCCGCCGACCGCCGCCGGTGCCGCCGTGAGGCGCCGCACCCGGCGGCGGGGGCGGATCATCGCCCTGCTGTTCGTGTTCCCCGCGCTGCTGCTGCTCGGTGCGCTCGTCGTCTACCCCGTGCTGTTCTCGATCGGCCGCAGCTTTTTCGACGCCTCCGGCACCCGGTTCGTGGGCGGGGACAACTACGCCGAGATGTTTCGCGACCCGGCGACGCTGAAGGCCATCCGGAACACGACGATCTGGGTGGTCGTGGCTCCGGCGCTGCTGACGGGGCTCGGCCTGATCCTGGCCGTGCTGGTGGAGAAGGTCCGCTGGGCGACGGCGTTCAAGCTGCTGCTGTTCATGCCGATGGCGGTGTCCTTCCTCGCCGCCGGCATCATCTTCCGGCTCGCCTACGACGAGGACCCCAACAAGGGGGTGCTGAACGCGGCCGCGGTCTCGATCCACGACGCGTTCAAGGGCGCGTCGTCGTATCCGACGGCGCGGGCGCGCGAGGGGCAGGGCCTGACGCAGGGCCGTGACGGGTCGTACGCGACGAGTGCGGGCGCCTCACCGGGCGACTCGGTGACGCTTCCGATGGTCGGCGTGCTGCCCAAGGACCTGCCGAAGGATGCCTCGCCCGCGTACGCGGCGGCCGGGAAGAAGGCCGCATCGGACGAACTGCGCGGGGTCGTCTACCTGGACTTCACGCCCGGTGGCGGCGGGAAGCAGGGGAAGGTGGACCCGCGGGAGAGCGGGCTGCCGGGGATGAAGGTCGAGGCCGTGCGCGACGGGCGGACGGTGGCCGGTACGACGACGGCGGCCGACGGCTCCTTCCGCTTCCAGGGGCTGAAGTCCGGCTCGTACACGGTGAAGCTGCCGGCCTCGAACTTCGCGGCGCCGTACCAGGGGGTGTCCTGGCTCGGGCCGACGCTGGTCACGCCGGCGATCATCGGGGCGTACCTGTGGATCTGGACCGGCTTCGCGATGGTGCTGATCGGCGCCGGGCTGTCGACGCTCCCGCGGGACGCGCTGGAGGCGGCGCGGATGGACGGGGCGAACGAGTGGCAGATCTTCCGGCGGATCACGGTGCCGCTGCTGGCACCGGTGCTGACCGTGGTCTTCGTGACCCTCGTCATCAACGTGATGAAGGTGTTCGACCTCGTCTACATCATCGCGCCCGGGCCGGTGCAGGAGGACGCGACCGTACTCGCCACCCAGATGTGGCTGGTGTCGTTCGGCGGCGGCAACAACCAGGGCCTCGGCAGTGCGCTGGGTGTGCTGCTCCTGCTGCTGGTGATCCCCGCGATGGTCTTCAACGTCCGGCGTTTCCGAAGGAGTCAGCGATGAACGCGGTGAGGCGGGGGCTGGGCAACGGGCTGGTGCAGGCCTTCCTGGTGGTGGTCGGCCTGATCTGGCTGACCCCGCTGGCGGGGCTGTTCGTGTCGTCGCTGCGCTCGTCGCAGGACACCGCGAAGGGCGGCTGGTGGACAGCGCTGGTCAGCCCCGGACAGCTGTCCTTCGACAACTACTCGGCGCTGCTGAAGAACGCCGGGATCACGCAGGCCTTCTGGAACACCGTGCTGATCTCGGTGCCGGCGACGGTGCTGGTGGTCGTGCTGGCGGCGCTCGCCGGGTACGCCTTCGCGTGGCTGGACTTCCCCGGGCGGGAGCCGCTGTTCCTGCTGGTGGTGGCGCTGCTGGTGGTGCCGGTGCAGATCGGTCTGCTGCCGGTGGCGAAGCTCTTCGGCGCGCTGGGCCTGTTCGGGACGATCCCCGGCGTCGTCCTCTTCCACGTGGCGTACGGGCTGCCGTTCGCGGTGTTCCTGCTGCGGAACTACTTCGCGGAGATGCCGAAGGAGATGCTGGAGGCGGCGCGGATGGACGGGGGGAGTGAGTGGCGGATCTTCACCCGGCTGGTCCTGCCGGTGGGGCGGCCCGCGATCGCGAGCCTCGCCATCTTCCAGTTCCTGTGGGTGTGGAACGACATGCTGGTGGCGCTGCTGTTCGCGGACAGCTCCTCACAACCGCTGACGGTCGCACTCCAGTCCCAGATACGGCAGTTCGGCAGCAACATCGATGTACTGGCGCCGGGGGCGTTCCTGTCACTGATCGTGCCGGTGGTCGTGTTCTTCGCGTTCCAGCGGCACTTCGTGCAGGGGGTGATGGCGGGCTCGGTGAAGTAGGGGGCGCGGCGAGAGGGTTTTCGCCCCCGCCGCCCCTACCCGTCCCGTCTCCCAGGGGGCTCCGCCCCTTCAACCCTGCTGGGGCTCCGCCCCAGACCCCCTTCGGGTGCCGGCCCCCGCACCCTCGATCCTGAAACGCCGGGGGCTGAATAATCAGCCCCCGGTGTTTCAGGACGAGGCCGAAGGCCTACAGGCGATCTGGGGGCGCACCCCCAGGGACGGGACGGGTAGGGGCGGCAGGGGCGAGAACCACCCGGCCGCACCCCCCTCACGGCGACGCCGGTGGGTACAAAGAGCGCGGTAGCTTCGACGCCGCCGCCGCGTCCAGCAGCCACAGCGTGCGCGAGCGGCCGTGCGCGCCGGCCGCCGGCGCCTGGATCTCACCCGCGCCCGACAGGGCGATCGCCGCCGCCTGCGCCTTGTCCTCGCCCGCCGCCAGCAGCCACACCTCGCGCGCCGCCCGGATCGCCGGCAGGGTGAGGGAGATACGCGTGGGCGGCGGCTTCGGCGCGCCGTGGACGGCGACGACCGTACGTTCCGTCTCCCGCACCGCCGGCAGCTCCGGGAACAGCGACGCCACATGCGTGTCCGGGCCGACGCCCAGCATCAGCACATCGAAGGTCGGCACCGAGCCGTGGTTCTCGGGACCCGCGGCCCGGGCCAGCTCCGCCGCGTACGCCTCGGCCGCGGACTCCACGTCCGCACCGTACGGGCTGTCGGACGCGGGCATGGCGTGCACGCGCTTCGGGTCCAGCGGCACGGAGTCGAGCAGAGCCTCCCTGGCCTGGGTCACGTTGCGCTCAGGGTCGCCCTCCGGCAGGTACCGCTCGTCGCCCCACCACAGGTCCAGGCGGCCCCAGTCGATGGCGTCCCGGGCCGGTGCGGCGGCGAGCGCGGCGAGCAGTCCGTTGCCGTTGCGGCCACCGGTGAGCACGACCGACGCGGAGCCGCGCGAGGCCTGCGCGTCCACGATCTTCGTGATCAGCCGGGCCGCCGCGGCCTGGGCCATCAACTCCTTGTCGCGGTGCACGACGAGCTGCGGAGCAGTCACTTGGCGGCCGCCTTCTTCGCCGGGGCCCTCTTGGTGGCCTTCTTCGCGGGTGCCTTCGCGGCCGTCTCCACGGGGGCCTCGACCGCCTCCGGCTCGCGAGCCGGAGCCTCGGCGGCCTCCGTGTTCAGCCGGTCCACCCCGTACCGCAGCGCCGACGCGTACGTGTCGTCCGGGTCCAGCCGCCGCAGCTCCTCCGCTATCAGCTCGGCCGTCTCCCGGCGCTTGAGCGCCACGGCACGGTCCGGCTGGCCCTGGATGGACAGGGTCGCGAGCGAGCCGTCCGCGCGGCCCAGGGTGATCGGGCCGCAGCTGGTCTCCATGCGGACAGCGGTCAGGCCGGGGCCCGAGGAGAGCGAGCGCTTCACCGGGACGTGCAAGCGGTCCGCCAGCCACATCGCCAGGAGCTCACAGCTCGGATTGAACTCCTCGCCCTCCACCTCGACCTTGCGCACCTCGCAGGTGACCTGGTCGAGGGCCGCGGCCAGCATCGAACGCCAGGGCGTGATGCGGGTCCACGACAGGTCCGTGTCGCCGGGTGTGTAGGCATCGGCCCGGGCGCTCAGCTCCTGTACCGGCGCCTCCGCCGTGTAGGAGTCCGTCACCCGGCGCTGCGCGAGCGCGCCGAGCGGGTCGTTCGCCGGGTCGAGCGGCGCGTTCACCGGCCACCAGGCGACGACCGGCGCGTCCGGCAGCAGCAGCGGCAGCACCACGGACTGGGCGTGGTCCACCACCTCGCCGTACAGCCGCAGCACCACCGTCTCGCCGGTGCCCGCTTCCGCGCCCACCCGCACCTCCGCGTCCAGACGCGAGGAGGTGCGGTCGCGCGGCGAACGCGAGACGCGCTTGATGACCACGAGGGTGCGCGAGGGGTGCTCGCGCGAGGCCTCGCTCGCGGCCTTCAGCGCGTCGTAGGCGTTCTCCTCGTCGGTGACGATGACCAGCGTGAGCACCATGCCGACGGCGGGCGTGCCGATCGCTCGGCGACCCTGCACCAGCGCCTTGTTGATCTTGCTGGCCGTGGTGTCCGTGAGGTCTATCTTCATGGCCGGCGCCAGCTCCGTCCGTCTCGCTGAAGCATCTCGTCCGCCTCGACGGGCCCCCAGGTTCCGGCCGGGTACTGCGCGGGCCTGCCGTGCTCGTCCCAGTACTCCTCGATCGGGTCGAGGATCTTCCAGGACAGCTCGACCTCCTCCGTCCGCGGGAAGAGGTTGGCGTCACCCAGCAGCACGTCCAGGATCAGGCGCTCGTACGCCTCCGGGCTGGACTCGGTGAACGACTCGCCGTAGGCGAAGTCCATCGAGACGTCCCGGATCTCCATCGACGTACCCGGCACCTTGGAACCGAAGCGCACGGTGACGCCCTCGTCCGGCTGGACGCGGATGACGACCGCGTTCTGGCCCAGCTCCTCGGTGGCCGTGGTGTCGAAGGGGGAGTGCGGGGCCCGCTGGAAGACGACCGCGATCTCCGTCACCCGGCGGCCCAGCCGCTTGCCGGTGCGCAGGTAGAACGGCACGCCCGCCCAGCGGCGGTTGTCGATCCCCAGCTTCACCGCGGCGTAGGTGTCGGTCTTCGACTTCTTGTCGATGCCCTCTTCCTCGAGGTACCCGATGACCTTCTCGCCGCCCTGCCAGCCGGCCGCGTACTGCCCGAACACGGTCGAGGTGCCCAGGTCCTTGGGCAGCCGGACCGCGCCGAGCACCTTGGTCTTCTCCGCGGCGAGCGCGTCGGCGTCGAAGGAGGCGGGCTCCTCCATGGCCGTCAGCGCCAGCAACTGGAGCAGGTGGTTCTGGATGACGTCCCGGGCGGCACCGATGCCGTCGTAGTAGCCCGCGCGGCCGCCGATGCCGATGTCCTCGGCCATGGTGATCTGCACGTGGTCCACGAAGGACCGGTTCCAGATCGGCTCGAACATCGTGTTGGCGAAGCGCAGCGCCAGGATGTTCTGGACGGTCTCCTTGCCCAGGTAGTGGTCGATGCGGAAGACCTGGTCCGGGGCGAAGACCTCGTGCACGATCGCGTTGAGCTCCTCGGCCGACTTCAGGTCGTGGCCGAACGGCTTCTCGATGACCGCGCGGCGCCAGGAGCCGGCCTGCTGGTCGGCGAGGCCGTGCTTCTTCAGCTGCTGGATGACCACCGGGAAGGACTTGGGCGGCACGGAGAGGTAGAAGGCGAAGTTGCCGCCCGTGCCCTGCGCCTTGTCGAGCTCCTCGATCGTCCCGCGCAGCCGCTCGAACGCGTCGTCGTCGTCGAAGGTGCCCTGGACGAAGCGCATCCCCTGGATGAGCTGCTGCCAGACCTCCTCGCGGAACGGCGTACGGGCGTGCTCCTTGACGGCGTCGTGGACCACCCCGGCGAAGTCCTCGTGCTCCCAGTCGCGGCGGGCGAAGCCGACGAGGGAGAAGCCCGGCGGCAGCAGGCCGCGGTTTGCCAGGTCGTAAACGGCCGGCATCAGCTTTTTACGTGACAAATCGCCCGTAACGCCGAAGATGACCAGGCCCGACGGCCCCGCGATGCGCGGGAGCCGTCGGTCCGCGGCGTCACGAAGCGGATTCGCTCCGTGTACGGATGTCAAGATGTCAGCCCTCCGAGGGCGCGAGGCGCTGCAGTTCCGCCTCGGTCGACTTGAGCAGGTCGTTCCAGGAGGCCGCGAACTTCTCGACGCCCTCGTCCTCCAGGAGCTGGACCACCTCGTCGTACGAGATCCCGAGCTTCGCGAGCGCGTCGAGGTCGGCGCGCGCCTGCTCGTAGGTGCCGGCGACGGTGTTGCCGGTGATCTCGCCGTGGTCCTCGGTGGCCACCAAGGTGGCCTCCGGCATGGTGTTCACCGTGTTCGGCGCCACCAGCTCGTCCACGTACAGGGTGTCCTTGTACGCCTTGTCCTTCACGCCGGTGGAGGCCCACAGCGGACGCTGCTTGTTCGCGCCCGCCTTCTCCAGCGCGCTCCACCGGTCCGAGGAGAAGACCTCCTCGTACGCCTCGTAGGCCAGGCGGGCGTTGGCGACGGCGGCCTTGCCGCGCAGCGCCTTGGCCTCGTCGGTGCCCAACTTGTCGATCCGCTTGTCGATCTCGGTGTCGACGCGGGAGACGAAGAAGGACGCCACCGAGTGGATCTTGGAGAGGTCCAGACCCTTCTCGCGGGCCTTCTCCAGGCCGCTGAGGTAGGCGTCCATGACCTCGCGGTAGCGCTCCAGCGAGAAGATCAGCGTGACGTTGACGCTGATGCCGTTGCCGATCGTCTCGGTGATCGCCGGCAGGCCCGCACGGGTCGCCGGGATCTTGATGAGGGTGTTCGGACGGTCCACCAGCCAGGCCAGCTGCTTGGCCTCGGCGACGGTTGCCCGGGTGTTGTGCGCGAGCCGCGGGTCGACCTCGATCGACACCCGGCCGTCCTGGCCCTCGGTGGCGTCGAACACCGGACGCAGGATGTCGGCGGCGTCCCGGACGTCCGCCGTGGTGATCATGCGGATCGCCTCTTCGACGGTGACCTTGCGGGCGGCGAGGTCGGCGAGCTGCTGGTCGTAGCCGTCGCCCTCGGAGATCGCCTTCTGGAAGATCGTCGGGTTGGTGGTGACGCCCACGACGTGCTGCTGGTCGATCAGTTCGGCGAGGTTGCCGGACGTGATCCGCTTGCGCGACAGGTCGTCCAGCCAGATCGCGACGCCTTCCTCGGAGAGGCGCTTGAGTGCGTCTGTCATGGAAAATGCATCTCCTACGTGTCGTGTATCAGCGTCAGCGCTGGGCTGCGGCGATCGATTCCCGGGCGGCGGATGCGACGTTCTCGGCAGTGAAACCGAACTCGCGGAAGAGCACCTTGCCGTCGGCCGAAGCACCGAAGTGCTCCAGGGAAACGATGCGTCCCGCATCCCCGACGTACTTGTGCCAGGTGAGGCCGATCCCGGCCTCGACCGCGACCCGCGCCCTCACCGACGGCGGCAGGACGCTGTCCCGGTACCCCTGGTCCTGCTCCTCGAACCACTCCACGGACGGCATCGACACGACCCGCGTGGGAACGCCGTCGGCCTGGAGCTGCTCGCGCGCCTCGACGGCGACGTGCACCTCGGACCCGGTGGCGATCAGGATCACCTGCGGCTCGCCGCCTTCCGCCTCGAACAGCACGTAGCCGCCGCGCGCGGTGTCCTCGTTCGGCTCGTACGTCGGCACGCCCTGACGGGTCAGCGCCAGACCGTGCGGGGCGCCCTTGCCGAACTCCTTCGTCCAGCGCTTGAGGATCTCGCGCCAGGCGATGGCGGTCTCGTTGGCGTCGGCCGGGCGCACGATGTTCAGGCCCGGGATCGCGCGCAGCGAGGCCAGGTGCTCGACCGGCTGGTGGGTGGGGCCGTCCTCACCGAGGCCGATGGAGTCGTGCGTCCACACGTACGTCACCGGCAGGTGCATCAGCGCGGACAGGCGCACGGCGTTGCGCATGTAGTCGGAGAACACGAGGAACGTGCCGCCGTAGATGCGGGTGTTGCCGTGCAGCGCGATGCCGTTCATCTCCGCGGCCATGGAGTGCTCGCGGATGCCGAAGTGGATCGTGCGGCCGTAGGGGCTCGCCTCCGGCAGGGGGTTGTCGGCCGGGAGGAACGAGCTGTTCTTGTCGATCGTGGTGTTGTTCGACCCGGCGAGGTCGGCGGAGCCGCCCCACAGCTCGGGGATGACCGCACCGAGGGCCTGGAGCACCTTGCCGGACGCGGCACGCGTGGCGACGCCCTTGCCCGCCTCGAAGACCGGGAGCTTCTCCTCCCAGCCGGTGGGGAGCTCGCCCTTGCTGATCCGGTCGAACTCGGCGGCGCGCTCGGGGTTGTTGTCCCGCCACTGCTGGAAGGACTTCTCCCACTCGGCCTTGGCCTCACGGCCCCGCTGAAGCGCCTCGCGGGTGTGCGCCAGGACCTCGTCCGCGACCTCGAAGGACTTCTCCGGGTCGAAGCCGAGGACCCGCTTGGTGGCCGCGACCTCGTCCTCGCCCAGCGCGGAGCCGTGCGCGGCCTCGGTGTTCTGCGCGTTCGGCGCGGGCCAGGCGATGATCGAACGCATCGCGATGAAGGAGGGCCGGTCCGTGACCTTCTTCGCCGCCTGGATGGCGTTGTAGATCGCGTGCGGGTCCAGGTCGCCGTCCGGCTTCGGGGCGACGCGCTGCACGTGCCAGCCGTAGGCCTCGTACCGCCGAGCCGTGTCCTCCGAGACAGCGGTCGCGGTGTCGCCCTCGATCGAGATGTGGTTGTCGTCCCACAGAAGGATCAGATTGCCGAGCTTCTGGTGCCCGGCCAGCGAGGACGCCTCCGCGGAGATGCCCTCCTGCAGGCAGCCGTCACCGGCGATGCAGTAGACGAAGTGGTCGAAGGGGGACTCGCCCTGCGGGGCGTCCGGGTCGAACAGACCGCGCTCGTAGCGGGCGGCCATGGCCATGCCCACGGCGTTGGCGACACCCTGGCCCAGCGGGCCGGTCGTCGTCTCCACGCCCACCGTGTGCCCGTACTCGGGGTGGCCTGGGGTCTTCGAGCCCCAGGTGCGGAAGGCCTTCAGGTCGTCCAGCTCCAGGCCGAAACCGGCCAGGTAGAGCTGGGTGTAGAGGGTCAGGGACGAGTGGCCGGCGGACAGCACGAAGCGGTCACGGCCCACCCAGTCGGCGTCGGCCGGGTCGTGGCGCATCACCTTCTGGAAGAGGGTGTAGGCGGCCGGAGCCAGGCTCATCGCCGTACCCGGATGGCCGTTTCCGACCTTCTGTACGGCATCGGCGGCCAGGACACGCGCGGTGTCGACCGCACGCTGGTCCAACTCGGTCCACTCGAGGTCTGTGGTGGTCGGCTTGGTGCTCACCCTGGGTCAGGGCTCCTCTCCACATGTCGAATGCCGGTGCACTGGGCGCCCACCGGCCGCTGCTGAGCCTACCCCTGTAAGTACGTGCGTCTTTTCGGGTCATTCCAGACTGCCGGGAGTCTTGGACGTCCGCCTCCCGACCCGCCATATCCGTAGTCGGCAACTGAATACGGACCCGCTCATCCGATCGCTCAATCGAGCTCTGCCCGGCTCTTCCTTCCCTCTCCTCCACCAGCGGCACGGCCACCGTCCAACACGACCCACCCCCCGCGAAGGGCGCGCTTCGGGCAACGTCTAAAGTTGCGTGAGTACGCGCGAGCCTTTACTGGGCGTTCACAGCCACGGCTCGCTGGGATGTCTCTGTCAGGGGTGTGCGTGACGGCCGTCGAATCCCGTCCAGCGGGTGGGGGTACCTCCCACGCCCTCAAGGCTGTGGGGGAGCTCGGTGCGCGCCAGAGCCCGAGCCACCGGCCGTTCGGGGCCCGTGTCAAGGCGTTCGTGGCACTGACCAAGCCGCGGATCATCGAGCTGCTGCTGATCACCACGGTCCCGGTGATGTTCCTCGCCCAGCAGGGCGTGCCGGACCTGAAGCTGGTCCTGCTCACCTGCATCGGCGGCTACCTGTCCGCGGGCGGCGCCAACGCGCTGAACATGTACATCGACCGCGACATCGACGCGCTCATGGACCGCACCTCCCAGCGCCCGCTGGTCACCGGCATGGTCAGCCCGCGAGAATGCCTCGCCTTCGGCATCACGCTGGCGGTCGTCTCGACGCTCCTGTTCGGTTTCACCGTCAACTGGCTGTCGGCGTGGCTGTCGCTCGGAGCCCTCCTTTTCTACGTCGTCGTCTACACGATGATCCTCAAGCGCCGTACCTCGCAGAACATCGTGTGGGGCGGCATCGCCGGCTGCATGCCGGTGCTCATCGGCTGGTCCTCCGTCACCGACTCCATGTCGTGGGCGCCCGTCATCCTCTTCCTCGTGATGTTCTTCTGGACGCCGCCGCACTACTGGCCGCTGTCCATGAAGGTCAGGGAGGACTACGCGCGCGTGGGCGTGCCGATGCTGCCGGTCATCGCCTCCAACAAGGTGGTCGCCCGGCAGATCGTGATCTACAGCTGGGTGATGGTCGTCGTCTCCCTGCTGCTGACCCCGCTCGGCTACACCGGCTGGTTCTACACGGCGGTCGCGCTGGCGGCGGGCGGCTGGTGGCTGTGGGAGGCGCACGCGCTGCAGAACCGGGCGAAGGCGGAGGCCACCGGGGCCAAGCTGAAGGAGATGCGGCTCTTCCACTGGTCGATCACGTACGTCTCGCTGCTGTTCGTCGCGGTGGCGGTGGATCCGTTCCTCCGCTGACGAACACCTTCGGGCAGCCGACGTACGTCACAGGGCACCGCTCTCGCCAGTCGATCTACTCGTGGGTAGCATCCTGACCATGGCAGACACGCAGCAGGTTGACCCCAAGGACGAGCGCAGGGCGGCCCGGATCGCCCGGCAGATCGACTCCTTCTCCAAGGCCCACGGCGGCGCCGAGGGCCAGGTCGCGTACATCGGTCAGCGCGGGGCCCGCATCGTGCTCGTCGGCGAGGACGGCACCTGGGGCGACCTCGTGGCGCCCACCTACGCCGTGGCCGAGAAGGCGGTGGAGAAGTCCGGCATCACCGTCCACGAGGCGTTCGACGGCGAGTTCGCGGGCAAGGTGAAGACCGGCCCGTACGAGTGGACGCGCATGGCGGGGATCCAGGTGGGCGGCACGCGCACCGCCCAGTAGCAACACCTCACGCCGGGTTCACCCGTTAGGACCTTCAGGAGGCACGGTCCAGTCACGGGAGTCCGGATGATCGAAACGCCGTCCCTGGTGGACCAGTACTGCCACGGCGTGGTCCGTACCGAGCTGGGCCTCGGCACGTTCGAGGCCCACCTCGCCCGTACCGAGGGCCCGCCCGCCGCCGGTACGACCCTGTTCGACACCCAGACGGGCTTCGCCGTACGCCGCTGGTGTCCGCCGTTGCTCGGGCTGGAGCCGCACTGCCCGCCGGCCCGCTATCTCGCCCGGCGGCGCGAACTCGGCGTCCTGGAGGCGGGGCGCAGGCTGCTGCGAGGCAGCGGCATCACCACCTACCTCGTCGACACCGGGCTGCCCGGCGATCTGACCGGGCCCGCCGAGATGGCGTCCGCCGGGGAAGCCGAGGCACACGAGATCGTCCGCCTGGAGCTGCTCGCCGAACAAGTGGCCGACACCTCCGGCACGGTCGAGGGATTCCTCGCCAATCTCGCCGAGTCGATCCACGGGGCGGCGGCCCACGCGGTGGCGTTCACCTCGGTGGCGGGCGTACGGCACGGTCTGGCGCTCGCGCCGGAGCCGCCGGGGCCGGGGAGGTGCGGGGCGCGGCGGGCCGCTGGCTGGCGGGACGCAGAGTCGGAGGCACCCTGTCGGACCCGGTGCTGCTGCGCCATCTGCTGTGGAGCGCGGTGGCCTCGGGCCGGCCGCTCCAGCTCCACGCCGGCCTCGGAGAACCGGGCCTGCGCATCGACCGCACCGACCCCGTCCTGCTCACCGACTTCGTGCGCGCCACGGCCGGTCTCGGCACGGACCTGATCCTGCTGCACGGCTATCCGTACCACCGGCACGCCGCGCATCTTGCCGGGGTCTTCCCGCACGTCTACGCGGACCTGGGCGCGGCCCTGGTGCGCACCGGCGCCCGGGCCGCGGCCGTCCTGGCCGAGGTCCTGGAGCTGGCGCCCTTCGGCAAGGTCCTCTTCTCCAGCGGCGCCCACGGCCTGCCCGAACTCCATGTGATCGGCGCCCGTCTGTTCCGCGAGGCGCTGTCCCGACTACTGGGCGGCTGGGTCGCCGAGGGCGCCTGGTCGCTCGTGGACGCGCAGCGGGTGGCGGGGATGATCGCGGCGGGGAACGCGCGGCGGGTCTACGGGCTGGAGTGAGCCGTACGGCCGGGGCGTGGGGGCCGTCAGGCGTTGGTGAGGGCCGACTCCGTCGAGGGACCGGGAAGGCCGGCGGTCACGCCGGTGCGTTCCCGGAGCGACAGCAGCACCCGGAGGACCCCGATCCACACCAGGCAGGAGCCGAACATGTGCAGGCCGACCAGAAGCTCCGGCAGGTGCGTGAAGTACTGGACGTAGCCGATGACGCCCTGGCCGAGCAGGATCAGGAACAGCTCACGGGTGCGGTGCAGCGGGCCGCTCGGCGCGTCGACCGCCTTCAGGACGAACCACAGGGCGAACGTCAGCGTCACCACGATCCAGGCGAGCACGGCGTGCAGCTTGGCGACGGTCTCCCAGTCGATCGGGATGCGCTCGACCTCCCGTGAGTCGCCCGCGTGCGGTCCCGCACCGGTGACGACCGTGCCGACCGCGATCAGCAGCACCGAGGCGACGACCAGGAACCACACCAACTGCTGGACGGCCTTGCCGACCAGCGGGCGAGGCGCCGCGTCGCCCTCCCGTGTGCGCTGCCACATCACCGTGGCCACCGTGATCAGCGCGGTGGACAGCAGGAAGTGCGCGGCGACGGTGTACGGGTTGAGGCCGACGAGGACCACGATGCCGCCGAGGACCGCGTTGCTCATCACGATCCAGAACTGTGCCCAGCCGAGCCGGGTGAGGCTGCGCCGCCGCGGCTTCTCCGAACGGGCCGCGATGATCGCCCAGCCGACGGCCGCGCACAGCACGTACGTCAGCATGCGGTTGCCGAACTCGATGGCGCCGTGCCAGCCCATGGCGCGGGTCGTGGTCAGCGAGCCGTCCGTGCACTCGGGCCAGGTGGGGCAGCCCAGCCCGGAGCCGGTCAGGCGCACGGCACCGCCGGTGACGACGATCACCACCGACATCAGGAGCGCGGCGAGCGCCGCCCGCTGAACCGTCCTGGGATTCGGGGTCCAGCGTGCGGCGATGAAGACGAGCGGGTTGCGCACGGCCGCTACGGCGTCGGCGCGGGTCACGTTTGGCACGCCTTTCATGGTAGGGGGCCGCTTGTGCACGCTTTCACGAGGGGTCGGCCCGGGCGGAACGGGTCACTCCCAGCGGAAGAACCTCCCGGCCGCGGCCAGCCCCACCACGGCCCACAGAGCCAGGATGCCCAGGTCGCCCCAGGGTGTTCCGGCCCCGTGCTGCAACACGGACCTGAGGCCGTCGGAGAGGGCGGAGATCGGAAGCAGACCGAGGACGTCCTGCGCGCCCGGGGGGAACTTGTCCAGCGGCACGATCACGCCGCCGCCCACGAGCAGCAGCAGGAACACCAGGTTGGCTGCGGCCAGGGTGGCCTCCGCCTTCAGCGTGCCCGCCATCAGCAGGCCGAGCCCGGAGAAGGCGGCCGTGCCGAGGACCAGCAGGAGCAGCACGGCGAGGGGGTTGCCGTGTGGCGACCAGCCCAGCGCGAACGCGATCACCGTCAGCAGGACCACCTGGAGGACCTCGGTGACCAGGACTGAGGCCGTCTTCGCGGACATCAGCCCCCAGCGGGGGAGCGGGGAGGACGCGAGCCGCTTCAGCACGCCGTAGCGGCGCTCGAAGCCGGTCGCGATGGCCTGTCCCGTGAACGCGGTCGACATCACGGCGAGCGCCAGGACGCCCGGGGCGAGGAAGTCGACGGCCTTGCCCGCGCCGGTGTCGACGATGTCGACCGAGCTGAAGAGGACCAGCAGCAGCGTGGGGATGACGACCGTCAGGAGCAGCTGCTCGCCGTTGCGCAGCAGCATCCGCGTCTCGAGCGCGGCCTGCGCGGCGATCATGCGGGGCAGCGGGGCGGCGCCGGGCTTGGGCGTGTAGGTGCCGACGGTGGTCACGAGCGCAGCTCCTTGCCGGTGAGCTCCAAGAAGACGTCCTCCAGGGTGTGCCGTTCGACCGAGATCCTGTCCGGCATCACCCCGTGCTGCGCGCACCAGGAGGTGACCGTGGCCAGCAGCTGCGGATCGACCTTGCCGATGACGCGGTACGCGCCCGGCGTCAGCTCCGCCGCCGAACAGTCGGCCGGCAGCGCCTTCAGCAGGGAGCCCACGTCGAGGCCGGGCCGCCCGGTGAAGCGGAGCGTGTTCTCGGCGCCGCCGCGGCACAGCTCCTCCGGGTGGCCCTGGGCGATGACCCGGCCCGCGTCGATGATCGCGACGTCGTCGGCGAGCTGCTCGGCCTCGTCCATGTAGTGGGTGGTCAGGATCACGGAAACCCCGTCGGTGCGCAGGTCGCGGACTAGGTCCCAGGTGGCCCTGCGGGCCTGCGGGTCCAGGCCGGCGGTCGGCTCGTCCAGGAACACCAGCTCGGGGCGGCCGACGACGGCCATGGCGAGCGCGAGCCGCTGCTGTTGCCCGCCCGACAGGCGCCGGTACGGCGTCCGCCCGCAGCTGCCGAGCCCCAGCCGCTCGATGAGCGCGTCCACGTCGAGGGGGTGCGCGTGCAGCTTGGCCACGTGGCGGAGCATCTCTTCCGCCCGGGCACCCGAGTACACGCCGCCGGACTGGAGCATCACACCGACCCGCGGGCGCAGTGCGGCGGCCTCCCGGACCGGGTCGAGGCCCAGGACGCGAACCGTGCCGGAGTCCGGCTTCCGGTAGCCCTCGCAGGTCTCGACCGTGGTCGTCTTTCCCGCCCCGTTGGGGCCGAGAACAGCGGTGATGCCCGCCCGGGCCACCAGGTCGAGCCCGTTCACCGCGGTCTTCGTGCCATACCGCTTCACCAGGGCCTGTACCTGGACGACCGGCTCACTTCCCATGGGTCCAGAGTCTAGGTAGGCGCGCCGGGCACCGGACGAGGGGGGCCGGAAACCGATTGCACCGGGTACGACCACGTCCGGAAACTACTCGTCACGCGGCCTGTGCAGTGCCAGCCACCGCTCCGCATACGCCACCGCGTCCGCGACCGGGAACAGCCGCGCGTCGGCCGCGCAAACCTTTCCCCGTGTGACGGGCCGGTCCCGCTCGAAGTCGTGCCCCAGCTCGTCGAAGCGCTCGGAAGTGATCGACACCTCGGTCACCACTTCCCATCCGTTCGGTCCCGGCCGTCCCACCCGGACGAGCGGCGAGGGTATGCGGTACTCGGCCAGATGGAAGCAGGTGCAGGAGTCGTATCCGGCCCCCAGCAGCAGCACGCGGGCGCCCAGGGCCTCCAGCCGGGCCAGCGGGCTGCGCTCGCCCAGGCGGCAGTCGGGCGAGTGGCCCTCGACGATCTCCGCGGCGTGCGGGCCGACCGCGGCGAAGGACGTCTGGGGGTGCGCGCTGCGCAGGGCGCCCGGCCAGGTGCGTACGGTCTCCGGGATCACGCCGACCCCGCGCGTGGGCGTGGTCCGCGGGTCGTACGCGGGCATGGTGGCCCGGATGGTCTCCCACCATTCCTCGGGCACCGGCGGATTTCCCCACAGCGCCGGATCGGACAGATCGCCGGACTGCGTCGGCACCACCAGCGTGCCGTCCGGGCCGAGGGCGTCGAGCAGTGCCTGGACGACCGTGACGGCGCCTCCGTTGACCCAGCCGAGCGCGCTGAGCGAGGAGTGCACGAGGAGGATCCCGCCGGGCGTGACGCCGAGCGCGCGCAGCTGTGCGCGAAGACCGTCCCTGGTGACAAGAGGGCCGGTCGGAAGGGGTGTGGGCATGGGCTCGGAGTCTTGTCCACACCGCCGGTGACCGCCACCGGTTTGATTGACCGCCCAGCGTTTCCGCAGGTCGGCTTAGGTATGCCTAAGTGACGTACCGCACCGGCCGCCCGTCCGGACGGCGCTTGTCAGCTTCTGCGGAATTACGCAACAATGGCGTTGTGAAAAACGTCGGCGAGGCTCGGGAGACCCCGGTGGGGGCCCCTCAGGAGGAGCTCGCGGCTGGGATGCGCTCGGACCGCTCGACGCGCAACCGGGTCGCGCGGTCCATCCTGGACCACGGCCCGTCGACCGTCGCCGAGCTGGCCGGACGGCTGGGGCTCACCCAGGCGGCCGTACGCCGTCATCTGGACGCGCTCGTCGCCGACGACGTCGTGGAGGCGCGCGAGCAGCGTGTGTACGGCACGCGCACGCGCGGACGGCCCGCCAAGGTCTTCGCGCTCACGGACTGCGGCCGCGACGCATTCGACCAGTCGTACGACAAGCTCGCCGCGGACGCCCTGCGCTGGATCGCCGAGCACGAGGGCGGTGAGGCGGCCGTCGCCGCGTTCGCCCGCGCCCGGATCGCCGCCCAGGCCGGCGCGTACCGCGAGGCGATCGAGGCCGCCGCTCCCGAACGGCGCACCGAAGCACTGGCCAAGGCCCTGAGTGCGGACGGGTACGCTGCTACGGCGCGCAGCGCACCGGTCGGCGAGCAGCTGTGCCAGCACCACTGCCCGGTCGCCCATGTCGCGGAGCAGTTCCCGCAGCTGTGCGAGGCCGAGACGGAGGTCTTCTCCCAGCTGCTCGGCACGCACGTCCAGCGACTGGCCACGATCGCGCACGGCGACGGCGTCTGCACGACGTTCATCCCCAAGGCGGCGCACCAGACGCCCCACAAGGCTTCGAAGATTTCCGAGACCACCCACAACGCATCCGCTAGCACGGCCGGGAGGAACCCCGCATGACTCTCCCCACGGAGACTGCCCACCCTGAGCTCGAGGGCCTGGGCAAGTACGAATACGGCTGGGCCGACTCCGACGTGGCCGGTGCCTCCGCCAGGCGCGGCCTCAACGAGGAGGTCGTCCGCGACATCTCGGCGAAGAAGTCCGAGCCGGAGTGGATGACCAAGCTGCGCCTGAAGGGCCTGAAGCTCTTCGAGAAGAAGCCCATGCCGAACTGGGGCTCGGACCTGTCCGGCATCGACTTCGACAACATCAAGTACTTCGTGCGCTCCACGGAGAAGCAGGCGGAGTCCTGGGAGGACCTCCCCGAGGACATCAAGAACACGTACGACAAGCTGGGCATCCCGGAGGCGGAGAAGCAGCGCCTCGTGGCCGGTGTCGCGGCCCAGTACGAGTCCGAGGTCGTCTACCACCAGATCCGTGAGGACCTGGAGCAGCAGGGCGTCATCTTCCTCGACACCGACACCGCGCTGAAGGAGCACCCGGAGCTCTTCAAGGAGTACTTCGGCACGGTCATCCCGGCCGGTGACAACAAGTTCGCCGCGCTGAACACCGCCGTGTGGTCCGGCGGCTCCTTCATCTACGTGCCGAAGGGCGTGCACGTGGAGATCCCGCTCCAGGCCTACTTCCGCATCAACACCGAGAACATGGGCCAGTTCGAGCGGACCCTGATCATCGTCGACGAGGGTGCCTACGTGCACTACGTCGAGGGTTGTACGGCCCCGATCTACAAGAGCGACTCCCTGCACAGCGCGGTCGTCGAGATCATCGTCAAGAAGAACGCCCGCTGCCGCTACACGACCATCCAGAACTGGTCGAACAACGTCTACAACCTGGTCACCAAGCGCGCCGTCGCCTACGAGGGCGCGACCATGGAGTGGGTCGACGGCAACATCGGCTCCAAGGTGACGATGAAGTACCCCGCCGTCTACCTGATGGGCGAGCACGCCAAGGGCGAGACCCTCTCCATCGCCTTCGCGGGCGAGGGCCAGCACCAGGACGCGGGCGCCAAGATGGTCCACATGGCGCCGAACACGTCGTCCAACATCGTGTCGAAGTCCGTCGCGCGCGGTGGCGGCCGTACGTCCTACCGTGGTCTGATCGAGATCGGCGAGGGCGCCGCCGGATCGAAGTCGAACGTGCTCTGCGACGCGCTGCTCGTCGACACCATCTCCCGGTCGGACACGTACCCGTACGTGGACGTCCGTGAGGACGACGTCTCCATGGGTCACGAGGCCACCGTCTCCAAGGTGTCCGAGGACCAGCTCTTCTACCTGATGAGCCGCGGCCTGTCCGAGGACGAGGCGATGGCGATGATCGTGCGCGGCTTCGTCGAGCCGATCGCCAAGGAGCTGCCCATGGAGTACGCGCTGGAGCTCAACCGGCTGATCGAGCTGCAGATGGAGGGTGCGGTCGGCTGACGACCGCCGCCGGACAAGCAGCACGCAGATTTCTGACGCAGGAAGAGAGCACAACGACAGCCATGGCTGAGGCCCAGAACATTCCGGTGGGTTCGACCACCGCCGGCTCGATCGCGGTCGCCGCCGAGTCGACCGTCGCCACGCGCATGAGCGCGCCGCCGTCCTTCGACGTGGCGGACTTCCCGGTGCCGCACGGTCGCGAGGAGGAGTGGCGGTTCACCCCGCTGGAGCGGCTGCGCGGGCTGCACGACGGCACCGCCGTCGCGAACGGCGACGGCGTGAAGGTCGACGTCCAGGCCCCCGAGGGCGTCACCGTCGAGACCGTCGGCCGCGACGACGCGCGGCTCGGCAAGGCGGGCACCCCGGTGGACCGCGTCGCCGCCCAGGCGTACTCCGCCTTCGAGAAGGCCTCGGTCGTGACCGTCGCCAAGGACACCGTCCTCACCGAACCGATCCGTATCGCGGTGCACGGCGAGGGCGGGACCGCCTTCGGCCACCAGGTCATCGAGCTGGGCGCCTTCGCCGAAGCCGTCGTCGTCATCGACCACACCGGTGACGCGGTGCTCGCCGCCAACGTCGACTACGTCGTGGGTGACGGCGCCAAGCTGACCGTCGTCTCCGTCCAGGACTGGGACGACAAGGCCGTGCACGTGGCCCAGCACAACGCGCTGGTCGGCCGGGACGCGAGCTTCAAGTCCGTGATCGTGACCTTCGGCGGCGACGTGGTCCGTCTGCACCCCCGGGTGACCTACGCCGGCACCGGCGGCGAGGCCGAGCTGTTCGGCCTGTACTTCACCGACCGGGGCCAGCACCAGGAGCACCGGCTCTTCGTCGACCACAACACCCCGCACTGCAAGTCGAACGTCGTCTACAAGGGCGCGCTCCAGGGCGACGACGCGCACGCCGTGTGGATCGGTGACGTGCTCATCGAGGCCAAGGCCGAGGGCACGGACACGTACGAGATGAACCGCAACCTCGTCCTGACGGACGGCGCCCGCGTCGACTCGGTCCCCAACCTGGAGATCGAGACCGGCGAGATCGTCGGCGCCGGCCACGCCAGCGCCACCGGCCGCTTCGACGACGAGCAGCTGTTCTACCTGATGGCCCGCGGCATCCCGGAGCACGAGGCGCGCCGCCTCGTGGTCCGAGGCTTCTTCGCCGAGCTGGTCCAGCAGATCGGTGTCGCGGACATCGAGGAGCGGCTGATCGCCAAGATCGAAGAGGAGCTGGAGGCGTCGGTCGCATGAGCGCCTTCGTACGTGTCTGCGGTCTGAGCGAGCTGGAGGAGGACACCCCGAAGCGGGTGGAACTCGACGGCACGCCCATCTCCGTCGTGCGCACCGAGGGCGAGGTGTTCGCGATCAACGACATCTGCTCGCACGCGAACGTCTCCCTGTCCGAGGGCGAGGTCGACGACTGCCACATCGAGTGCTGGCTGCACGGCTCGCGCTTCGACCTCCGCTCCGGCAAGCCGGACGCCCTTCCCGCGACGCGCCCCGTCCCCGTATACCCCGTAAAGATCGAAGGGGACGACGTGCTCGTCTCCCTCACCCAGGAGTCCTGAGGCACCCATGGCAACGCTTGAAATCCGAGACCTGCACGTCACCGTCGAGGCCGACAACGCCACGAAGGAGATCCTCAAGGGCGTCGACCTCACCGTGAAGCAGGGCGAGACGCACGCCATCATGGGCCCCAACGGCTCGGGCAAGTCGACCCTCGCCTACTCGCTCGCGGGTCACCCCAAGTACACCGTCACCGGCGGCACCGTGCTGCTCGACGGCGAGGACGTCCTGGAGATGTCCGTCGACGAGCGCGCCCGCGCCGGCGTGTTCCTGGCGATGCAGTACCCGGTCGAGGTCCCCGGCGTCTCGGTCTCCAACTTCCTGCGCACCTCGGCCACCGCGATCCGCGGCGAGGCCCCGAAGCTGCGCACCTGGGTGAAGGAGGTCAAGGAGGCCATGGAGCGCCTCAACATCGACCCGTCCTTCGCCGAGCGCAACGTGAACGAGGGCTTCTCCGGCGGCGAGAAGAAGCGCCACGAGATCCTCCAGCTCGAGCTGCTCAAGCCGAAGATCGCGATCCTCGACGAGACCGACTCGGGTCTGGACGTCGACGCGCTCCGCATCGTCTCCGAGGGCGTCAACCGCGTCCGCGAGACCGGCGAGGTCGGCACCCTGCTGATCACGCACTACACGCGCATCCTGCGCTACATCAAGCCCGACCACGTCCACGTGTTCGCCGGCGGCCGCATCGTCGAGTCCGGCGGCCCGGAGCTCGCGGACAAGCTGGAGAACGAGGGCTACGAGGCATACGTGAAGGGTGGCGCATCCGCGTGACACAGCTGCCGGGCCTCCTCGACACCGAGGCGATCCGTAAGGACTTCCCCGTCCTGGACCGACTGGTCCACGACGGCAAGAAGCTCGTGTACCTGGACAACGCGGCGACGTCGCAGAAGCCGCGCCAGGTGCTGGACGTCCTCAGCGAGTACTACGAGCGCTACAACGCCAACGTCCACCGCGGTGTGCATGTGCTCGCCGAGGAGGCCACGGCGCTGTACGAGGGCGCGCGTGACAAGGTCGCCGAGTTCATCAACGCGCCGAGCCGCGACGAGGTGATCTTCACCAAGAACGCCTCCGAGTCGCTGAACCTCGTGGCGAACATGCTCGGCTGGGCCGACGAGCCCTACCGGGTGGACTCCGAGACCGAGATCGTCATCACGGAGATGGAGCACCACTCCAACATCGTGCCGTGGCAGCTGCTGGCGCAGCGCACGGGCGCGAAGCTGAAGTGGTTCGGCCTCACCGAGGACGGCCGCCTCGACCTGTCCGACATCGACGAGATCATCACGGAGAAGACGAAGATCGTCTCCTTCGTGCTGGTGTCGAACATCCTGGGCACCGTGAACCCGGTCGATGCGATAGTGCGCCGCGCCCAGGAGGTAGGCGCCCTGGTCTGCATCGACGCCTCCCAGGCTGCGCCGCACATGCCGCTGGACGTGCAGGCCCTGCAGGCCGACTTCGTGGCCTTCACCGGCCACAAGATGTGCGGCCCGACCGGCATCGGCGTGCTGTGGGGACGCCAGGAGCTGCTGGAGGACCTGCCTCCGTTCCTGGGTGGCGGTGAGATGATCGAGACGGTGTCGATGCACTCGTCGACGTACGCCCCCGCCCCGCACAAGTTCGAGGCGGGCACCCCGCCGATC